>JBAUHS010000038.1:0-73723 GCA_049680405.1 Salaquimonas sp. | reverse complement strand
TGCCGATCATCTATTTGTGCACAATATATAGTGGGCCAGTTTCCTTCAAGCATTAAATCACGTTTCTGTGGATAAATTGTTTTCCACAGTGTTATACACATGTGTAAATTTTTTTCTGTGTCCCGTTTTTTTACTGATTCGGAAAAAAACCTTCCTTAGATTCCTGCGAATGGCTTTTTCTTCCTTAACTATCCTTCGATAGGCTCAATCTCGAAATTCGTCTGGCAATGATCTAAATCGGTGTCCTCGTTTTTCACTTTCTTTCATGAAGTCGATTACACAATCTGGAAGTTTTCTTTTCTTGCCAGATATTTTTCGCTTAGCAGATTCTAATTCCTTAAATCGTATTTCTGCTGCGATACTGCCCAACTGAAAATTTTGTTCAAGTTCACCTTGATTCTTGATTTCGAGTGCCCGGTCAGTCGGCACTAAAAAGTAACCTGCAAATGCATTTGCCTCATTTTCTTGAATTGCAACTTTCGCTGTTATGTAACCTCTGACATCTCTACGCCTGATACCTTCATGGCCAAGAACAACATGCCCTAATTCGTGGGCAGCTGTGAATCTTGCGCGAGTGCAGCCACTAAGAAGTCTTTGCCACACCGTTTCTGAAAATCTAATTTCATTGGAAATTGAATCAAATTCAGCTTCTGTGCCTTCAGGCATTTCATCTTGAATTTTGCGGACAAGCTTTAAGCCAGGTCGAATTTTACCCAGATCATTATTTAAAATAGATGCTAAATCTGGGTTATCGATATTGTCTAAAAAAAGAATTCGACGAAGGCTTGCTGCCGCACGTTCAATTAGAACTTTGTCTTTCATCATAACGAGAATCCCTTCAATTGCCCGCCTCCCAACTGCTCCTAAGAGCAGCCAGAAGTCGACCCGCAAGTATCGCATTTCTCGCACGTACCATTTCGCACCATGGTGAAGTTGCCGCATTCGCCGCAGGAGTTGCCCGTATAGCCTTTCATCATCGCTTTCTGGCGTTCAGCGCCCGCGTCGATTTTCTTGGCAACGACCTTTTCGCCAGCAGCGTCTTTGGTAGAGCGCGCTTCGACAATCGTGGTCTTGCGGGCTTCGGATGAAGCGCTTTGAGACTCAGCGAGTTTGCCGATCATGTCTGAGACAGAACCAACTTCGTCGAGCTTTTCAGCCACTTCCGCTTCCTGGTTGAAGTCTCTGTGGAAGGCGGTTGGCTCTTCTTCCAGATCCAGTTTCAAAGCTGTTGCCTTGCTGCCGGAGGAGCCGATAGCTGTGACATTACCCTTCGTCGCTCCGCTTGCCGGTGTTTTCTTTGATCCGCTGCCGCCAGCAGAGCCTTTCGGGTCAGATGTTCCAGTGGAAGGAACAACGGAGGGAACAAATGCGCCGCGGGTCAGACCCTTGGAAACCGTCTGCGCCCGTCCTTCCGCAACGCCCTTGCCGAGCGCTGTATTGGAAAAGTCCGAAGTATCCACATGGGCAAGATCGCCGCGGTCCAGATAAGAGACCGCCAATTCGCGGAACACATAATCAAGGATCGAGGTAGCGTTTTTGATCGCGTCATTGCCGATGACCATGCCGGCTGGCTCGAATTTGGTGAAGATGAAGGCTTCAACATATTCTTCCAGCGGCACACCATATTGCAGGCCGAGGGAAACAGCGATGGCAAAATTGTTCATCATGGCGCGGAAGGCAGCGCCTTCTTTGTGCATGTCGATGAAAATCTCACCGATGCGGCCGTCGTTATATTCGCCAGTACGCAGATAGACCTTGTGGCCACCGACATTGGCTTTCTGGGTGTAGCCTTTGCGGCGATCGGGCATTTTTTCGCGGTCGCGAACAGCTTTTTCAACCACACGCTCGATGATTTTCTCGACGACTTTCTCGGTCACCTGCGTGGTGCGGGCGGCCATTGGCGCATCGATCAAATCTTCCATAGCGTCTTCGTCGTCCTCGTCTTCGATGAGGGAGGCGTTGAGCGGCTGGGACAGTTTCGAGCCATCGCGGTAAAGCGCATTGGCCTTAAGCGCCAGTTTCCAGGACAGCATGTAAGCGTCTTTACAATCATCAACGGTGGCCGAGTTTGGCATGTTGATGGTTTTGGAAATCGCACCGGATATGAACGGCTGGGCAGCCGCCATCATTTCGATATGGGAATTGACGGAAAGCGCGCGCTTGCCGATCTTGCCGCATGGGTTGGCACAGTCAAAGACCGCCAGATGCTCGTCCTTGATCGCTGGGGCGCCTTCAAGGGTCATCGCGCCACAAATGTGGATATTTGCCGCTTCAATTTCTTTTTTCGAGAAGCCGATATGGGCGAGAAGATCGAAGTTCATATCGTCGAGCTGCTCCTGGGTAGCGCCCAGTTCATCGCGGCAATAGTCTTCGCCTAGGGTCCATTTGTTGAAGGCGAATTTGATGTCAAAGGCAGACTTCATCGCATCATTGGCAAGGGCGATTTTTTCATCGCTCAGGCCTTTGGCTTTTAGCGAGCCGGGATTGATGTGCGGTGCCTGGTTGAAATTGCCATGGCCAACTGCGTAGGCTTCGATCTCGCCGATTTCCGCTTCTGTGTAGCCAAGGGTGCGGAGGGCTTCGGGCACAGCGCGGTTGATGATTTTGAAGTAACCGCCACCTGCGAGCTTTTTGAATTTCACCAAAGCAAAGTCTGGCTCGATACCGGTTGTGTCGCAGTCCATCACGAGGCCGATAGTGCCGGTCGGGGCAATCACGGTTGCCTGGGCGTTGCGATAGCCGTTTTTCTCACCGAGAGAGACAGCGCGGTCCCAGGCTGCTTTTGCATGGGCAACCAGTTTCTCGCCGGATGCGCCGGATTGAGCGCAGGATGCATGATCAAGGGGAACCGGATTCACAGCCAGTTTCTCATAGCCCTGGGCATTGCCGTGGGCAGCGCGCTGGTGGTTGCGCATGACGCGCAGCATGTGTTTGCCATTGCGCTTATAGTCCGGGAAGGGACCAAGCTCGCCGGCCATTTGAGCGGAGGTCTCATAGCAGATACCGGTCATGATCGCCGTGATGGCACCGCAGATCGCGCGGCCCTCCGGCGAATCGTAAGAGATACCGGAAGTCATCAACAGCCCGCCGATATTGGCAAAGCCAAGGCCTGTGGTGCGGTATTCGTAAGACAGTTTGGCAATCTCTTTGGACGGGAACTGAGCCATCATCACGGAGATTTCAAGAACCATCATCCAGATGCGGCAGCCATGTTCAAAGGCTTCCACATCGAAGGACAATTGATCGTCCACACCGGCTTTAGCCTTGTCGCGGAATTGCAACAGGTTGAGCGAGGCAAGGTTACAGGCTGTATCATCCAGGAACATATATTCTGAGCACGGGTTTGAAGCGCGGATCGGTCCGGCTTCTGGGCAGGTGTGCCAGTCATTCATGGTCGTGTTGTAATGCAGGCCCGGGTCAGCGGATTGCCAGGCGGCGGTGCCGATTTTTTCCCAAAGGTCTTTGGCTTGTAGGGTTTTCATCACGCGGCCGTCTTTACGGGCAGTCAAATCCCACGTGCCGTCTGTTTCCACAGCGCGCAGGAATTCGTCCTTGATGGAAACGGAGTTGTTGGAGTTTTGGCCCGCTACAGTCAGATAGGCTTCACTATCCCAATCGGTGTTGTAAACCGGGAATTGAATATCTGTGTAGCCTTGCTTGGCCAGCTGGATAACGCGCTGGATATAGTTTTCCGGAACAGAAGATTTCTTCGCCGCACGGATTTCGCGCTTCAGGGCCGAATTGATATTCGGGTCAAAGCAGCTATCGGCATCGCCTTCGCAATTCACGCAAGCCTTCATGATGGCTTTCATGTGCTTGGAAACCACTTTGGAACCGGTGACGATCGCAGCTACTTTCTGCTCTTCTTTCACTTTCCACTCGATATATTCTTCAATATCCGGGTGATCGATGTCAACAACGACCATTTTGGCTGCTCTACGGGTTGTTCCGCCGGATTTGATTGCGCCAGCTGCCCGGTCGCCGATTTTGAGGAAGCTCATCAGGCCGGAGGATTTTCCGCCGCCGGAAAGCGATTCGCCTTCGCCTCTTAGATAAGAGAAGTTTGAGCCGGTGCCGGAGCCGTATTTGAAAAGACGTGCTTCACGGGTCCAAAGATCCATGATGCCGCCTTCATTGACGAGATCATCGCCAACGGACTGAATAAAGCAGGCGTGGGGCTGGGGATGCTCGTAAGAGGATTTTGATTTTACCAATTTGCCAGTAAACGGGTCAACATAGTGATGCCCCTGGGCAGGGCCATCAATGCCATAGGCCCAGTGAAGACCTGTATTGAACCATTGTGGTGAGTTTGGTGCGCAGCGCTGGGTTGCCAGCATGTGGCATAGTTCATCATAGAAGGCGCGGGCGTCTTCTTCCTTGTCGAAGTAGCCGCCTTTCCAGCCCCAATAGGTCCATGTTCCAGCGAGGCGGTTGAATACTTGACGCGCATCCATCTCTGAAGTGTAACGCTGATCTTCGGGCAGTTTTTCCAAAACGGCCAAATCGGCCTCGGAACGCCAAAGCCAGGAGGGGACGGTTGATTCTTCAACGCGTTTCAAAGCGGCAGGGACACCGGCTTTACGAAAATATTTTTGCGCCAGAATATCAGAAGCAACCTGGCTCCAGGCCGCAGGGACTGCAATATCTGCCAAACGGAAGACCACAGAACCATCGGGATTCTTGATCTCGCTGGTAGCCTTGCGAAATTCCAATCCCTCGTATGGAGTTTTGCCTGATGTTGTGAACCGCCGTTCGATACGCATTTTAGTCGTCCCTTCTTCTTCATCTTACTTTGCCATATTGGCAAAACTTCGCCGCTTGCCGGCATGTTAATCTGCCGATCCCCGGTCAATCCCTGTGTGACTTCCCTGTAGGTTCTCACGAACCGGAATTTTCATCATCTTTCCTGGTTTTAACGACATAAACAGAGTGTGAAGTCTGTTGGCATGGTCTGTAATCCAGTTTTCGGCGATTCGGAGTTGGAATTGGCTGTTTAGTGCTGAAATTCCGCCCATTTTACCGTTTTGATGGCCTTCCTTGTTTCGTAAGCCTTTGACTATATATTGTGCCAATGATCCAATCAAATACTAAATATAGTATTAACAATTGATTAAGGATCACCAACTTTTTAGAAGCGAGAACGCTCTGATTGACAATGTGGTTTGGTGCAGGAAGGCCGCCAAAAACCGCATTGTGTCACGAAACGTAGACACAACTTCCCCCAGGTTATTTTAACAAAACAACCGTTGGTTACTCTGAACAATGATGTGATGAGCAAACTTAAACTAAAGGCCCAATGCAAACGCTGTTGCCAGCGCTCCCCCATGCCCCGGAATCGTCCTGAACATGTAAACACCCTAAAAGCAGTTTGATTTTAACGTCAAGCTGTTGAGGTAAAGAAAAACACAGATACTACATATTGTGTTTTAATGTGGAAAACGGGGATAAAAAATTCCTCGCTTGTTTCAAGCATTTGGCATGAAAATCGTATTTTGCAAAAAAAATCGCTTGCAAAGATGCGAACCAGCTTATCTGCCGATTCTGTTTTCCGGTGATATCAATTTTAAGCCTTTATGCGGTGTGCTAAGTACCCGGTTCAGACCTTTAAGGATGAGCTGAGTCTTGAGGCAAAAATGGTAAGAAAATGTTCCTTTACGTCAAAATTGGAAGCATGTTTATCCTGGAGTTTGACCCAAGTAGTTGTTTCCAAAGGTAAACTCACAGGTAAGGATTTATAAACGCCAAAATCCTATATTTGCCCATAAAAGCGGCAACTGAATTACTTATGGGCTGATGGTAATTGACCGACGAGCTAAGAGACAAGCAGCATAAACGAATTGTGGTACTTTCCGTATCCGCAATTGTACTTGGCTTATTTGCGATTTTTCAAATTGCTGGCGATGCCTATGATGTGGGCCGTTTTTCAGTCGAGGGGTTTGGCGGGCAGGAAATTTATCTCCTGTGTGCCCTGACCTTGATGTTGTGTGCCGTCGTGACGATCGTTATTCGCTCGTTTCAGGATGACAAGGCTGCAAAATACTTTATCAGACATGATACTCTTACTGGATTGCCGAATCGTTCGAATCTCATTCACAAACTGTCACAACTGCGGAAAAAGAAGGGCAAAAAGAACGGGGCATTGATGCTCATCAACATTCGTCGCCTTTCCAGCATCAATAATTCCTATGGCAGGTCGGCGGGTGATTTTGTTTTGAAAACCTGTTCCGAGCGTTTGGTCTATTTGTTCCAGAGCCCAAATATGGTCTCAATGGTTGCTCCTGGCACTTTCTGTATTTTTATTAACGAGATTTCGAGCAGCACAACCATCGAGGGGCTTTCGGCGGAAATCGTCAAAGCGTTAGCATTGCCAATCAAGAATACGGGGCAATCTTTCTATGCAGAGCCAGCCATTGGAGCGGTTTTGTTTGTGGAAGAATCCGGCAGTGTTGAAGATATTTTGCACCGCGGAGACCTGGCTCTCCTGGAGGCCAAGTCCAGCGGTTTGAGAAAACCCGTTGTTTTCAATGTTGGCATTGAATCATCCATGGCGGAAAGGGGCGCTTTGGAAGCCGAATTGCGCGAAGCGTTGGAGCGTGAAGAGTTGGAAACTTATTTCCAACCCCTAATGGCAGAAGATGGAAAAACACTAGTTGGTTTTGAGGCTTTGGCGCGTTGGCAACACCCCAGACGGGGCATGATATCGCCAGCATGCTTTGTACCATTAGCTCAATCGCTCAATCTGACTGAGATTCTGGGGCGTCAGATCATGGCGAAGGCCTGTCAACTAATTCGCCCTTTAGGTGATTTAAAGGTTTCCGTGAACGTGACGCCAGATCACTTTTTAAGTCGTGACTATGTCGCCCAGGTTCGAAAGATACTGGATCAAACAGGAATGAAACCCCAAAGGCTTGAGCTAGAGATTACAGAGTCGGAGTTGATTTCAGAAACCGAAGGCACGGCAAAGCGTATCGAGGAGTTGCGCGATCTTGGGGTCACCGTCGCGCTAGATGATTTTGGCACCGGATATTCCGGACTTTCCTATCTCAACAAGTTTTGCGTTGATCGCATCAAGATTGATGGAAGCTTTGTACAGGAAATTGAAACGTCAGAATCAGCCCGTTCCATGATCCACACGATTTATGGTATTGCGAAGGATCGTGGCTACAAGGTTACGGCTGAGGGAATTGAAACCGATGCTCAGTTCCGCTTCCTGCAACAGCTCGAGGGCCTTACCTATCAAGGATATCTCTTTAGCCCGCCGATGCATTACCGCGATGTATTGGAAAGTGAGATGTTGAAAGACTATGACGCTTTCAAATTTGATGCTGAAGAAAAATCGGGTTTAGAGATAATTGACAATAAGTCTGATTCCAGAGCTCTTGCTCTGGTAGGCTAGTTCCTGACCCAAATGCTGTTGCTGGCGGATTAATTTGCGCTCGGTTTTCCTGCTTTCGAGCCGATCCATGCAGCGACACAAAGCATGATCGCACCCAATAGAAAGAACGCTCCCGGGAAAAAATAGGGCGAAGTGGCGCTGGTGAAATAGGCAAAAACGCCCGTTGCAGATGCCGGGCCTATGATTGCTGCCAAGCCGGCAATCGATGTCAAAGCGCCTTGCATGTAGCCTTGCTCGGTTTCATCGACTTGTTGAGACGCCAATGCTTGCAAGGCAGGGCCTGCAACGCCCCAGCCCAATACATGGGGAATGATGGCAAGGTAGCCGATTAGGCCTATCTCGTTAAAGGACAATAGCAGATACATGCCGGCACTCAGGGTAAAGCCGCCGGCTATGGTCCACACTTCGCCGAAACGGGCAACAATGGGTTTTACCAAAAATCCTTGCACGCAGACAAAGCTGATGCCGACAATGGCAAGGGAAATTCCGGCCTCTTTGGTTCCCCAATCATATTGCTGGGTTGTGAACAATACCCAGATCGATTCAAGCCCGCGTTGCATGGTGTTGGCGATCAAAAGAGCAATAGCCAGAGGCAAGACAACTCTTTTGCTTGCCAGCCATTTGAAGGCGCTCAAGAAGTTTGAATTGAACAGTGGTTTGGTTGTGCGTTTTTCTTCTGCGAGGCTTTCTTTCAAGAAAAAATATCCGAAAATCACATTGATGAATGATAGCCCCGCAGCGCAGAACATCGGCAGGCGCAGATCGATTTCGCCAAGCACACCGCCCATCAGCGGGCCGATGATAAATCCGACGCCAAGGGCAGCCCCTACAAGGCCAAAGGCTGCAGCGCGATCCTTGCCGGAGGAGATGTCAGCCATATAGGCATTGGCGACTGAAAAAGTTGCGCCGAAAATACCACCAATCATGCGGCCCAAAAACAACCAGGCAAGGGTAGGGGCAAAGGCGAGCAGAAGGCTGTCCATGCCCATTCCGGCAAGAGCGACCAGCAGGACCGGGCGACGGCCATAGCGGTCTGAAAGGGCACCCATCATCGGCGCGAAAATGAATTGCATCAACGCAAAGACCACTGAAATTGCGCCATACATTAGCGCTGTTTCAGATATTGTTCCGCCGGACAATTCCTGTACGAGACCGGGGAGGATAGGCCAAAACAGGCCCACCCCGGTCATGTTGATGACTACCGTGGCCAAGACAACCAGTGAAGAGCGGTTTAGCAAATTATCCGTCTTTCAGGCCGGAAATCGGTTCCACATAAGACATTTCCATATCCCATGGGAAGTAAATCCAGGTATCCTGAGAGACTTCCGTTACAAATGTATCGGTCATTGGTACGCCCGAAGGCTTTGCATAGACGGTTGCGATATGGGCTTCGGGCAGAATTTCGCGGACTTTTTTGGCAGTAGCTCCGGTATCGGTCAGATCGTCGATAACCAGCACATTGGCACCTTTGCCGCCGGACATTTTGATAAGGTCCTCGGAGATGCCTTTGATGACCTCCAACTCTCCCTGGTCCTTGTATTCATGATAAGAGGCAATGCAGATCGTCTCGATATTTCTAACACCCAGTTCACGGGCGATGATTGCCGCTGGTACAAGGCCGCCGCGGGTGATTGAGACTATTGCTTTCCAAGGGCCATTTGCATCTGAAAAACCGGCAAGACGCCAGGCAAGGGCTTTGCAATCTCTGTGAAACTGATCCCAGGAAACGGGAAAGGCTTTTGGTTTACTGGACATGAATCACCTAAAGGGCTGGTTTGTATTTGCTGGCTCGCAATTAGCCCATGGTTGCAATTGAGGCAAGTTTCTTGACCCTTCTTCCACGGAATGTAGGATGGAGTGTGAACGGACTATGGAGGGGGATATGGAACAAAAACGCGATGTGTCGACTTTAAGGATTGTATTTGCTGCGGTGTTGGATTTTTTTACGGTTTTCTTCATAGGCGGGTATGTGATTGCCAGCTTGACGGGAAATGCCACGGGTGAGGGGTTTCAATTAAACGGCTTGCCAGCGTTGCTGCTTTTTGCGCTGATTATCGCCTATTTCTATTTCCTGCCGAAAACTAAAGGCGGCACGCTTTGGCAGCGCATTTTGAAAGCCAAGCGCTAGAAACCTTTTCATTTCTTATCAGGTTAGCCAGCGGGTTTGTACTTCCTTGTTCCAACCGACCGTGATTTGGTTTGCGTCGCTGATTACAGGACGCTTGATCAGGGTAGGATGTTCGCCCATCAGCGATAGTGCCTTGGCTTCGCTCATGTCCGATTTATAGCGATCATCCAACTCGCGCCAGGTGGTGGAACGGGTATTGAGTAGGGCTTCTATTCCAACACCCATCATGAATTTCTCGAGATCATTCTTTGAAACACCATCAGCGCGCACATCAATGAGGGTTAATTCATGTCCGGATGCTTCAAGCGCCTTGATGGACTTCTTGCAGGTATCGCAGTTTTTCAAGTGGTAGACGGTGAGTTTCATTTCGTCCGTTCCTCAGGCTTTGGCCAAATCAGCCAGCATTTGTTTCACGTCGCTGGCTGCTGCATCAATTGCGGACTGGTTGCGCGAGCGAATAACAATTTGCGTAGAATAGATTTTACCATCAAATTTCGGATAGGAACCAATGGCTGTGGCAGTATGGTTGTTTTGAATCTGGCCAAGCGGAGCGCCGATTGTTCCCTCGCCGAAGGGGCATTCGATGGCTTCTGACAGTATTTGTATGCCCGATTTCAACGTGGGGCCAACGCTGTCCATCATGGCCTGGAAGATGGAAGGTACACCCGCCATGACGTGAACATTTTCGATCCGGAAGCCGGGCGCGATGGATACAGGATTATCAATCAGATCTGAACCTTGAGGCAGTCGAGCCATTCGTTTTCGCGCCTCGGTAAATTCCATTTCGCGACTTTTGTAATGCGCCTCAAGGAGCTTCATTGCGCGCGGGTCGTGGTCTATCGGCACGTCAAAGGCCGCAGCCACCGCATCTGCGGTAATATCATCATGGGTGGGCCCGATACCGCCAGATGTGAATACATAAGTGTATCGGCTACGCAGAGCATTAAGCGCTTCAACGATGCGTTGCTGCTCATCAGGCACAATGCGAACTTCCAGTAGGTCGATGCCTTTCAGGGTCAAAAACTCGGCAAGATATCCAATGTTTTTGTCTTTGGTGCGCCCGGATAGCAGCTCGTCGCCGATGGCAAGCATTGCTGCGGTTATTTGCATAGATCTTGATCCTGTAGGTTTGGATATTTTTGTCTTTTGGGAACGATCTTTTAACAGCAGCCAACTGAATTGGTAAAGTCGGTAAAACCTGAAACCTCAAAAGTTATATTGCGAAGAGGTAAATTTGCATCAACTTGTGGGATGTGGTCAAATTCTTGTGGGGTGCTATTATGAATAATTTTTGGAGCATATCATGGAACAGGGAAAAGAAGATAAAGGGAAAAACAAAAGACCGGCAGACGATGACACCGTTAAATGGGTTTCCAACCCCACAGAAGGGGCTAATCCACGTCCCGAGCCTGAACCTGCCACTGGGCCTGAGGATATCCCCGATCTAACAGGTGGATCCAAGGATTAGAGACAAGCCTAAAACCCCTTTATTCGGCACAATTGATTTGGCGAAACCAGATTCAACTGGTTTTCCTTTTTAAATAGGTTTTTGACGGCCAATTTTCCTATTAGTTGCGAAATCTATCAAAAATCGACAACAGGTATGGAAAAATGGGATTGCAGTATGTGACCATGTTCGCTAGTCAGTTTTTTGTGTGCGGGCCACCCAAAGCGGGCATGGCGGAATTGGTAGACGCAAGGGACTTAAAATCCCTCGGCCTTAGTGCTGTCCGGGTTCGAGTCCCGGTGCCCGCACCATCTTTTTTGAACAGGCAATGCTGATTGTCGACGCGATAGCAAATTGTTATGCGTTGTCTCAAAGCAAAGAAGCGATTTGGCTTTCGAAGCTGTCGAGACCTTCGCGCCATTGGTTCGCTCGAAGGCTTTCGGTGAAGTCTGCGAGTTTTCGTGGAATGTCATCGTCGGCCAGAACTTCGTTGAATTTCTTTGCGACTGCTTCAACGCTTTTTCCGTTGTCAATGCGAAGCTGTCCAGCCCAACCATTATTTGCCATTGCTTGAGAAAATAATATTTTTTCTATGTCGATCGGGAAAAGCATTTGGGGCATGCCCGCATAGAGCATTTCACAAGTTAATCCATGTCCTCCGAGATGGGCTACAAAGCGATAATTCTCGCAAATAGTTTGCAATGACAAAGGTCCGTCAAGAAGATTTGCGTTGCTGCCAGAAAGCAATTTTTCATCTTCTGGTGTTGCCTGCAAGGAATAGATATCGACAGGGGTTTGGAGCCTCGCCGCAGCTCCAAGCATGGTTTGGTGAACCGATTTCGTGCAATTCGTCAAATACATAAAGGCCCGGTTTGGACGATTTGGATTTGCTTTGGGCGGCGCGTTGGCGAAAAACGGACCAAGAGCAATCGGGTTGCGGATTTTCTTGAATGGATCCAATTCACTATGGGTGAAGCAAGCATGGATGTCGGAGGCGAAAATCTCTGGCAGATAAGACAGTTTTGAAAAGCCGCAAAGATCTAGTGCTTGGTTCACATTTGCCAAAAGAATTTCTGGATTGACCGGGTCCACCTGATCTACGAAACGTGGATATTGTTCAATATTGGTTGGAGGCAGGGTATAACCATTGCCGAATGCAACAGTCGGGATACCCATGGCGCGAGCGGTCAACATGGCCGTCGGCGCATAGTCGCCGATAATGATGGATGGTGTTTCTACTTCAAAGAGTTTCTGCCACAGCTTTATTCCGGTGAAAATGAATTTTGGATCGCTGTAGCCAAAGCCTTGAATGGCTGCGTTATAGGAAGTGATGCTTTGGCCGAGCGGCCGGCTTGTTGTGGCGAGTTGGTTTGGATTTGGAAACTCTATTATCTCATCAAAGATTTTTTGGTCTTTAAAACGAATTCCTTGCGGATTTACGAGGATTGCCTTTTTACCAAAATGCGCAAATTTTTGCGCCATTGACGTCAATTTGGAAACATGGCCAAGGCCAGCACCAAATTCCCAGCAATAGATGATGCTATTGGTCAACCAGTTTTGATCCGGTTTTTCAGGGGTTTTGGACTAGGATGAAGGGTTGCAATTGTCACCGAAGTAACCACCTGAGCAATATTCCTCAGTCAAAGAGTCCTGAATACCGTCGATCAGTTCTTCGAACACATCTTCAGTGACGATGACTGGGGTTTCGAATTTGTCTTGACCGGACGCGTTTTCCACGTCTTCGCCGATGGGCAAAGGTTCCTCTGACGGGCCATCGGGCTGAGAGCGAAGGAAGAAGTCCAGATATTCCTGCATCTCAGGTGTCACTTTGAAGGGCCGCGTTGGCGGGTTTCCATTACCTGAATCAAACACTGCATAATTTGGCGTGGAGATGGACGATGAACCGCCTGCCGTGCTGATTTGTAACGCTCCGATCTTATCCAAAGTATTCGATTTAGGTCCGGGCCCACGCAATATGATGATGCTGGCGTTATTGCTGTTGGCACCTGCCGTGTTGATGCCGCCCAATTGAGCCAGAGCTATTGCGTCTCCTCCAACGATCCCTTCAAAGAAAGTTCCGCGAATGCCGATGGTTGCGCTTGGCGTTGAGATGCTGGCGCTTGTCGGATTGGTCTTGCCGATATTACCGCTCATGAAACGGAATGCACCTTTGGTAATGGTCGCGCCGATCTCGCCACCGTTGTTGGATGGGTCGTAAACGAACCGGTCGATCACCATGTTGCAATTCTGACCGACGGTAAAAGTCGATTGATCCAATAACAGGATTTGCAAGGCGCTGTCCTGTTTGGTGGTGACGGAGTCCTGAAGTTGAATGGATTGTTTGATTTCCGCTTTACGCTCAGCGCCGTTGGTAGAAACAAATACTTGACCGCGAACAGCGGCGCTGGTGCCGACTACAGGAGCGGCCTCAGCTGCAATGTAATCCATTGGCAAGGCGAGGGGGCTGAAAGACAGCGCCGTGGTGAAAGCCAGTGCGAGCATGTTGTTACGCAAAGGAGATGCGTTTCCAGGCCGTTTCAAATTAGAGCTTGAAACATTGGCGCTAGACGCTTTGATTGGTTCGCAACTTTTATTTTTCAGTACCATTTGGTTTTGTCCGTTCGGTATAGCCGCATTTGCAAAATTGATCAGAATGCAAATTTCTTGGTGAACAGGATGTCGCCTGATGTGTTTTGATAATCAATTATTTCAGAATTAGAATCCAGCCGCGTCCAGGTAACGCCAACCTGCATTACCACGTCTTTGAAAAATTCAGGCAATTGCGCCTGCTCGCCAAATATGGTTTCCAAAGGCGCGCCAATGGCTGCGCGGGCAAAATAACGCTCATCTTCTCGAGCAAAGAATGCAAAAGGATCGGTGAAATGGCCGTTACCCTGATCATATTCTACTTCCGAATACCGACCAGACAAACTTAGATAAGCACCTTTGCCAAGCAAGGTAAGCGAATTCACGGCAATTCCGGTTTGCTCAAATGAGTAACCCTCATTTTCAGCATTTTTGTCAGCGGCAAAAGCCGAAACTGTGAAGCTCTGGCTTTCTGTGGCGCGCCAAACTACTCCAATATTGCCGCTGGTAATGTCACCATCTCGCTCATCGTTGAATATGCTGAAATCTGTTCTGTTGTAGTCTTCGTTGAGAAACTGCAAATTACCAAAGAGCATAAGTTGAGGATTGACCCGGTAGCGAATGTTGACGCCGCCGCCCCAACGGTCATTAAATTCTTCCTGCTGCAACCAGGTGTTTTTTGCGATTGCATAGGGTTCAACGATAAGCCTGTCGAACTTAAGGGAGACGCCGGCTTTAATAGAGCTTGATGCGTTGTCTGCCCGGTCGATGTCCATGAAATTAATGATGCCGCCGTCAGCCTGGAGGAACCATACACTTCCCGGTGCGCCTTCAATGTCACCTTCAATGCGAATTCGCGCAGTGCCAATCAGCCCGACATCTTCTTCGTCATACATACCGGGAATAGGCGTAAGCAAAGGACCGCCGCCGCCAGGGTCCACAACTGCGTCTTTGATAAAATCAGAAACCAATCCAGGATTATCATCATAACGCCCGCCAACCGAAACACGCCCGGTGATGCGAATGCTGGCAGTCTCGCGTTCAATGATGCCGAGATAGCGCAGGCGGTCTGCTTCCTGGGAAGAGGGTAGACTCCGACCCTCCAGTTTGTACAATTCCAGCTTGGCATTTTCCAAATCGTCCATCCGGTACAATACGATGCCGTAAAGCAAGCGAACCGAATCCCAGTTCGGACGATTAAGCAGCAAACGCTCCAAGGCTGACGCGGCCTGTTGAAGGCGACCGGAAGCAATCTCCTGACGGGCAAATTGTAAATTGAGTGCCGGATCGTCCGGGCGATCGAGAACCTGCTGATATGAAATGAACTGGGCGTTGGCACCGGGAGCTGTCGCTATTCCCAATGCCATTATTGCACCGCTAACTAGCCCGCGGCCTTTAAACATGATTTCAATCCGTATCTTTGATTCTGAATCAGATATAAGTCACTTCGCGCTAGGTAATCTAAATTGCAATTGTAGTGACGAGTCAATGATGTATTAAGTAAAGGCTTAATGGAATGCCTGAGCAGTGACAAAAATGAGACTATTTAAACGCAAAAACAGGATTGTTTGGCTGGTTGGATTGGTTGCTGCCTTGTGTATATGGGTTCCGCAATACTTATTCCCGAATTTGTATGATCGTGTAAACAATATCGTTTTTGATACTTATCAGCAGCTGAAGCCACGCGACTGGTCGGGTTCCAGCGTTATCGTCATTGATATCAATGAGGAAAGCATCAAGCGGATCGGTCAATGGCCCTGGCCGCGAGATTTCATGGCAGATCTGACGGATCGGCTGACACAGCTTGGGGCTGTAACAATTGTCTATGATGTAGTGTTTTCAGAGCCGGATCGCACTTCTCCTATCTATTCGCTCGACAGGTTGCGTGATGCAGGTGCGGAAATTACGCTCCCGGACCAGTCGGCAGACCTCGATAATGATCTGATTTTTGCAAAGGCGATTGAGCGAAACCGTGTTGTTACAGGTCTGGTTTTATCTGATTTTTCCACTCAAGAACCACCGCTTCCCAAAGCTGGACATGGATTTAGCGGGAGTGAGCCGCCCGGCATGATGAAACCAAGTTCAGGCTCTATCCGAAATCTGGAGATATTCGACAATGCGGCAGCCGGGATCGGTGTGTTTTCTCTGGCATCGGAGTTTCTGGCCGACGGGATTATCCGTGATGTGCGACTTCTGACCGGTGTCGGCGGGAGTTTTTATCCAACGCTTGCCATGGAAGCGCTGCGGGTTGCCCAGGGAGCAGGGGGATTCAAACTCAAAAGCAGCGATGGAAGTGGCGAGGTGGATTTGGGTAGTTTGCGGATGGTATCGGTTCAGGTCGGGGCGATTGATGTGCCTACAAATGAATTTGGTGATATGCCGATATACCATTCCATGGCGGCCAGCAAACCGGCAGTATCGATCCGCTCTTTGATGTTCCCGGAAGAAAAAGGCGTAAGCGAAGACGTATTACGGGGTGCAATCGAAGGCAAGATTGCCATCGTCGGCGCATCTGCTGAAGGTTTACTCGATCTGCGCTCAACGCCACTGGAGGCAGTTGTTCCGGGTGTCTATATTCATGCGGATATCATGGATCAGATATTGTCGGGGTCTTATCTGGTTCGTCCCGACTATGCCAAAGGGGTTGAATTGATCTCGGCGATTGTTGCGGTGTTGTTCCTTTTGGCGATCAGACCCTTTGTAAATTCGGTTATTGGCGGACTATCTGCACTGATTATCTGCGCTACGGCGATCATTCTGTTTTGGCTGCAATTTTCACAACAATTGCAGCTTTTCAGCCCGGTTGTTATTCTTGCCTCTGCGATTTTTTCCTACGGATTCGCGTCTGCTGCCATGTTTTTCCTTACGGAAAAAGAGGGGAAGTTCTTGCGCGGGGCATTCAGCCAGTATCTGGCACCAACACTGGTCGATCAACTTGCCAGAAATCCAGAGAACCTTGTACTGGGCGGCGAGGAAAAAGAATTGACGCTTTTATTCTGTGATATCAGAGGGTTCACGTCCTTATCCGAGAATTTGAATCCGACAGAGCTGACCGAATTGCTGAATAGTTTTCTGACGCCGATGACAGGTATTTTGCTCAACAATGGGGCGACAATCGATAAATATATGGGGGACGCGATCATGGCGTTCTGGAACGCGCCGATAGATCAGCCCGATCACCGGGATAGGGCCTGTAAGAGTGTCGTTGAAATGCGCAGGGCTTTGATCAAATTGAACGAGGAGCGAGGGCTTAATATTCAAATTGGAGTAGGGCTTAACACAGGGCCAAGCTGTGTTGGAAACCTTGGGTCTGCCCAGCGTTTCAGCTATTCTGCAATTGGGGATGCAGTCAATGTTGCTTCGAGGATTGAAGGGTTGACGAAGCAATATGGGCTCGACAATCTCGCCTCTGCTGAGACGTTGAAAAATGTTTCGAATTTGTCGGCTTTGGAAATTGATCAGGTAAGTGTGGTTGGGCGAACCGAACCTGTTTCGATTTACCATCTTGCAAAGCGGGCCCCTTACAACCAGCTGCGTGAGGACCATGAGGCGATGATTTCTGCATACAGAAGCGGGAAGATAAAGGCTGCGAAGCGGTCGCTTGCGAAACTTCGTAAAATTGCGCCGCAGGAACTTCAAAAATTTTATATGGTTTATGAAGAACGCCTGACCAGCCTTGCCAAAAATGGACTCCCCAAGAATTGGGACGGTGTTTTCAACGCGGTTGAGAAGTGATCTACGGGCCGAAGGCGGTTTAGCCCAGAGCCTAGGATCAGGACCCATTAATTGACACGATATGGTGGGAGGGAATTTGGTTTGATGACAGGAGCAGATGCGACGGAAACCTTCTGGTTTTCAAGCATTTGCGACGCCGCATCAGGGCAAATTTACCCCATCCAAGGGACGCTCCGCCAGGACTTCGATCTACTTCGTCAAAGCTCTCAACCGGGGGGTAAACCCCGATTTTCGATCTTTTCCTTGTATTTCTTGTCCTATCGGGCGCCATTTCGCGTTAATTGATGGGTCCTGACCCTAGCTTGTATGTGAGTGCCATTGCGATGCAATGCTTCAAGGGCTCAGTCGGCAGTGCTTGCGTCACATCAAATATCAAGGCCCGGTTCTTCTCAAATGTGAATTCATCCGGATAACGCTCGCGAATGTCCTGAACCAAAGTCGTGGTGCAGATGAAATACATGGCATATTTTGTTTCACTGTTTTTGACCCGATCTATGCGAACGGGACTTCCAGTCTTGGGCGATACGGCTTCATAAGATGGCTGGCCCCATTTCAAGGATCCGGCCACATTCTTGACGGAAGGCGTTTCCTGCCCAACGGTGACGATCAAATCACGCAAATTTTGCAGAGCCTCGGCTATCGGTTTTGGATAGATGCCAACGACCTGTTCAATTGGATCGTTCGGGATTTCGATGTGATTTACCATATTGAATTGTTCCCTAAATTGCATTGAGTCCGCAAGGACTTGCACACTGCCAAAAGACCTTACCCGGTTTTTGTTGCATTACGCCCTTGGCCCGTTTTCAACTGCGCTAGGGTCTGATGGGACGGTTCAGCGCCTGGCGTTTCGCCTCGGTTATCTCCCGGCAATAACATCCCTCAATGTGATCATTGACCAGCCCCATGGCCTGCATAAACGCATAAACAGTTGTCGGGCCAACAAAGGACCATCCACGCTTTTTCAAATCTTTCGAGATCTTGGTTGAGACATCGGAATAGGTGTTTGCAAATGCCCACTCAATTGTCATTTCATCGGGACGCTGGTTTGATTGTGGCTCAAAAGACCAGAAATAAGTAGCCAAGGAGCCAAACTCCTTCTGCAATTCAAGCGCCCTGTTTGCATTATTTATGGTTGAAACGATCTTGCCGCGATGACGCACAATTCCCGCATCATTTACGAGCCGTTCGATATCTGCATCACCGAATCCGGCAACCTTGCTGATATCAAAGCCTGCAAAAGCGGCGCGAAAATTATCGCGCTTTCGCAAAATAGTCAGCCAGGAAAGACCGGATTGAAAGCCTTCCAGGCAAATCTTTTCAAAGAGACGTGTATCATCAGTTACGGGATGCCCCCATTCTTGGTCATGATATTCAAGATAGCCTTCCTGGTTACCGTGCCACCAGCAGCGGGTCTTGCCATCATCGCCTATTAAAAGTCCCGTCTCTTTGCTCATTAAATTTACCTTTATCCTCAAAACCTGCTGCCACGTCTAATAAATTAGGCTATAGATAACACATCTAAGCTTCAAATCCTGTCAGTAGTGTTTCTCATTGGTGCTTCTGGCAAGATTAGCAAAAAAGCCTATCAATTCCTTTGCCTGCCGGGATAAACAGGATCGTTTCCAGCATGAAATCACATTTGTTCTCTTGTTTTAGAATGACACGACTTTTGACAATTGTTTTGGCGTTGGGATTTGCCTTTTCTTCAACCAGCAAGGCTGCCACGGACCAGGAAATCATCCGCGGATTTAATCTGACTGTATTTGGGGCTGAGTTTGCCCCTTTTGGCATACAATCGCGCTATATCAGAAAATTTGTCGGGCCGGTTCGTTTCAAGATTCACAATTTGTCAAAACGTAACCGTTCGCGAACGATTGCAGGTTTTATTGGCTCTTTGAACGGTTCTGTGCGAGGGCTACGAACCAATACCACCAATAATGCAGGATCGGCCAATTTTAACATCTACGTAGTTGACAGGGCCGATTATGAAAAAGTGGCCCGGGACAAAGTTTACAAACGCAGCACCGCCCGCGTTCCGGGAAAATGCCTGGTTCGTTCCGTTTTTTCCCGAGCCGGGATCATCCGCTCAGATGCTGTTATTGTCTCGGACGGCGGCGAGGCCCTCTTTAAACGCTGCATGATAGAGGAAATATTGCAGGGCCTTGGCCCCTTGAATGAGCATCCTAGCCTCGACGAAAGCATGTTCAATGATCGTTCCAATCATACGCGCTTCACACGTTTTGACCGCACCATTTTGAACATGCTCTATGACAAGCGTATCAAAAACGGTGCCACGATCACCTCTGTGCAAGACATTCTTCCAGCGGTGCTGGCTGATGCAAAGCGCGCCGCGCGTTAAATGCAAGAACTTGTTAACCACCCTCCTAAAGCCGTTGGTTACTATAAATCATTCAAATTTTAATAACCTTGTTTTGATTCATAATTCGGTTGTTGATTTCGCTGCATGATGGTGTCCAAGCGCTGAGAAGTCAGTTTTCAAGCGTTCTGTGCAATTCTAGTAGTGAGTAAACCATGCGCAAATTATTAATGGCCGGCCTTGCCGGTTCTGTCTTGTCGTTTTCTATTTTATCGCCAGCTTTGGCGGAAACCCGGTATAAGGCTCCTCCTCCAACTGTGCTTTCCAGCGATCTCGCATCGCCCTGGATTTTGCAGCTACGCAATAATCAAGCTTTTCAGATGCGCGCTCAACGAAACATCGAGCTTCATCAGCAAATGATGAGAAACCTGAAAAAGAAAAGCAAAATTCAACGGATCTCGTTGATCCGTCCGGCGATTCAGCCTTCACCGCAACCAACTCCGAAACCTGCCCAATCTGATGGCTTGGACGCAAAGTTTCTGCCGCAACTCGTTGCCTATAACGGCAAACACGCTCCTGGAACTATTGTAATTGATACCTCGCAGCGCTTTTTGTTTCTTGTTGAGGCAAACGGAATGGCACGCAGATATGGGGTCGGAGTAGGTAAAGCCGGGTTTGAATGGTCTGGCACTGAAAAAATCACGCGCAGGGCCGAATGGCCGGATTGGCGTCCGCCAGCAGAAATGCGTGAGCGTGAACGTAAAAAAGGCCGCGATTTGCCAGTTGTCATGGCAGGTGGGCCTGAAAATCCGCTGGGCGCAAGAGCACTATATCTTGGCAGCACGCTTTACCGTATTCATGGAACCAATAGACCCGATACCATCGGCAAAGCGATGTCTTCGGGCTGTATTCGTATGCGCAATGAAGATGTAACGGATCTTTATGAAAGAGTTAAAGTGGGAACAAAGGTAGTTGTTCTTTAAGTCTATGCTTACTTTTTAGGCAATTAATCTCAAATATAACTGTTCAACCCCGGTCATGTGCCGGGGTTGTTGCTTTTTTTCAACAGTCAGACGTAATTCTCATAAAATCATTCAATATGTCATTTTTGGCAGTCGTTCAAATCTTGCAATTTGTCAATAATTGCGCCACCGTCCGGCCAAAGGTCGTTGTACACCCACAAAGACCATCGAAAAAATATGGGAAATCAGATGTTTACGAGGATAGCACTGTCATTTGTAATCGCAGCAGGAACATTCGTTGGAGCGAATAGTCTGTCTCTAAGCGATGCGGAAGCAAGATATTTCGACATTAACAGCGGTATGTGGAAAGAAGGCGAGCCTGTTAAACGCAGACTTGACCAGCGCAAGGTTCCGCAAAAATTCAAACGCAGAAATGTCAATATCAAGACGTCCCAAGAGCCTGGAACCATCATCATCCACACAGATGAGAAATTTCTCTACTACATAACCGGTAAAAACAAGGCAATTCGCTATGGCGTTGGTGTTGGCCGTGAGGGCTTTGGATGGAATGGCGAAGTTGCAATAAAACGCAAAGTTGAATGGCCAACCTGGACTCCTCCAGCTGAAATGCGTGAGCGTGAACGCGCTGAAGGACGTGAGTTGCCTGCAAGTATGGAAGGCGGCATTGAAAATCCTTTGGGCGCCCGCGCACTTTACCTCTACAAAGGCAATCAGGATACACTGTACCGGATTCATGGAACCAACCAGCCTTGGTCAATCGGATTGAACTTGTCATCAGGTTGTATCCGTATGGAGAACAAGGATGTTGAACATCTTTATGAGCGCGCCAAAATCGGCACAAAAGTAGTCGTTATTGGCCCTGGCCAAAGCGCGGCGGCCTATATCAATCCAGTAAACAACCCGTTTGCTAGGTTGTTTAACGGCGGCTAATTGCTCTCAATACGCTTAAGAAAAAACCGCCTTATAGGCGGTTTTTTAGTATCTGTGGACAGTTCGAATTCGGTGTCGGTCGCATACCAGGCTAGAAAGAACTACTCAGCAGCAATCATGCATTTTGTTTCTTCATCGGAAATGCCACCAAAGGAATGATTTGCTAATTTGGTTGGTCTTTGTCCGCCATAGGCCCAATTCAGCAATTCAATTGTATGGATGATTGGAACCTTCGTTCCGCTGCCAATCTGTGTAATGCAACCAATATTACCTGCCGCAATCAAGTCCGGTTTCATGCGTTCAATATTGGAGACTTTGCGGACCTTCAATTTGTCCGAGATTTCAGACTGAAGAATATTATAGGTGCCTGCAGACCCGCAACATAGATGGCCTTCCGGTACATCAACGACGGTAAAACCGGCCGCGGCCAGGAGATTTTTCGGCTGGTCTTTTATTTTTTGACCATGCTGCATGGAACAGGCTGAATGGTAGGCCAGACGAATGCCTGTTCCTGTTTCAGCTTTCGGCAATTCCAGCTTTGCCAGATATTCAGTTACATCTTTGGCAAGAGCCGCGACCGTTTTGGCTTTTTCGGCATATTGAGGATCGTCTCTCAACATATGTCCATAGTCTTTGACTGTGGTACCACAGCCCGATGTGGTGATGATAATGGCATCGACGCCACCATTATTGATTTCATGCATCCAGGCATCGATATTCTGTTTTGCCGCCGCATGGGAGTCGGCTTCGCGTCCCATGTGATGAACCAATGCGCCACAGCAGCCTTCTGCTTTTGGGGTGCTCACTGTAACGCCAAGGCGGTTCAATAAATCGATGGTTGCCAGATTGATCTGCGGATCAAGCACGCGTTGAGCGCAACCCTGCATCATGATGACTCGGCCTTTGATATGGGCGCCACCCTCCGGACTAGCAGCATGGGACGTTTGCAACAGTTTTGGATCTGACTTAGGAAGTCCTGAGGGAGCCAGAGCCAACATAGCGCTCATCGGTTTCCCGCCTGGCAATTTTCCCAAAAGCCCTGCAAATGGTTTGCCCAAACGGGCAGCTATTAGTGCGATTTTGAACCGTCCGGGATAAGGCAGAACAGCGGCCAATAACGCGCGATACAGGCGATCGATCAATGGTCGCTTATAGGTTTGTTGAATATGCGCCCGGGCGTGATCCACCAGATGCATATAGTTTACACCTGAGGGACAAGTCGTCATACAGGCTAGACAGGAAAGGCATCGGTCGATGTGTTTTACGACTTTTTCGTCAGCCGGCTTATCGTTTTCAAGCATATCCTTGATCAGATAAATACGACCGCGGGGGCTATCCAGTTCATCGCCCAGTGTCAGATAGGTTGGGCAAGTTGCAGTGCAAAATCCGCAGTGAACACATTTGCGTAAAATCTGCTCTGAGTGGGCGACATCGGAATTAGCCAGTTGAGCAAGGGAGAAATTGGTTTGCATTAATTCACTCCGATCAACTGATCATTGGCCTGCATCATCAAGCCCTGATTAAAGATACCGTAAGGATCGAATTGATTGCGCAGGCCTTGTGACAATTGCGAAATTCTAGCGGATTCCGGATGGAAAGCCTCAGCGGACAGAGCCTGAGCCTTTTCCGCTTTGATGATGGTGGCATGGCCACCAAACTGATTGACTATGGAACGTATCATTACCGCCTTGTCAGTGCTTGAGGCGGAAATCGCTAACCAAACCAAGCCGCCACCCCAATCATAAAGCGCTTCGACCTCGAATTTGGAAGATAATTCAGAAACGACTTTCGGCCCGTCGCTTGGTTTGACTGATAAACGCCAGATTTCCTTTTCGCTGTCGTGAAAGGGTTTGACGTCACGTATGTCTTTCCAATGTGAAACTGTAGAACCCTCGTCCATATCAATTGAGATTTCCCCTGCCCCCGCAATCATGGGTTTGAACAATTGCTTCAGTTGTTCCGTGCGATATTTGATCGATTGCTCAAATCCCTCGACCCGTACCAGTGTTTCGGATATTCCATGTTCTCCCGATTGTACATGGGCTGCGCCTGAAACATCGAAGGGAGATGAAAGGGCTTTTGCCAGAAGATCGATTGCAGCCTGGTCCTCAAGACCTTGAACTCGAACAACACCCGTAACTTCGGGCTTCGGCAACACTTTAAACGCAACTTCGGTAAGTATTCCGAGCGTTCCATAGCTTCCGGCAAACAGTTTGACCAAATCATAGCCGGTAACATTCTTCATGACCCGGCCGCCATTTTTTACGATATTACCTTCTCCATCAACAAAGCGAATTCCGATCAGACTGTCACGGCAGGCTCCAGCCTGAATACGCCGTGGCCCAGAAACAGCCGCAGCAACTACGCCGCCAATCGTTGACTGGCCTTTGATGCCAAACAGGCCGCTATAGTCTGCAGGCTCGAAAGGCAGATGCTGACTCTCCTTATTTAGCTCCGCATTGATCTTTTCAAGGCTTGTTCCCGCAGCAGCAACAATCGTCAAAGCGCCTGGCTCATAAATCGAAATTCCGTTGATCCCCGTGGTGACGACCGTTTCTTCTGCCACCACAGGATTGCCAATAGCCCTCGTCCCGCCACCTTTGATGGCGAGTTTCGTCTTGCTCTTAGCTGCCGATTTAACAACGCTGCTAAGTTCCTCCTCAGAGCTTGGGGCATATGTCTTCGCCATAGATTACGCTGCTTTCTTTGTGTTGCCCGTGCGCCGGGAATGGCTTGTCGCCATCGGAAACACTTTTGCAGGATTAAGCAGCCAAGCCGGGTCAAATACATCTTTGACACGCATTTGCATTTCCAGATCAGCTTCGTTGAACTGGTGGCTCATCAAGTCGCGCTTTTCAATACCAACGCCATGCTCACCGGTTAAGCAGCCACCGACTTCGACACATAGTTTCAAGATATCCGCGCCAAAGGCTTCACACTTCTCAAGGTCGCCCTCCTTGTTTGCATCAAACATGATGAGCGGGTGAAGGTTACCATCGCCAGCATGGAAAACATTGGCAACTCCCAAGCCATAATCCACGGACATTTCCTGCATGCGCCGCAAAACATATGGCAATTGAGAAGTAGGAATAGTTCCATCCATGCACATATAATCGGCCATTTGGCCCATCGCACCAAAGGCCGCTTTACGTCCTTTCCAGATGAGATCAGATTGAACCGCTGACTGACTTTCCCGCATCACTTTGGGATTGTGCTTTTTGGCAATGGCTTTGATTTTCTCCAACTGTTCTACAATCTCAGTTTCAGAACCCTCAACCTCAACAATCAAAAGCGCTTCAACATCCATCGGATAGCCAGCCTTGGCAAAGTTCTCGCAAGCGATAATTGCTGGCTTGTCCATGAATTCCATGGCTACAGGCAATACTCCAGCCTTGATGATATCGGAGACACAGGCCCCAGCGATTTCATTTTCATCAAAGCCAAGCAGGATTGGCCTTGCCCCTTCAGGCTTTTGCAGAATTTTTAGTGTTGCTTCGGTGACCATTCCGAATTGACCTTCAGAGCCACAAATAACACCCAGAAGGTCAAGGCCACCACTATCAAGGTAAGCGCCGCCAACTTCAATAATCTCGCCATCCATCATCACCATGCGAACGCCCATAAGGTTGTTTGTGGTAACGCCATATTTGAGACAATGAGCGCCGCCAGAATTCATTGCGATATTACCCGCAATAGCGCAAGCAAGTTGACTGGAAGGATCGGGCGCGTAAAAGAAATCTGCTTCAGCAACATTTCCGCTGACTCCCAAATTGGTGATCCCCGACTGAACCTTGATAAAGCGATTATCGTAATCGATCTCCAAAATCTGGTTTAGACGGGACACCCCTACCACGATTGAGTCGGCGGTCGGCAAGGCCCCTCCAGCAAGAGATGTACCTGACCCACGCGGGATAACGGGAAGCCCAAAGCGGCTGCAAATCTTCAAAACAGTTGAAACTTCTTCGGTTGTTGCCGGCAGGCAGACAGCCATTGGAGGGCACCTATAGGCAGTCAACGCATCACATTCGTAGGCAATGGTCTCTTCCGGGGCCGAGATGACCCCAATCTCTCCGATTGCAGCAATCAGTTCACGAACAACTTCCGACTTTAACCCAATCAGGGATTGGTCCGGCTTCGGCATTTCGATCATAGACATGACGGCTCCTCCAGCATTCATTGACGCGAATGATCAATTGGTAAACTATTTTTACCAATTCTGCAAGATCGCAGCCTGGTGGCAAATCACAACAAAGAGAAATGTTGTGTATATTCGCCCCTTGTGACGTACAAACTATGAAATATGCCTCTTTCGAATGGAGCGTACCATGAACCAAATTGCAAAAATTGCTACCGGGACAAACATTCCCGCCGCGACTTTTGGGGTGATCCCGAGGGGCAGCCAATTGGAAAGCGCCTGGCTGACATAATAGAAAAGACCGACGACATAATAGGAAACAGCAGCAACGGAAAGCCCCTCAACAGTTTGTTGAAGGCGGTATTGCAACTGTGTTCTTTTATCCATTGAAGCAAGCAAGTTTCTATTCTGGTTTTCAATTTCAATTTCTACTTTGGTGCGCAAGAGGTTTGCGATCCTTGCCAGTTTTCTGGACAAGTTTGCCTGACGCTGCTCAACAGAAGCACAAGTTCTAAGGGCTGGCGGAATGCTGCGGTTCAAATAACTTCCGATCGGAATGCCGCCGGGAACAGTATTATTACCCAAGGTCTCCAAACGCTCAGCAACAATGCTACCATAGGCCTTGCTTGCGCCGAATCGAAAAAGACTGGCCGCTGCGTCAGATTCGAGTTCTGCTGCAATTCCATTGATTTTTGAGAGCAGTTTCTCGCTGATATCGGCCGAAGCATCTTTCATCTCGGATGTTAATCGGGAAAGCTCAACCTCCATCTGACTTAGTCTTGATGAAAGCGATCGAGCCAGCGGAAGGCCAAGCATGGTCAACACGCGATAAGTATCAAGTTCGATAATTGTTTTCGTAAGAGAACCGATTCTTGATGCTCCTATCTTGGATTCAAGCAGTAAAAACACGGTCATTCCGTTCACATCCTGCCTGAAATCGGTGGCAAGCAAGGACTCTCCATCATCAAGGCGCGTTACGGTCAGACTCTCCTGATCAAATTTATCGAGCAGTTTTCTGTTGGCAGCTGTCAAAGGTCGAATTTCTATTCGCGTTGCCGACATCATGGAGCCAGGTGGCGTGAAACCATTACCGAAGGGATGATTTGCAACTTCGCCTAAAAAGCTACGCGGCGCTTTGGCATCAAAAGTGAAGGTTGAAAACTCGCTATGGCTCTCCCACCGCAACTGGCCATTGTTCCAGGGAATTTGATGGTATCGAACCTCAGGCATCGGCACGGTCTCACCTCTGATCCGGCACAATTCCGCCAATACCGCATTGGCAACGCTACTGCCCGCATCCGACATGAATGCGTAGTGAAAAATGACGCGATTGCTGGAATATTCCGGGAAAGGCCGGGAATGGATTTCTCCCACGGAAACACGATGCAGCGAGTGACGTCGAAACTCCGGAAACTGGTCCGATGACGCTACAGCTAGTTCAGTTCTTTGTAATTCCTGTTTGGACATTCCCCATTTGCCTTTCCAGCTTCCGTCAGTTTCCCGATCACCCATAGCCCACGAAATGTAGTCTTAACTTGCATTCGCCGGTCATCCAATGGGCAGAATGCCGCGACCAAAGGGTTGCTCACTCAAAATGGCTCCGTTGGTAAAGTTAATTGACCAATTAGCACTTTTCTTTTATCTATGGATTGAAACAAAGGTGTGAGATGACGGTTTTCCAGCATATCAAACAAGGTAAATCTTCCGATGAAGTTGCCCATCAGATCGAAGGTCTGGTGTTGGAAGGTGTTTTACGCTCAGGGGACCAATTGCCATCGGAACGGGAACTGGCCGTTGATTTCGGAATTTCTCGCCCAGTGCTTCGCGATGCCATTGAAATGCTTGAAAACAGGAAGATCCTGCAACGACGCCAAGGGGACGGGACTTTCGTTTGCGATGTTATCGGACAAGTATTTTCTGACCCCATCGCGTCGCTTCTTCCCCTGCACCGAAAAGCGACCATCGACTATCTTGAATACAGGCGGGAAATTGAAGGCATAACTGCTGGCTTTGCAGCCATTCGGGCGACCAAATTTGACCGCGAAATGCTGGAAAAATGCATGAAGCGCATGCGCAAGGCCCATGAGACTGAAAACTTCAAGGAAGAAGCCTTGGTTGATGTCGAGTTCCATTTGCTGATTGGCGAGATGGCGCATAATCTGGTGCTGCTTCATACTTTGCGATCCTGCTACAAATTGCTGTCGAAAGGCGTGTTTCAGAATCGAAGCAAACTTTATGAAACCGCTGGCGGCAGACAGCATTTGTTCGATCAGCACATGGCAATCGCCAATGCCATATTAGCCGGCGAAAGCGACCAGGCGGCCGAGGCTGCGCGCGCGCATTTGACTTATGTAATCGAGCGCAGCGCAGAACTGGAAAATGAAGAAGATCGAGAGAGAATTTCGGGACTACGCTTTCGCCAGAGAAATATCTCTTAAACCAAATAATATTTCGCAGAGTTTGGAACAAACAAGATGAGTGAAACGGTACGTGTTGGACTATTTGTAACCTGTCTGGTGGATTTGTTCAGGCCAAGCGTAGGCTTTGCTGCTGTAAAACTGCTTGAGGAAGCAGGCTGCGAAGTATTTGTTCCGGTATCCCAAACATGTTGTGGGCAACCAGCTTACAATTCCGGTGACAAAGCAGATACCGCAGATATCGCCAAAGACGTGATCAAGGCTTTTGAGGAATTTGACTATATCGTTGCGCCGTCAGGATCTTGTGCAGGCATGTTGAGCAAACACTATCCGGAACTTTTTGCCAACAATAAGGAGTGGAGAGATCGCAGCAAGAAATTTGGTATGAAGGTTTTTGAACTGGTGAGCTTCCTGACAGATGTGATGAAAATCGAGACCGTTGAAGCTGATGTTACCGCCAAAATCACCTATCACGATTCATGCGCCGGCTTGCGGGAGTTGAACATCCAATCCCAGCCCCGCAAACTCCTGCAATCTATGCCGGGTGTTACGCTTACTGAAATGAAAAACTCAGACGTGTGTTGCGGTTTTGGCGGCACCTTTGCAGTGAAATACAGCGATATATCCAATTCCATTGTTACAGAAAAAATCGGGCATATCGAAAAGGCTGAAGCCGAGCTTCTGCTTGCCGGCGATATGGGTTGCCTGATGAATATGGCAGGCAAGTTGCGACGCCAGGGAGCTAAAACAGAGGTTCGCCATGTGGCCGAAGTCCTAGCCGGAATGACAGACACACCGCCTATCGGCGGAAAGGCATAAAGATGCAAATCACAAGCCCAATCTTCAAGAAAAACACCACTGACGCAATGAATGATGTCCAGTTACAAAGAGCGCTCGGGCATGTGAAGAACAATTTCATCCAGAAAAGACAACTTGCTGTCGACGCATTGCCAGAATTTGATGCGCTTCGTGAATCGGGAGTAGCGATCAAAAATCATGTTCTTGAGAACCTTGATATTTATCTTGAGACCTTCGAGAAAAACGTAACGAACAGCGGTGGACATGTGCATTGGGCCGCAACAGCCGCTGATGCCCGTGGTCAAGTTCTTGATATCTGCCGACGCGTTGGTGCTAAATCGGTCACCAAAGGCAAATCAATGATTTCCGAGGAAATCGGCCTGAATGAGTTTCTGGAATCAAGCAACATCCCTCCAATCGAAACCGACCTTGGCGAATATATCATCCAGCTAAGAGGCGAGAATCCGAGTCATATCATTGCCCCGGCGGTGCATCTGAACATGGATCAAGTCCGCGAGGAGTTTCTAAAGCATCATACGCATCTTGATCCAGATCGGGAATTGAGCGAGCCGGAAAGTCTGCTGCGTGAAGCGCGGGGTATTTTGCGTGACAAGTTTCAAAAAGCTGATGTTGGAATAACCGGTGCGAATTTTCTGATCGCAGAAACCGGTACAACAATCATCGTTACCAATGAGGGCAATGGCGATCTGACCCAAACCCTTCCCAAAGTGCATATCGTCATTGCGTCGATTGAAAAGATTGTGCCAACACTGGAAGACATGAGCCAGATCGTCCGTATACTTGCCCGCTCGGCGACGGGTCAGGACATGTCTGTCTATACGACCCTTTCAACGGGGCCAAGAAGACCCGATGATGTTGATGGGCCAGAAGAGTTTCACGTCATTTTGCTGGATAATGGCCGCTCAAACATGATCGGAACCGAGTTTCAGGATATGTTGCGCTGCATTCGCTGCGGTGCCTGCATGAACCACTGTCCGGTTTATCACGCTGTTGGCGGCCATGCTTATGGCTGGGTTTATCCAGGACCAATGGGATCGGTATTAACACCGCAATTTATTGGCGTTGACCAAGCAGGGCACCTACCCAATGCATCGACCTTCTGCGGAAGATGTGAAGCTGTTTGTCCGATGAAAATACCTTTGCCAAAAATGATGCGCCATTGGCGGGAGCAGGAATTTGAAAAGCACCTCTCTGCACCCAGCCACCGGCGCAATCTGAAGCTTTGGGCTTGGACAGCCAAACGGCCCGCTTGGTATCGTCTGGCAACCCGATTGGCCGCGCGTGGACTATGGGTATTGGGCGGCTTCAAGCACCGCACGGGCTTCCTTCCGCTTGCCTCCGCCTGGACGAAGCATCGTGATATGCCAACACCTCAAGGTAGCACTTTTATAGCCCAGTGGAAATCAGGCAAGCGACCTTCAAAGCCACCAACAAAGGCAGGTGCGCTATGAGCCGCGACTATATTCTGAACAAAATCAAATCCCAGATCAATTCTGATTTTTCTGATGAGAACCGACGTGCCGCAGTCGCCAAACGTATCGCAGATCACGACACAGGTGTGTTGCCAGCCATGCCGAAAACAAAGATCAAGCAGGTCAATCGCTTTATAGAAAAGGTCAAAGCATCACAGGCGACAGTCGAGCAGGTTTCCAGAAAGAACCTGGCAACTGCGATTGCTGAATATTTGCGTGGCTATAATCTGCCCAATGAAATCAGAATGGGAAGCGATGAGCGGCTAAATGTCATTCGTACCGGGGGCACGAAATCGCTGGTAATCAAGGATGGCAAAAGCGACGGGCAAGATCTTGTGGGTGTATCTCACGCAGAAGGTGGCATTACTGAGACCGGAACGCTTGCCCTATTCTCAGGAAAAGAAAATCCGACAACTCTCAATTTCCTGCCTGAAAATCACATTGTGGTTTTGAGCGAGAAAGATGTCAGCAATCATTATGAAGATGTCTGGGCTGTTATTCGCAAGCGCTATGGCGCGGGAAACATGCCGCGCTCGATGAATTTTATCACGGGGCCATCGCGCTCTGCTGATATTGAACAGACCCTGCTTCTTGGGGCTCATGGCCCCATTCGGCTTCATGTCTTGCTGACCAGAGAATAGGGTCTGAACCATGCCGCTACAAAACCGCGCCAGTCCCGATGGACAATTGCATGTTGATGCGGCTCGCGGGTTATTTACAGGCAATCGAGGTATCATTCATGATCCGGACAACAAAACGCTCCTTCGGCGACGCTGGTCAACAGCAGCATGGATATGCTGTTCTTTGGAATGGAAGGGGCGAAGACGCGAACCTTGGGGCAGAAATGGTCCCAATCAAAGTGCTGGCTGGACTGAACTGTTCTTTCTGGATGAAGTGACCGCCTTGGCGGCGGGACATCGACCATGCCACACCTGCAGGTGTTCAGATGCATTACGTTTTCATGAAGCGTTTTGCGCTGCCAATGGCGAGCATGACGCCCAGGCTAAAAACAAAATCCTTCACAAGGAGCGATGGCACTCTTCAAAAGAACTGGCAGCCAAACAGGAGTTTGAATGCTTGGGTGAACTGCCAGATGGCGCAATAGTTGAAATCGACGCCCTATTTTATGCGATTAAAAATCAACGGCTTCTACACTGGAGTTTCAACAGATATCTAGTGCCTCAACCGTTCGAAAAATTCTGTGATGCGTCCTTAAGGATCGTCACACCTAATTCCATCATCATGACTTTGCGACAGGGTTACCAACCAGTTTGGCATCCTTCCGCATCTTGATCCCAGACGCTTGAAAACAATCGAACACTAGGCCATTGGTTTTTCATGGAACGATATGATTTTAAGACCCAGCGATTGTTCGTCGATCAGCCCCTTGCTGGAGGCGCGGCCTTTGAGGCTGATCGCGCACAAGCCAATTATCTGCTAAATGTGCTTCGCCTCAAAGATGGTGCCAAAGTGCTTATATTCAACGGCATAGATGGCGAATGGCTTACCAGCATTGGGCAAAGTGGCCGCAAGGCATGTAAACTTAAGATAGAGTACCAGATCCGACCACAGCCAGCGCCAAGCTCCTTGATCTATTGCTTTGCCCCCCTCAAGCAGGGCCGGCTCGATTACATGATCCAGAAAGCGGTAGAAATGGGTGCCGGTGTTTTGCAACCGGTCATCACGCAACACACTCAAATTACCAAACTCAATATGGAAAGAGTGAAGGCCAACGCGTTGGAAGCTGCCGAGCAATGCGGCATTTTATCAATTCCAACCATCAATAAGCCAGTAAAGCTGACCCAGTTTCTGATCGACTGGGACAAAGAGCACAAATTGCTCTTTGCCGATGAAAGCGCTGATGATGTCAACCCGATTTCCGCTTTGTCAGATATTTCCAGAACCGAGCAAAAGGGTCTGCTGGTTGGGCCTGAGGGCGGGTTTTCCGCAGAAGAGCGCAAAGCGCTTTTGACCCTCGAATATGTCAGGCCTATCTCTCTTGGGCCCAGAATTTTGCGCGCTGATACGGCGGCTGTTGCCGCATTGGCCGTTATACAAAGCGCCTGCGGGGACTGGTGACAGCCTGTTTGACGATTTAGTGCGTGATCACAAAACAAAGAGCAGTGAAAGTTTTACTTGCAGAACAAGTCCATGCTTTCTAGTGCTTTTGCGAACATATGCAGCAGATGAAAGCAAATTGAATGGCAAGAGATACAGTGGATGAACGCCCTCTTGAGGGAATTGATCAAATGGTCGAATGGTTCACCAAAGGGTGCAAGCCAAAATCCGAATGGCGCATTGGCACCGAGCACGAAAAATTTGCGTTTTATACAGATGATTTTTCACCTGTTCCTTATGAAGGTCCAAACGGTATTGAAGCCCTGCTGAAGGGAATGGAAAAAGAACTCGGCTGGGAAGCAATCACGGATGACGGAAGAATCATCGGCCTAGCAGGAACAAATGGCATGGGAGCGATATCGATTGAACCGGGAGGGCAATTTGAGCTTTCCGGCGCTCCGCTTGAAACGATCCATCAGACTTGCCGCGAATCCAACCAGCATCTGACAGCGGTAAAGACTGTTGCAAAAGAGCTCGGCATCAGTTTTCTTGGGACAGGTTCCAGTCCGGTATGGAGCCTGGCTGAAACGCCGAAAATGCCAAAAAGCCGATACAAGATCATGACTAACTACATGCCAAAGGTCGGCACACGTGGTCTGGACATGATGTATCGCACTGCAACAATCCAGGTTAATCTCGATTTTTCCGATGAGCTGGATATGCAACGCAAGCTGAAAACTTCGTTGAAGCTTCAACCGATCGCCTCGGCGCTCTTTGCAAATTCTCCTTTTACCGAAGGCAAGCCCAATGGTGAACTTTCCTGGCGATCCGGCGTTTGGCATGATGTGGACAACCAGCGTGGTGGCTACCATCCGGAAATGCTAGAAGAAGATTACGGCTTTGCTGATTATGCCAAATGGTGCCTGGATCTTCCTATGTATTTCATCATTCGCAATGGCAAATATATCGATATGACCCACATCACTTTTCGCCAGTTCATGAACGGTGGAGCGGCGAAGGACCTTCCGGGCGTAACCGCAACCATGGGCGACTGGTCAAATCATGTCAGTACTGTTTTCCCGGATGTTCGGCTTAAACAGTTTCTTGAAATGCGGGGTGCCGATGGCGGCCCATGGCGCGGTATCTGTGCCCTGCCCGCTTTTTGGGTTGGATTGCTCTATGACGAACAGGCCTTGGGCGAAGCAGAAGCATTCGTAAAAGACTGGAGTTCAGATGCTGTTGGGCAACTCCGCAATGATGTACCGGCAAAAGGGTTAAGTGCTGAGATCAATGGTATAAGCGTTCTGGAAATTGGTCGAGAGATGCTCAAGATATCCAAAGGCGGACTTGAGCGTCGAGCATGCCTAAACAAAGAAGGTTTTGATGAGAGGCTGTTTCTGGTGCCATTGGAAGAAGTGATTGCGGCCAAGCGGACGACAGCCGAACATTTGCTATGGATGTATAGCGGCCCATGGCAACAGGACATCAATCGGATTTATGAGGAAATGGCGTTTTAAGTCAAAGTCAACAAACTGATGCACCTTAAGCAGCTGCGGCAATCTGATTTTGCCGTAGTTTGCGAAACGATATCATTTCACTTGACGCTTCATCCCAAAGCGCCAAATGAACGCATCTTAGGCTTTCCCACAAGGTCAGGCGACCAATCTCACGAAGCTCAGGATAGTCCTTCACGATTTTTGGAAGTTTGTGAAACGGAATGGCAGCCGACAAGTGATGCACGTGGTGGACGCCAATATTACCGGTCAGCCACATCAATGGTTTCGGTAGATCATAGTAGGAGCTTCCATAAAGAGCAGCGTTTTCTCTTTTCCAGTTCTTGTTCCGCTCCCACCTGGTGTCTTCAAACTGGTGCTGGACATAGAACAACCAAACACCAATAGATGCAGCCACTAATATTGTTGGAACCTGGATCAACAAAAATGCTTTCCAGCCAACCAGGTAAATCATCCCGGCGAACAGAACAGCTGCCATTACATTAGTTCCCTGAGTGCTGATCCAGGGTTTCAAACCTTTGTTGAGCATTTCAAATGGCAAGCGTTGTTTCAACAGGAATACATATGCTGGGCCAATTCCGAACATCACAAAAGGATTGCGATAAAGGCGATATTTCAGTTTACCGAAAGAGCTAAGTGCCTGATACTCCTCGACAGTAATTGTATCGATATCGCCAAATCCGCGACGGTCCAGATTTCCGGAGCTTGCATGATGTAAGGCATGGGCGTGGCGCCAGTATTCATAAGGAGTGACCGTCAAAACACCAAGTGTTCTTCCAACCCAGTCATTGATCTCTTTTTTAGAAAATAGGGCACCATGGCCGCAATCATGCTGGATTGCGAAAATTCGGATTAACAGGCCACCGGCAGGAATTGTCAGCAACAGCCCCAACACAACCGAATATTGAAGGGCAAACCAGGCAAGTGCCCAAGTGCCTGCGAATAATACAATTGACAGTCCCAATTCAAAATAACCGCGGGTATCGTCAGCGGATTTATATTTTGAAAGACGTTCTAACCAGTTGATCGGCTCAACATTTTCGAGGGACGTTTGATCTTCTGAGATTTTGGCAGTCAAACCTTTAGTATGCATATTCATGGAATAATAATCGCCCTCTACGCCCCATTTATTTTGAAGGCTTGTAACAGATCAACCGCCATTTGGGTAAACCTTAATGACGCAGATCGCATATTTATGCCTCTAAAGGAAATTACAAAACCGTCATCTTTTCGAGAGGATATCTTCAACGGCGATTGGCAAGATCGCGAAAACGGACATTTTCCTCACGATTTGTGAAGTTTACTCGCACAGAATTGCCTTTTCTGAGGATAACCGAGCATGCTAGTTTGATGCTATCGGGCTCGATATAGAGTGAGAACTGGTCTGGAATACCCATCAAACCAGAAACGGTCAATTGAGCGCCTTCTGTGGAAAACTCCCGCAGCGAACAATGAAAACCCTGAGTTTGACCCTCAACGACTAACCAGGCCAAACGATTCGCGTGGCGCATTTCGCCTCTCCTCGAATCATTTCTTAATCGTTTTGGATGTGTTGCCGTGATGACCTGTTCGGTTTTTACGGCATTCGTTCTTGTTATCGGACTGTTGAGCAATTACTTATTCCAATGAAAGATGTTTAGAAGATCAGGCTAGCCCAGCATGGTTAATGTGATCTTAAACTGATAAAAAAACATCAGGTTAATTGATGACACGGACGGTTAGCAAGGAAATGCCCAAGAAGCTATTTGACAGTGAGACATCACTGGGCAGCACCAAAAACGGGAGAAAACCATGAACCCTTTATTCGATATGCTTTCGAACCTGCAGAATGAGGGGCAAGCGCCTTCTCTGCAGAATCAAATGGCCAAACAATTTGGTTTGCAGCAAGAGCAGGCATCCAAGGCGATTGAGGCTTTGATGCCCGCATTCACCCAAGGTTTGAAGAGAAATGCCGCCGCATCACCTTCGGGCATGGCCTCCTTCATGGAAGCGTTGGCCAAGGGCAATCATGCCAATTATGTGCAAAACCCGATGGAGGCATTCACGTCCAAAGGCATGAGTGAAGGCAATGCCATCCTCGGACATTTGTTTGGAAGTAAAGAAGTTAGCAGGGCAGTTACTGCTCAGGCAGAAGCTGCGAGCGGTGTTTCCCAATCCATATTGAAGCAAATGCTTCCGGCGCTTGCGCCAATTGTGATGGGCAGCCTCTTCAAGCAAATGACCGGACAAGTATCAACACCCCAAGCGCAAAACGCTTTTGGCGGCGGCGGTGGCATTTTAGGCCAAATCCTTCAGGAAATGATGAAGGGCGGTCTTGGTGGCGGGCAATCTGCGCCGCAAAACCAACCACGGGCGAAAAACCCGCTTGAATCCATATTGGAACAAATGACCGGTGGAGGTGGCTTTGGCGGTGGTAGTGAAAACGCCGGAAATCCGGGCGGTGCGCTTGGTGATATCTTCAATGAGATGATCAAAAATGGTCCAATGGGAGGAGCAATGGGAGATCAACCTCAAAATCCTTCTCCCCAGACATCGCCCTATGATGAACCGGAAAACGATCTTGATGATGTGTTTGGACGCAAAAAACGAGCCCGTGAAGCCGATCCATATGCCGGGGAGCCAGCAAGCGAAGAACCAAATTATCCAAAGGGCACGGGACTTGAGGACTTGTTTGGTGATCTTTTCAAGCCGAGCAAACAGGGCGTTCCCCAATATGACAAGGCGATTGAATCCATCTTTGACCAATTCATGAAACCTCGCAGTTGAGCCGTAAGGTTCGTGGATGATTGAAGGCGCACACCATTTGGTGTTTTCGTGCCCTCAAGCTTTAACGACATTGTTTACCCTACCTAAACTCCTTTGTTCTAGGTTTTCTATATCTATAAGCAGTGGACATGGCAGCGAATTGATTTTTACTGCAAAGTCAAATGGGGATATAAATGTCAGACAAATTCTTTCAACCAGTTTCAGGCATGGATTTGCCGCGCTTTGCAGGCATTCCAACCTTTATGCGTTTGCCGCATGTGGCTCTCGATGACCAGAAGATCGGTGATGTTCAAATCGGTTTGATTGGTGCGCCTTGGGACGGAGGAACCACCAACCGCCCAGGCCCACGGCACGGCCCTCGCCAAATCAGAGACGCTACAACCATGATCCGCGCCGGCAACGGGCATACGGGTGTTCGCCCGTTCGAGCTGGCAAATTGCGCAGACCTTGGTGATGTAGGACCTAATCCAGCCAGTATTGAAGACACTCTCAAACGGTTTGAAAACTATTATGACCGCGTCAAAAAAGCAGGGATATTGCCGATGACCATTGGCGGGGATCATTTATGTTCGCTGCCCATATTGCGTGCTTTGGCTAAAGACGAACCGCTCGGAATGATCCATTTTGACAGCCATACGGATTTGTTTCATTCTTATTTCGGCGGAGAAATGTATACCCATGGGACACCTTTTCGCCGGGCTGTGGAAGAAGGTCTTTTAGACCCAAAACGGGTTTGCATGATCGGGATCAGGGGATCAGCCTATGATACAGAAGATCGAGATTTTGCAACAAGTGTGGGTATTCGCGTAATTGCCATTGAAGAATTTTTCGCCAGAGGCCTGGACGATGTCATGCAAGAAGCTCGCGAGATCGCCGGCACCCAAAAAACTTACGTTTCTTACGACATCGACTTTGTTGATCCAACCTTTGCACCGGGAACAGGAACACCGGAAATCGGCGGTCCAAATTCGTTCCAAGCCATTGAGGTTGTGCGCCGTTTAGAAGGGTTAAATTTTGCGGGGGCTGACCTCGTCGAAGTCTCTCCTCCGTTTGATCAAGCCGGTGGCACAGCTTTTCTTGCTGCAACTTTGGTTTTCGAACTTTTATGCGTCATGGCACCTTCTGCAGTAAAATAAATCAAGGAAGGACAGTATCGTGAAATCAGAATCCGCTCTAAAGCTTCGCAATCTTCGCAAATCATATACGCGCCCAGCCGTTTGTGATCTATCTTTGGACATCAAGGCAGGTGAGTTTTATGCACTTCTTGGTCCCAATGGCGCAGGGAAAACAACAACCTTGAAAATGGTTGCGGGATTGCTTCAACCGGATGCCGGTGAAATCAGTATTTTTGGACATGACGCCAAACGTGATCCTTTGGCCGCTAAAAATATTACGGCTTGGGTCCCCGACGAGCCTATGATCTACGACCGCCTGACCCCGCTGGAATACCTGGAATTTGTGGCTGGTCTTTGGGAAGTGCCCGGAGACGAAGCAAAAAAGTCTGCTGGGGAAATTCTGGAGATCCTTGCCCTTGAACCACACGCCCATGAACGCTGCGAAGGATTTTCCAAGGGGATGCGCCAGAAAGTTGCTTTGGCCGGTGCGCTCATCCATGATCCAAAGCTTATTATTCTGGATGAGCCGTTGACTGGCCTTGATGCGGGTTCTGCAAGACTGGTCAAAGATGTCTTGCTGAGCCGTGTGGCCAATGGCTGCACAGTTATTTTGACGACCCATATTCTTGAAGTGGCCGAGCGCATGGCTCAACGAATTGGCGTCATTGCCGAAGGACGCCTTGTTTGTGAAGGAACGCTTGACGAATTGCGTGCAGCCAATGGACAAAATTCCGCGGGCAATCAACAAAGCCTTGAAGAGATTTTTCTGGCTGTTGTCGCCCGCAGCAGTGAGCAAAGTGAAGAGCGGGCCGCATGAGCCATTCTGCTTCATACCGCTGGTTTGCCCGTCACGAACTCACCCTTGCCTGGCGAGATTTATACGCCATGCTTTCGGGAAATCGTCCCGGACGCGGCAAAAGAATTCTGGCCGTTTTTGCGATCATTTGCGCAGGCCTTCATCTGTTGGCCTGGGCCGCACTAAACCAAGTAGTTGAAGGCGGTATCGGCCAGGAAATTCCCACCTTGATGATGGTCAGCGGATTTCTGCTGCTCCCTGTATCCTTGATGGCATCTCAGGCAATGGAATCTATCACGCGCGCCTTTTATACCCGCTCGGACCTTGAATTGATCCTTGCCTCCCCTGCCCCTTCAACAAAGCTTTTTGCAATCCGTATGTTGGCGATTGCCCTTGCAACCACTTCCCTTACCCTGCTCGTTACCGCTCCAGCAATCAATGTTCTAGCGGTCATGGATCATGGCGGCTGGTTATTTGCGTATCCGGTTATTTTTGCCTTTGGCATGATCGCCACAAGCTTTGCTATTTTGCTGACCATGGGACTGTTCACCTTTATTGGCCCGTCAAAAACCCGGCTGATCGCGCAGATTGTTGCGGCGATTGTTGGCGCAGGTTTTGTGATTGGCATTCAACTTGTTGCTATCATCTCCATTGGATCGATATCGAGATTCCAATTGCTGCAGTCAGACTTTTTACTAGACCGTGCACCAGAGGCAGAAAGCTGGTTCTGGATTCCAGCCCTTGGGGCAATGGGCAATGGCACTTCAGCCATTTCGCTTTTAGTATTTGCTGCCCTGCTGTTGTTTGGAACCCTGGTTTTGACGGCAGGAAAATACGGACAGATTGTCCTCAAGGCAGCTTCCATTGACATGGCTTCAGGCCCGACCAAACAAAGAAAAGTGACATTCAAGAAAATGAGTGCGGCAGCCATGTTACGCCGCAAGGAGTGGAAATTGCTGCTTCGCGACAAATGGCTGATGTCCCAAACACTGATGCAGCTCCTTTATCTGATCCCACCAGCCTTCATGCTTTGGCACAGCTTTGGTCAAGGCAGCTCAATGGCAATTGTGGTCATTCCGGTGATCGTTATGGCATCCGGTCAATTGGCAGGTGGTCTGTCCTGGCTGGCCATTTCCGGTGAAGATGCGCCGGAGTTGGTCACCACCGCACCGGTTTCTTCCGCTCAGGTAATTCGTGCGAAGGTTGAGGCAATCCTGATCAGTGTAGGAGTTATTGTTGCGCCTCTGATTGCGTTTACCGCTCTCATTTCATTGCAAACTGCGATGATCGCTGCGGTATGCGTTTCCGCTTCCGTACTGTCTGCGACAGCTATCCAGCTTTGGTTCAAGGCTCAGGCAAAGCGTAGCAATTTCCGCCGCCGTCAAACGTCATCACGCATGGCTACTATGGCTGAGGCTTTCTCTTCCATTTTATGGGCAGGCACGGCTGGCATTTGGATTGCAGGCTCGCCAATCGCCTTGGCCATTGCAGCACTTGTGCTTGCAATTCTGGCATTTACTTGGTGGATGAGCCCGGCTCGGCAGGCGCGACAAACGCAATTGGCCTGAAAAACACTCTGATTATCCGCTCAATCGCTTCACCTTAGCACAGAATCTGCTATTCAAGTCTTCCGTGCAACCCACTAGGCGCAAGTTTTGAGCAGCGAATTTTTCCCAGAGATTGAAGACGACAGCGTTCCGGCAACTTCCAATGTTGCTGAACTCACAGTCTCGGAAATTTCCGGTCAGCTAAAACGCATGGTGGAAGATGCCTTTGGGCGAGTGCGGGTTCGTGGTGAAATAGGCCGGGTGTCACGCCCTGCATCAGGCCATATCTACATGGACTTGAAAGACGATCGTTCGGTGCTTGCGGCTGTTGTCTGGAAAGGCGGTGTATCAAAACTGATGCATCGTCCGGAAGAAGGTATGGAAGTGATTGCCACGGGCAAATTGACGACCTTCCCCGGCTCCTCAAAATATCAAATCATCATTGAACAGATTGAGCCAGCTGGTGCGGGCGCTTTGATGGCACTGCTGGAAGAGCGCAAAAAGAAGCTGGCTGCTGAAGGTCTGTTCGAGCCCGAGCGTAAACAATTACTGCCTTACCTGCCAATGACCATTGGCGTGATTACCTCACCAACGGGAGCGGTTATCCGCGATATTCTTCACCGGATTTCTGATCGTTTTCCGATGCATGTAATTGTGTGGCCAGTGCGGGTACAAGGGGAAACTTCGGGCAAGGAAGTTGCCTGGGCGATCAATGGATTTAACGCTCTTGAAGAGGGCGATGCGGTCAAGAGACCAGATGTGCTGATTGTGGCACGCGGCGGCGGATCAGTTGAAGACCTTTGGGGCTTTAATGACGAGGCTGTGGTAAGGGCAGCCGCAAACTCGATGATCCCCATTGTGTCTGCTGTCGGGCACGAAACCGATTGGACACTGGTTGACCTTGCCGCTGATGTTCGTGCGCCAACCCCTACCGGGGCCGCGGAAATGATTGTGCCTGTTAAAGCCGATCTGGAAGCACATGTGGCCACTTTGACGGCCCGTTTGCGCTCAGGTCTCTTACGGACGCTTGATAGCGTAAAAACAAAACTCAAGGCTGCCAGTAGAGGCCTGCCTACCGCAGACAGTCTGTTTGCTGTTCAGAGCCAACGCTATGACAATGCGGCAACCGGACTTTCGCACGGCTTTGTTTCTGCTGTTCAGCAAAAACAATTGGAACTTCAACGCTGCGCCGGGAAACTTACTCTTGGTTTGTTGAAAGCTCCAGTCGACCAAAAAAAGCAAAGGCTTTCCTTTGCTAAGAGCCGATTGGACAAGGAGCTCCTAAGCGATATCCAGTTGAAACGCCGGGACGTGAACTCACTTCGGCTGAGCTGGCAATCACTGGAAAGATCATGGCGCAAGGGCCAGGACCGGCTTGATTATACGAGCCGCACGATGATTGCACTCCAGACAAACCGCATGATTGCTTTGAGAGGCAGGTTAGACGGCGCTGGCCGCTTGCTTGGCTCTCTCAGCCATGAAAACACCTTGGAGCGTGGCTTTACGCTTCTACGGGATACTGATGGGAATGTCATAACCCGCGCTGCCGCCACCAAAAATGGCGCGGCCTATCAAGTTGAATTTGCAGATGAGCGTATTGATGTCATTCGCAATGATCTGACCAAGCGTCCCGCTTCAATCTCAAAAAAAACGCCGAGCGATCCTTCCAGCGATGACCAACCCAGGAAACAGGGCAATTTGTTTCAAGACTGATGACACTGCAGGTTTTCACAGGTCGACTAAGCAGGCCCTTTGTTCAAAATTAGCCATCAAAAAGCTATATTTTGCAGATAGATACAGCTTTCAGGTTGAACAACAGCTGATCAAAGCAAATACATCGAATGTTGATACTCACAGACTTTCAGTATATTTGACAGATTCCAGCATTAATTGTAGCTCTCAAGGCACAATCTGCATCTTAACCTTCTGTTAAGCTTTACCTTTTATTAACCTTTTGGAGTTGAACTTCGGCAAAAGCCGGAAGAATGATATGAACCTTATAGCCGTCCGATATCCTGCCTTTCGCAAGTTAAGCGACACAATCAAGCTGATGTTTGCACGCCCTGTGCGAACCCAGTTGGCCGCTTTGTGCTATCGCGACGGTATAGACGAGCCAGAAATCTTGCTGATAACAAGTAGAAAAACAAAGCGGCTGATCATTCCCAAAGGTTGGCCAATGGCCAAACACTCCGCCCGCAAGACCGCGAAGATTGAAGCCTATGAGGAAGCGGGTATCATTGGCAAAGTTGCCAAAGAGCCCATCGGAGAATTTCGTTCCTTGAAGGGCTTGGGCAATGGCTTCAGTGTCAAAACCAATATTGTTGTCTATCCACTGAAGGTGGAAGAACAATTGACCGAATATCCTGAAACCGGTCAACGCGACTTGCTTTGGCTTCCTGTGAATGAAGCTGCGGAAAAGTGCCAGGATGAAGGTTTAAGAGCGTTATTGCGCTCTGATCCGGTAAAATCATTGTTGATGGATAATAAATAAGTACCGTTTTAATGTGCACTTATTGGAATAAGTGATATCCCTTAGGCTAATTTTTGGCCTAAGGGAATTATTATGGAAACCAAAAAATCCACGCTTGATAAAGATCTCGACAAGATATCCTATGTTGAGGAAGCTGCTGGCAGTATTGCAAAAGGTTTCGTCGCACCAGGCTTGGCGGTGTTGTTTATCGTTCTCGTCATGATTATCGCTACGGCATTTGTAGCCGGCGAAACCGGCGCCTGGATTATCGTCGCAGCGGCAGCCATCGGCGGTTATATGGCCCTTAATATTGGCGCAAATGACGTAGCCAATAATGTGGGGCCCGCTGTTGGCTCCAATGCCATGACGATGGGAACGGCACTTATCATTGCCGCCGTATTTGAAAGCGCAGGTGCTTTGATTGCAGGTGGCGATGTTGTAGGGACAATTTCAAAAGGCATTATTGATGTCGAAGCGGTTTCTGACCATGACATCTTTATCGCTGCAATGATGGCTGCGCTGATATCCTCGGCCCTCTGGGTCAATCTGGCCACTTGGGTCGGTGCTCCGGTTTCCACTACGCACTCAATCGTTGGCGGCGTGATGGGAGCAGGCATTGCAGCTGCTGGTTTTGGCGCTGTGAACTGGGCGACAATGAGCGCTATCGCGGCAAGCTGGATTATTTCGCCAATGCTCGGCGGTGTTATCGCCGCTCTTTTCTTGTATTTTATCAAAGAAAAAATCATTTACCGGGATGACAAGATTGCGGCGGCGCGGACCTGGGTTCCCGTCCTGATCGCTATCATGGCGGGTGCTTTTACAACTTATCTTGCTCTCAAGGGCATCAAGCAAATTATCAAACTTGATCTTTCCACCGCATTGATTATTGGGCTGGGCATGGGAATAGTAACCTGGATAGCCACCAAACCACTGATTGCCAAACAGGCTAAAGGGATGGAAAACCGTAACCAGTCTGTCCGTAAATTGTTCGCCATTCCGTTGGTATGCTCCGCGGCGCTCTTGTCGTTTGCCCACGGAGCCAATGATGTTGCCAATGCGGTTGGTCCTCTAGCGGCCATCGTTCACACTGTAGAATTGGGGGATGTCGCGGCAAAGGTCAGTATTCCATTGTGGGTAATGGTAGTTGGCGCCATCGGTATATCACTCGGACTGCTGCTTTTCGGGCCAAAACTTATTCGCATGGTTGGAACACAAATTACAAAGCTTAATCCTATGCGGGCTTATTGTGTTGCCCTTTCAGCAGCTATCACCGTGATTGTCGCCTCCTGGCTAGGCCTTCCTGTCAGCTCAACCCACATCGCTGTTGGGGCTGTATTTGGTGTCGGCTTTTTCCGGGAATGGTACACAGGCAATTCAAAAAAACGCCTTGCTTATGTTCAATCCCACGAAAGCAAAAAGGGAACACCTGAAAAAGCCATAAAGGACCGCTCCGAGATTGCCCGGCGCAAGCTTGTTCGCCGCTCCCACTTCATGACCATTGTTTCAGCCTGGATCATTACAGTTCCGATCGCCGCAATCCTCTCCGGCGTGATCTTTTATATCCTGTCGGCGGTGATGGCATAAAACAGTTCAATCAAATATGGAAAAGCCCGGACTTTGATCCGGGCTTTTTAATTTTCGATTGTGCCTCAGCGGTTGTTACCCAAACCAATAAACGCAATTTTTGCCATTCGCCTATTCCACTTAGCCAAATTGATGCCCGTCTCTTAGTGTCTATCGAACGACCATGGTAGAGGTGAAACAAAAAAGCCGCAAATTCTCTTTAAAACAGGACATGAAGTATTAAGTGCCGCCGAGCCTTCAGCGGATCAATTGGGCAATTCATGCAAATCAGGATGGGTAATGAAAAAATGGTACGGTTGGAAGGAATTGAACCATCGACCTCTTGCGCCACAAGCAAGCGCTCTAACCAACTGAGCTACAACCGCACATTCTGTGAGAAGCATTCAAATCTAACTGATTTTATTGCTTCTTTCCAGACGATGCTGGAATAAGGATAGTTGGCAAAATTTGCAAGCTTCTTTTCCCAAAATCGCCTGATGAAATTTCAAGTCCGCTTTTGGCGCCCGGAATAATCAAGCTCCAATTGTGATTTAAGAGAAATACGCAGCATTGCGCCATTAACTGTCTTGCATGAATTACAGCTCCAAACCCTTGGCTACGCTGGACCGAAATCGGTAAAATCGCTATTAATCAATTGTTAACTGAAAATTATGCCCTGAATTAGCAAAGTAAGTCCCGCGTATGAAATCGTTGCAATATTCTTATCTTGATTTGACAGTGATGCCTTTCCTGAGGAAAAGAGTGATCTCAGGGGAAGCTGCTTTGCTGTTTGCTTCTGATTTTTCACAAGTCTTATGGGCCAATGCAATTGGCGCGGAACTCGTCGGCGGCGACAATATATTCAATCTGCTGGATATCGAATTGTCGCCAAATCATTCAGTCGTGCGGCAGTTGAAAAATGCGGCCATCCAAATTGAAGGAGCCGAGCCGATCAATCGTGGCTTCCGACTGGCTCATGGTTTGAAATCCGAGCTGATCCAGGCAGAAATTTCCAAAATCACTTTGCCTAATGATACTCAAGCGGTGCTCGTGGTGTTTGAAGGCAATCATAAATCCAGCCGTTTGAAAGAGCATGAATTGGCTGAAATGGCCGTTGAAGCGCTTGATGGATTTGCTGATGCGGCGGCAATCGTTGATGAGTATGGTTTGGTCCTTGCTTCAACAAAGGGTTTCGACCGGTTGGAAATTGACCCCGATACACTTGAAGCTTTGTTGAAAATCGTCGCCAATGAAGATGATCGTTTGGTCAAACGAAAAGTCGAGACTGGCTCCGGCGCACTCGCCGCTGCTGGATTGGGTCGCATCAGAGATCGACCTGGAAGATATCTGATCGTCATTGCTGACACCGGTTCGGCTGAAACGATAGAAGCAAGAGAGACTTCCGAGCTATCAACTTCATCGCAGGGCTTCAATGCAAATACCCGTGAAGTCAGCGTTGCTGAATCTGTAGCTCTGGCGGAGTCAAAAAGTGTTTCAGAACCATTACCAGATATGCAACCGTCTTGGGCCGAGAGCTCCAATGTGGAAAAAACTCAAGAATTGAATTTGCCTCCTTCTGAAAAAGTGTTCACCGAAGAAGTGACGGAAGAAGATTTGCCCGTCACTCCAATCAATGAGACAGCACAAGGTTCGGAAAAACCTGCCCGAAACAATGGCTCATTGCTAGATCGCTGGTACTTCACGGAAGAAACTGAAGCGAAAAACACTGAGCATGAGGCAATTGACGCTGAAGAAGCCGCCATGGATGATCTTCCGCCAGAGCAAAGCGTTTCCAATACCGAAGTGGCAGAAAAGACCGTTAACACCGAATCCCCCCTTAGGTTTGCGTTTTCAATTGACAATAATCAAATCGTTCAATCCGTCTCGCCAGAACTTGCTCAGGCGGTAGGAATGGTATCCGGCGACATATTGGGAAAAGACTGGGCAACTATCTCAAAAGCTAGAAAATTTGACGAGAGTAACGTCATTCTGGATTTGTTGAGAAAGGCTGACACTTGGTCTGGTAAAAGCGTCTTATGGCCGGTTGACGATACGGATATGGTGATCCCGGTAGATCTTGCAGCTCTTCCCGTGTTCGATCGTGAGAGAAACTTTGACGGGTTCAGAGGCTTTGGAATCATCCGCGTAAATGATGCGATTGTCGATCCATCTGGAGTTGGTTTTACCATTTCGGATATTGCTTCAGACGAACCTGTTGATCAAATGAGCATTGATAGGCAAAGCAACCTAGAAGATGTGAGAAGCGAAGCCGATAGCGCCTCATATTGGAAAACTGATCTAGGCGCAGATAGCGCTGACGAAAAAGCAACTGACGAAAAAACTGATGAATTCAGCAATGCTGAAGCTGATGTTTTCCAACGCCTTCCAGGAAATGTATTTCGGTTGCCGCAGCGCGAGACAGTTGCGCCGAAGGAAGAGGAAGCAGAAAACGAATTATTGTCCGGGAAAGAACAGCGGGCATTTTCCGAGATCAGCAAATCGCTTGCAGACCAAATTGAAGAAGAGCATCTCGAGCCAGGCAACCAGAAAGAGGAAGTCACTTCAGAATCAGAGGAGGTTTCCGCTGCATCTCACTATCAAGCAGATGAGTTATTGAAGACTGATGACTCTATCCTCGAAAGTCTGCCAGTGGCACTCGTGATTTATCAATCGGGCAAGACATTGTTTGCAAATACGGCCCTTTTGGAAATGACTGGCTATGCATCAACCGACGAGTTGGCTGATGCCGGCGGTGTTGATGTTCTGCTTGGCCAAAATTCCGACGACAAAGAAGACCATTTGGACAGCAGTACCGTTCTGGTTTTAAAGGATGGTTGTGAAAAACCGGTTCAATCCAAGTTAACCAGCGTGGACTGGCATGGCGAGAAAGCTCTATGTCTGACTTTCTCAGATATTCCTGCCAATGCTTCGACATTTTCAACTCAAGCTGAAGAAAGCGAAAAGGCTGTCCTTGATATGGCTCGCGTAACCGAGCTTGAAAACATTCTCGAAACGGCTGCAGACGGCATTTTGATCATTGATCAAGATGGTAAAATTGAATCCTTGAATGCCTCTGGTGAGGCCTTGTTCGGCAGGTCACAACGGGACGTGGTTGGCCAATCCTTCGGAAAACTCTTTGCCACAGAAAGCCGCGAAGCCCTTGAGGCCTATATCAAGGATCTCAACTCGCCTGGCGTGTCAAGCGTCCTTAATCAGGGCCAACAAGTCATTGGCCTCGAAGCCAATGGCGGCTTGATCCCACTTTTTGCTACAATAGGTAGGGTCGGTCGCAGTGACCGGTATTGTGCTGTGCTTCGCGATTTGACTGAATGGAAAAAGAGCGAGGAAGAGCTAGTTACGGCGAAAAGAAATGCCGAAACAGCCAGTGAACAAAAGACCGAATTCCTCTCGCGCATCAGTCATGAAATCCGAGAGCCATTGACAGCTATTATCGGCTTTTCCGATGTGATGATCGAGGAGCGGTTTGGCAAAATAGACAACGAACGCTATCGTGAATACCTCAAGGATATCAATCGTTCGGGTGTCCATGTGCTGGATCTGGTCAATGACCTTCTGGACATTTCGAAAATTGAGGCCGGCAAATTGGAGCTTTCCTATGAGGCTGTCGACCTGAACCAGCTGGCAGCGGAAACCGTTGCTCTGTTGCAACCACAGGCTAATAACAAACGCATATTAATTCGCACCTCCTTGTCACGGGCAGTGCCGAAAGTGGTGGCCGACGCTCGCAGTATCCGCCAAATCATTCTTAATCTGGTTTCAAATGCCATCAATCATTCGCCTACCAATAGTCAGGTTATTGTTTCGACCACTTATGAGGAAAACAGTGAAGTAGGTCTTCGGATCAGAGACACGGGCGCTGGCATGAATGAAAGCGAGTTACGCCAAGCACTGGAGCCATTTGCACAGGTTGGAGAAGACCGGAATTCAGGCGGCGGAAGCGGTTTGGGCTTGCCGCTGACCAAAGCTTTAGTTGAAGCCAACAGAGCTTATTTCGAATTGGAAAGCACGCCGGGCGAAGGAACAATTGCCCATATTCAGTTTCCGTCGCAACGAGTTTTGGCTGACTAACCAGTCGTACCGTAGTTCGGCAAATCCGGTTTTACTTGACCTTCCAATTCTTTGTGCACAAAACGCCTTATGAAATCCATTTTTGATATCGCAGGCACAAATACCAAAAGATCCCAAAGGTTACGTCCTTATGGGGCAGTCGGACATTTGTGGATTTTCATCGCAGGGTTTATCCTTACCTCCACAATGTTGCCAATGGGGGCCTTGCTCTGGAAAGCCACTGGCTCAAGCGAGGGGGTCTGGCCGCATTTGATTGCGAATGTTCTACCTCAGTCAGTCTCCATAACCATTTATTTGTTGGTGGGAGTCGGGCTAGGCACGTTTGTCCTTGGTGCAGGATCTGCTTGGCTTGTGAGCCGTTATGCTTTTCCAATGCGCGGGATATTGCAATGGGCTTTGATCCTGCCACTGGCCATACCAACCTATATTTCGGCTTATACCTGGGTGGAATTTGCGGATTATACTGGCCCACTTCAGGAATGGGTACGAGTAATTGGAGGCTATGAAACCTCGCGGGACTACTGGTTCCCGGAAATTCGCTCCCTATCAGGCGCTGTTTTACTAATCAGCCTGGTACTGTTTCCTTACGTCTATCTTCCTGCCCGGCTCTCCTTCAGTCAACAGAGCAGGCATTTGTTTGATGTGGCTAGACTTTTGGGTGCAGGGCCTTGGCGTTTGTTTTTCAAAGTCGCCCTGCCCGCCGCACGCCCGGCGATTGCTGTTGGCGTCATATTGGCCCTAATGGAAACGCTCAATGATATTGGAGCGGTAGAGTATCTTGGCATCAGAACCCTCACCTTCTCGGTTTTCGATACCTGGCTCAATCGCTCAAGCCTTGCAGGGGCTGCGCAACTGGCGCTGATTTTGATGATCGTGGTTCTGGCCCTTGTGTTGCTGGAACGCCATATGCGTCGACAACAATCCTACCACGATACCAAACACACAACGCAGTCCGGAGAATTAATCCAGCTTTCCGGCGTAAATGCTGCATTGGCATTTACTGCTTGCGCCCTGCCTGTCCTTCTTGGATTTCTGGTTCCACTGGGGCAATTGCTGGAATTCATAATCCGTATTCCGCGTCAGGCCAGCGACAATGCCCTTCTTGTGGCAACGGGCAATAGTATCACCATTGCTTTGGTGACAGCGGTTATCTGTGTGTTGGCGGGCTTTGCCCTGATCTTTTCCAACCGATTATCGAGAAATAAGTTCCTCAAAGTTTCCATTCGATTTTCCGTATTTGGTTATGCGGTACCCGGTACCATCCTTGCCATCGGCGTTCTTGTCGCTTTAACCGGATTTGATAATTGGTTCTCAGGCAGGATGGTGGAATGGTTTGGGATGAGAACCGGACTTCTTATCTCCGGTTCCGTGGCGATTATCATATTTGCCTGCTCGGTCAGGTTTCTCGCAGTGGCGGTGGGCAATATCGAAGCTGGCTATGCAAAACTTTCACCCAATCTCATTGCTGCATCGCGGACCCTTGGACACAGTCAAAACAGTTCGCTATGGCGAGTGGAGCTGCCATTGATTTCCAAATCCATGGCGGTTGCAGGCGTTTTGGTATTTGTTGAAACAATGAAAGAGCTTTCATCGACATTGATGTTGCGGCCTTTCAACTTCGATACATTGGCCACATATGTTTATTCGAGGGCTTCACGGGCATTGTTCGAAGAAGCCTCCCTTGCCGCGTTGATCATTGTGCTGATCGGTTTGATCCCGGTTTATGTATTAACAAAAGTGATCATTTTGGAACAAAAACGGTAAGCGCAAAAAAAATGGCGGACCCGATGGGATCCGCCAAGTAATATCTATTAAGGGCATAATGAGATCAGTAAGAGCGGATAAACCGCTGAATTTCTTTGCGTTGAGGTGATCATGCCCTGAATTTGTTAACACCACCTTAATAAGACTTAACAAATTTTAACAAAGCTTGACGCGTTCTGTTTTACAGTTAATTTCTTGCTCAGAGTTTGTTAACCTTATTTGTTAGCAATAGTCTGGTAAGCTTCATGTTTTCAGCTCAGCAATATCTTCAAACAGCTTCAAGGCCTCAGGGTTAGCCAAGGCTTCCTGATTTTTCACTGCACGCCCATGAACAATATCGCGAACTGCCAATTCGGTGATTTTTCCTGACTTTGTGCGTGGTATATCCGTGACGGCTATTACCTTGGCAGGCACGTGTCGAGGCGAAGCTCCGTTACGAATTTTCGTTTTTATAACAGAAGCCAGTTCATCAGTCAGTGTCACACCGTTTGCCAGTTTAACAAACAAAACAACTCTGACATCACCTTCCCATTCCTGACCAATGCAAATGGCCTCATCAATCTCATCGAGCTGTTCGACCTGATTGTAAATCTCGGCCGTACCAATTCGCACGCCTTGCGGATTCAACGTGGCATCCGAGCGTCCATGAATGATCATTCCACCATTTGCAGTCCATTCGGCAAAATCACCGTGACACCAAATGCCTTTAAAGCGGTTGAAATAGGCGCTTAGATATTTTTCATCACCAGGATCATTCCAAAATCCAATTGGCATGGACGGGAAAGCCTTTATGCAAACCAATTCGCCTTTCTTACCAATTACAGAATTTCCGTCATCGTCCCAAACTTCTGTTGCCATTCCTAGCATTGGGCCCTGAATTTCACCTATGCGGACCGGTTTGGTTGGTACACCGCCGACAAAACAAGCCACGATATCAGTTCCGCCAGACATCGAAACAAGATGGATGTCGCTTTTGATTGCATCATAAACAAATCTAAAGTTCTCCGGTGCCAAGGGAGAACCGGTGCTGGTAATCATTCGCAGATTTGACAGATCGTGGCTGGAGCCAGGCGTTAAACCAGCATTTCGTACCGCGTCGATGAACTTTGCGGATGTTCCGAAAAAGGTGAAATTCTCCTGTTCAGCATAGTCAAACAAGACATTGCCATCAGGCGCAAATGGGGATCCATCATACAGCATGATAGACGCGCCGGAGGCTAAAACAGAAGCCATCCAATTCCACATCATCCATCCACAGGTCGTGAAATGGAAGAAACGATCGCCCTCTTTTATATCGCAACTGAGTTGTTGCTCTTTCAAATGCATCAGCAAGGTTCCGCCTTGGGAATGAATGATACATTTGGGGATGCCAGTCGTGCCGGATGAAAAAAGGATATACAATGGATGGGAAAACGGAAGACGTTTGAACGTAACGTCTTCAGCTTGCAGCGCACCCGGCCCGGAAGCCCAGTCAACGCCATTTGGCAATTTATCTGCAACCTTTTTGGCATCGCCCAAATAATCGGAAACCACAACGCATTTAACGCTTGGTAGTTTCGGCAAAATGGTCTGCAATTTGCCTTCAATCGAAAGACGCTTTCCTGCATACCAATAACCATCGCAGGTGATGAAGACTTTCGGCTCGATTTGGCCAAAACGATCCAGAACACCGCCTTCGCCAAAATCCGGAGAACAGGAGGACCAGATTGCGCCAAGCGACGAAGTAGCCAGCATGGCGATGATCGCTTCCGGTGTATTTGGCATCATTGCTGCGACACGATCTCCTTCTTTCACCCCTTGGGAGGTGAGGAATTTTTGCATGCGGGAGACTTCATCATGCAGCTCGTCGAAAGACATGCGCCTAGTTACCTTGTCTTCCCCCCTAAAAACGAACGCATCTTCCGGGCCCTTCCTGCGCAAAAGGTTTTCAGCGAATGAAAGCTGGGCATCAGGGAAAAAATTTGCCCCTGGCATCGAAAGCCCACCATCACTGATGCGATCGCCACGCTCACCAATAACGCCGCAATAGTCCCAGACCAATTGCCAGAAATCATCTTGCGAATTTACGGACCAGGCATGCAAGGCATCATAGTCGGTCAAATCCGAACCGGATTTCTCACCAGCTAATTTGGCAAACTCCATATAATTGGAATTGTCTATTTGTTCCTTGGACGGTTGCCACAGAATTGTACCGACTTCCATGCAATATACCTCTAATACGATTTGTATTCCTTCAGTTCCTATAGCTAAAACTTCGGGCGCATGCAAAAGGCATAAAATCATTTGGATAATTCGCCTTCATTGGGCATAAGTGGCAATAATAATTGTAACCAATAACCCAATATGACACCCTTAGGGAAAGCGTGAGACGCTAGGGTTGGAGACCCAAAAAGCCATGAAAAGACTATTTTTGTCATTGTTGGTATTATTAGGCATCGGCGTTCTGGCCGTGATCGCCCTACCATGGCTGATTTCCAGCGATACGGTTCGTGCCAATCTACTCGCACGCGCCAATGAGGTGACCGGGCGGGAGATGCGTTTCAATGGCGATCCCAAAGTCTCATTTAGTCCGTTTCTTGGAATTGAAATTCAGGACGTGGTGTTTGCTCAAAAAAACGCCAGTCAGGATGAACAACCGCTTCTGTCCATGCCCTATTTGCGGGCCAAACTTAATCTTGCTTCAGCTCTAACCGGAGAGGTCGTGATTGATGAGTTCCAGTTCATTCAGCCGAAGTTTAATTTGAAACTCTTTGCATCCGGCAATACCAGCTGGACCTTTCCTGATGGTGAAGTCTGGCGCTCGCTCCAAGAAGCCAAAAATCTGAAAGTTGAAACCCCAACCGGTACACAGCCTGACTTGCAAAAATTATCGAATTTACGTCTTGGACGATTTTCTGTTGAAAGTGGCACGATAGAGTACACCAATGAAATAAGCGGTCGAAAAGAGACGATCACCAACTTCAATGGTTCACTGCTATGGCCAAACATTCGGGCTGGTTGGACTTTCAGTGGCAACGGCATTTGGCGCGGAGACGGCGTTAATGTGGATCTGACTGCGGCAACGCCCGTAATGCTGCTTGCAGGCGGCAGTTCCAAGCTAAAAGCTACCGTCCGCTCCGACACGGTCAATCTTGACTTTGATGGCGAAGCCAACAGATTTTCTGATTTGTTTTATAGCGGCGCGGCGACAGCCTCGGCACCTTCTCTGAGGAAAATGATAGAGTTCTTTGGCGGAGAGGCAGGGGTTGGTTCAAGCTTCCTTGAGTTTTCCGCAAACGGCAATTTATCTGGCACATTGTCAGATATGAAGATTGAGAATGCTACCTTGAAGTTGGACGGGAACGATTACGTTGGCGGCCTTCGCCTGATTTTGATTGAACAATCTCCAAATCAACTAAGCGGCACACTGGCAACAGAATTGCTTCGGTTGGCACCTTATACTTCCGGTATGTTGGGACCCGAGGGTTTGTCCTCAACGCTGAAACTCTTGAATCAAACGCAGCTTGATTTGCGCCTGTCGGCAAAGTCTGTGGCAATTGGCGAGTTTTCACTCAATGATTTTGCAGGTGGACTATCCTCCAAAGATCAGGTTTTCAAAATCGATATTGGCAATGCGGCCTTGGGAGCGGGCTTAATCGTTGGTAATATCCAAATGGCGCAGAAGGAGAGCGATGTGGAGGCTTCTGTTTCACTGGATGCCGCTTCCCTAAACTTGAATGAAGTCACACCACTCAAAGCTCTTAGCGGCATTATTCCTTCGGGGCCATCTGATGTAAAGCTTAGAATGTCTGCAACGGCCGGAGATTTTGATAACCTGAAAAACCAGATGAATGGAAATTTTTCCATCGCCATGAAAAACGGAAATCTCAATGGATTGAATTTCGCAGAGATCAAATCCAGCATCAATGATAGCGGTGAGGAAAGTGCCAATATTCAAATCGGCAATTCACCACTACAAACAAAGATCTCTGATTTTGTTCTCAATTCAATAATCACCCACGGTGTCGGCTGGATACAAAATAGCGGGTTTGTGGTTGATGGTTATAATGCCCAATTGACGGGTAAGGCGGATCTTAGATCTGGCAATCTTGGCATTTGGGGCGTTTTGCAGGATGTTGATGAAGCACTAAGCATGGAGGGGTTTCAGTTTTTCCTGGGCGGAACCATGGAACAACCTCTTTATGTACCGGAGCCTAATCTGATCAGGCCTGATTTAGGCGCTAAAACAGGCCAAGCAACTGAGCCCATCAAAGACACAGGACAAAGCAAGAAAACAAATTGAGGAATGATGTCTGAACCTGGTTTGAAGATTAATTGCAAGGTTACAACTGATTTGTCATTACAGCTAATAACGAATATAGACTGATCAAGAACACTGTATACGGGCACTCAATGTTAAAGCTCTTTTCAACTGTAACGAAAATACTGATCGCATCCATTGTGACAGGCGTTGTGTTGGAAAAACTGAACCTTTCGGCAGAACAGATATTGCTTGAACTCGGCATGACTCCGGAAAATGTTATCCAGATGATTGAAAAAGGGATGACTTGGGCAGTGCCGCATCTCATCCTTGGCTCATTGGTGATTGTTCCTGTTTGGCTGGTCGTATATCTTTTCCGTCCTCCAAGAAGCTGAAGATTTCAGCGCTAACGAAAATCAAATACGCTCAAGCCTGATACAAACTCATCCAGTCCGGCCGGGCGGGTAATAGGTGGCTCTGCCCTCGACAAGCACCCCTGGCGTTCGCACAAACGGCAGATTGGACCAATGGGTGTTGGCTTCATTGCTGAACCGCGCAATACATCCCCGTAAACAGTTTGATTGATGTAAAGCGCCGAACAGCCAAGCAATATAGCGGTACGCCTTACGCGTTCATCAAAAGCCCCTTGGGGGCCTTCAAGCGTTCTGGCGATTACCATGAATTGTTCACCGTCAGGCATTTCCACATCTTCAACCAGTATTTTTCCTGGCTGGGAAAACGCCGCATGGATGGGTAATTTTGGGCAGGAGCCCCCGAACTGAGCCTGGGGATAACCTTGGGAACCGGCACGGCGGAAACGGTTTCCGGCATGATCAATTTCCAACATGAAGAAAGGTATCCCCTGGGAGCCTGTTTTCTGCAGCATAGTCAGACGATTAACAACTTGCTCAAAGGAAACGCTGAACCGGGAGCGTAATACATCCACGTCATATCTGCACCGCGTTGCCGCGTCCAGAAAAGCATCATAGGGCATCATCACAGCATGGGCCGCGTACCGGGCCAGTTCAAAACGGGCAATGCGAATGGCCTCATCATTGGTCAGTTTCAATTTTCCCAATTCGCCCTTAATTGCCTCTGGCATGAACAATAAGCAGGCTTCCATTGCCACTTCGCGGAGCTGATCAAAAGGTGACAACCGCTCTGACAAAAACAATCGCATTGAATGACGGTCAAAGCGCCTGCGCCAAAGCGGCATTGCGTGAACCGGCAACAGCCGGACACTGATATTGTGTTCTTTTCTGAGCCAATCTTTCAAATTGCTCAAAAATTCTGCTCCAGAACCAAGGCTTGCAGAAAACTGCGCAGCTTGCTCCTCGATCAAAGGAAAATAGTTTACTTTGCTTTCCAGTTTCTCATGCACTTCATCCACTGGCCGCTTTACGGACACCAAAGAGGTTTGCCGCCCTTCCTGGGCCAACAATGAATTGAGATCTGACAAACGCTCCTGGGATTCACGGTACGCACGATACAGCTTCAATACGCCATTGGCAGCATTGGGCGCTGCTTCGGCAATCTCTACAAGCTCTTGATCACCGGGCAATTCATCGGACAGGAGCGGATCGGCAAAGACTTCCTTGAGAGCTGTTTGGGAGCCTGAACCCTCGCCTTTCAATTCCTCAAGATTGATATCAAAGGCAGAAGCCAGTTTCAAAAGAAGCTGGACAGTCAATGGCCTTTGGTTTCGTTCAATCAGATTGAGATAGCTTGGAGAAATGCCTAGCTGTTCGGCCATGGCAGTCTGGGTTAATGACATGGTGTTTCTGATCCGGCGAATTCGGGGACCCGCAAATATCTTTTGGTCTGCCATTTCAGCTCCAATTTCACCTTTTTTTACAAAATTTCGACAATCGTAATTTTTACAATAATTTACAAAATTACAGACCTGTTTTGAAAAACTCAAGACAAGGTGACACGATAATCGCAGCTATCACTCAGATTTTGATTGTGAAATTGTGATATTCTGCGAGCGTCATGGATGAACCAGATGATAGGTTACTGTTTGAAGTGAAAGCTCAAAACGATATACCAAAACCAAACGTGCTAATGACTGATTTTTACAATCTTTCAAAATGAAGCTTGAAACCGGGTTGTAGTGATCGAACAAACACAATATTAATTCACCATATTGGTCCTTGATCGATCGCTGACTGGTCATTGGGCAAACGAAATTCTCAGGAGAGTGCAATGAGCAACAAACCACCGGTAAAAGAAAGAACTGAAGAGATGGGTTCAACAATGAACCCTGATGAACAATCAGCAATCAGAATGGTCGCAAACGATCTTCACCGCTTGAACCAATCGGTTATGAAAGCCGTTGAAGCAGGCGTATCTGTGGAATTGATCCGCTCTGCACGCCACCATGGCGGCAATGGAAATTGGGGCGATTTGCTTACTCCCATTATTGTGAAACAAGGCCGCTAAAAAGCGGTATATTTTTCGAAATGAAATTGGCCGCATTTGCGGCCTTTTTTACATTTAGCATTTGGTTAAACGGGAACGACATACCAATATAGAATGCAAAAATTGCCAAACTGATCGTGTAATTGTTTATTTTCTTGCGTATTTAAATCGATTGAATTAAGCAAAACCTGCGTAGGTATGCTAGTTCAGCGATCCTCCTAACAAAGCCACTTTATGTCACGATAGAAAGCACCGGGCCTATGAGCAGCCAAATAATTCCTGTCGAAGAGTTTGATTATGTCGTTTTTGGCGGTACAGGCGACCTTGCTGAACGCAAGCTGCTTCCAGCCCTCTTTCGTCGCTTCGCTGATGGACAGGTTCTTCCAGAATCACGGATTATCGGTGCTGCACGCGGCGAAATGGATACAAATGACTATCGCGATTTTGCGCGGAAAGCTCTCCATACTCATGTCTCACAGAAAGAAATCAACGATGAAAAGATTTCAACTTTTCTGACGATGCTCCACTACGTTTCCGTTGATGCAAAGTCAGACAGAGGCTGGAATGAATTGCACCAGCTTTTGGGTGATGAGGACCGGATACGCGCTTATTATCTTGCCGTTGGCCCGGCGATTTTTGGTGATATTGCAGATCGCCTCCACAAAACCGGATTAATTCGTGAGCGCTCCCGTCTGGTGATTGAAAAGCCAATAGGCAAGAATTTGCAAAGCGCCCATGAGCTCAATGAAGAAATTGGCCGTCATTTCCGCGAGGACCAGATTTTCCGTATCGACCATTATTTGGGCAAGGAGACAGTTCAAAACCTGATGGCGCTTCGCTTTGCCAACACATTATACCAACCGGTCTGGAATGCCTCTTATGTCGACCATGTTCAAATCACTGTTGCTGAAGATTTGGGTGTTGAGGGCCGCGGAAATTATTATGATAATTCCGGCGCTATCCGAGACATGGTACAGAATCATTTGCTGCAGCTACTTTGCCTGGTTGCAATGGAGCCCCCTGCTTCCATTGATGCCAATGCGGTTCGCGATGAAAAATTGAAAGTTCTTCGCTCCTTGAAACCGATTGACGTTTCAAATGTTAATAAGGTTACAGTTCGTGGCCAGTACAAAAGCGGCTCAGCCAAAGGGGCGCCTGTTCCCGGCTATCTTGATGAAGTAGATGACAAAAGCTCTGACACTGAAACTTTTGTTGCGATAAAGGCCGAGATCGAAACCTGGCGTTGGGCCAATGTTCCATTTTACCTGAGAACAGGAAAACGGCTTACATCTCGGGTTTCTGAAATTGTGATTCAATTCAAACCGGTTCCGCACAATATCTTTGAAGTTGAAGCTGGCAGCTATAAGGCAAACCGCCTTGTGATCCGCCTGCAGCCCGATGAAGGCGTCAATCAGGCTATCACCATCAAAGATCCCGGTCCGGGAGGCATGCGCCTTCGCGAAGTGGCGCTGGATATGAGTTTTGCCGAGAGTTTTGATGTTCAAGCACCTGATGCCTATGAGCGATTGTTGTTGGATGTTATCCGCGGGAACCAAACGCTGTTTATGCGCCGAGACGAAGTTGAAGCTGCCTGGAAATGGATTGATCCATTAATCTCCGGTTGGGCAGAAACCAACCAGGAAACAGCAAAATATACCGCAGGCACATGGGGACCTACCGCATCTATTGCCTTGATAGAGCGCGAAGGACGAACCTGGCATGAGGGAGAAAACTAAGAATGCAGTTCACCGCATTTGACGATAGCGATGCGTTGGCCAGCTGGTTGGCATCTCATGTCGCGAAACAGCTTTCCTCAGCCATCGAAAAAAGAGGTAAAGCAAGTCTTGTGGTTTCCGGTGGATCTACTCCGGGCAGGTTTTTCAAACGACTTTCACAGCAGGACATTGGTTGGGACAAGGTCTGGATCACGCTTGCAGATGAGCGATGGGTTGCGCCGGATTCAAACCGTTCCAACCAGAGAATGGTGACGCTTGAACTGTTGCAAGGCAAAGCTGCAAGTGCTCATTTCATTCCGCTTTATAAAGATGGCATTGAAGCGAAAGATGTTCGCAACATAGAGCCTGATTTATCTGCAATCATGCCATTCGATGTTGTTATCCTGGGAATGGGCGCGGATGGACATACAGCCTCCCTTTTCCCCGGCGGCGACAATCTGGCTAAGGCCACGAAAATGGATTCCAAGGCATTGGTTATCGATATGACAGCGCCTGATACTGCAGAAACTCGCGTGACCTTGACCCTAGCTGCCCTGACAAGCGCCAAAGACGTTTTGCTGCATATTGAAGGCGGGGAAAAACGTACCGTTCTTGAGGCTGCTGATGAGGCAATTGATCTTGCTACCCGCCCAATCAGTTTTGTTTTGGCCAATCGTCCTGATTTGCGAGTGGTCTGGGCTCCATAACCCCAATTGACCCATTTATTGGAGAGTAATATGACTGTCTTAAAGAGCATTGATGCCGTTACCAAACGAATGATTGAGCGCAGCAAACCAACCCGTGAGGCCTATCTGGAGCAGTTGGATTTTCATGCCAGAAAGGGGCCCCATCGTTCGGCCTTGTCTTGCTCCAATCTCGCCCATGGATTTGCAGCTTGCGGCAGCTCCGAAAAAGCCGCTCTAACAGGTGAAGTAGTTGCCAATCTTGGTATCATCACCGCCTATAACGATATGCTTTCAGCCCATCAGCCCTATAAAGATTTTCCAGACCAGATTAAAGCGGCAGCACGGGAGATCGGTTGTGTAGCTCAAGTTGCTGGCGGTGTTCCGGCCATGTGTGACGGGGTAACCCAGGGCCAGACCAGCATGGAGTTATCCCTGTTTTCGCGCGATGTTATCGCTATGGCAGCAGCAGTTGGGCTGTCTCACAATATGTTTGATGCGGCCGTCTACCTTGGAATCTGCGACAAGATCGTGCCGGGTCTGGTTATAGCTGCACTAACCTATGGACATATTCCAGCGGTGTTTGTTCCAGCGGGTCCAATGCCATCGGGGTTACCCAATGATGAAAAAGCAAAAACACGGCAGTTGTTTGCCGAGGGTAAGGTAGACCGTGAAACATTGCTCGCTGCAGAATCAGCTTCCTACCATTCGCCAGGAACCTGCACTTTTTACGGGACCGCTAATTCAAACCAAATGTTGATGGAAGTGATGGGCTTTCACCTGCCCGGGTCCAGCTTTATCAACCCAAATACTCCTTTGCGGGATGAATTGACGAAAGCTGCCGCCCAACGTGCCCTTGCCATTACCAATCTTGGAAATGAATTCCTTCCTGCCGGCAAGGTTATCGATGAGCGTTCAATCGTCAACGGAGTTGTAGGCCTTCATGCGACAGGTGGCTCCACCAATCACACGCTGCATCTGGTGGCGATGGCCAAAGCTGCCGGAATCAAATTGACCCTTCAGGACATTTCGGATCTTTCCGATGCTGTGCCTTTGCTGGCGCGAGTATATCCAAACGGGTTAGCAGATGTGAATCATTTTCATGCCGCGGGCGGTATGCCGTTCCTGATCCGCGAACTGATTGATGGCGGTTATCTGCATGACGATGTTAAAACGATCAAGGGCGAAGGCCTGCGCCACTACACCAAAGAGCCTATGCTCAAAAATGGCAAACTGTCCTTTGAAGACAGCCCTATAGAAAGCGGCAATGCAAAAATTCTTACAACTCACGACAAACCGTTTTCTGCCAATGGCGGACTGAAAATGATCACCGGAAATCTTGGAACAGCGGTATCAAAAATCTCTGCTGTGAAGGAAGATCGTAGGTTCATTGAAGCACCGGCTATTGTTTTCCATGATCAGATGGAAATTCTGGAGGCTTTCAAAAGCGGAAAGCTCAATCGTGATTTTGTTGCGGTGCTGCGCTTTCAGGGACCCAAGGCCAATGGCATGCCTGAGCTTCACAAAATGGTACCGCCCCTAGGAGTGTTACAAGACAAAGGATTCAAGGTCGCTCTTATCACGGATGGCCGGATGTCTGGTGCTTCGGGTAAAATCTTGTCAGCTATCCACCTTACACCAGAAGCCTGTGAAGGTGGCCCAATTTCCAAAATCCGCGATGGCGACATGATTCGGCTGGATGCCAATTCTGGTAAGTTAGAACTGCTCGTTGACGAAGCGGTGATTGCCAAAAGGCGCAAGCCACGGGTAGATCTCTCCGACAATGAAACCGGGCTTGGCCGCGAACTTTTCGCAACTTTCAGAAGAAACGTGACGGGATCAGCTGATGGAGCCTCGGCACTTTAAGCATTAGTTGGTCGGAGAAAGGCGAAGTAATCTGCCACCGTCTTCAAGTACATAGATCGCGCCGTCTTTAGCTTGCTCGACTTCACGCACACGGCTACCCCATTCAAAGCGTTCCGTTTCTGTTGCTGTTTCACCATCTATGGAAACGTGAATTAATGCCTGTGAGGCCAAACCGCCAATCAATGCGCCGCCTTTCCAATCGACAAAAAGATCGCCTGAATAAATAACCAGTCCGGACGGGGCGATGGTCGGTACCCAATAGGCCTTCGGTGCCTCAAAATCGAGGCGGGTATCATGATTTGGAATTTTTTGTCCCGAGTAATGATTGCCATTGGAAACAACAGGCCAGCCATAATTTGCGCCTTTTACGCTGAGGTTTAACTCGTCGCCATGGCGTGGTCCCATTTCATGTTGCCAAAGGCGGCCCTCCGCATCAAAAGCGATACCAAGCATGTTGCGGTGCCCGAGGGACCAGAAGGTTTTTGCCAGTTCACCATCAAATTGAAACGGATTGTTCTCAGCGGGCGTGCCGTCATCATTTAATCGGATCAACTTGCCTAATGCAGAATTCATATCCTGTGCCGGGTCAAGTTTTTGACGATCCCCCGAAGAAATGAAAAGTTTGCCATCAGGGGCGAAAGCAATGCGATGGCTGTAATGGCCTCGACCCGTTACTTTTGGCGCCTGTCGCCAGATCACTTCCAGATTTTTCAGAAGCGGAACGCCCGAGTTGTCTTCAAGCACACCGCGGGCCACGACAGCGCCTCTTGTATTACTTGGTCCTGCCTCAACATAAGAAATATAGACAAGTTGGTTTTCGTTAAATTTTGGGTGAAGAACGATGTCTCCCATTCCGCCTTGCCCGCCAACATCTGTTTTTGGCAGGTTGCGAACTTCCTGAATGTCTTTCCCATCTGGAGAAACTTTGTGGAGATATCCTTCTCTTTCGCTCACCAGCATTGAGTTATCGGGCAAAATTGTCATTGCCCAAGGGCTACCAAATTTCGCCAAAACCTCTGCAGAAAGCTTGGTCCCATTTGTGCCCGTAATCTCGAATGCCTGGGCCAAATAGCAGGACGAAACGAAGACAAATAAAGCCAAGAGTCCAATTTTGGCATTTCGAAACTTGCTCAACATCGTCTTGGCCTCCAACAAAGCATCGTCTGGATCATCCTTATAATCAGATATAGGACGCAAATTTGGTTTTTCATTGAAGCGAAGTTGAATTTTTTAATTGAGGTAAAATCAAAAAGTAAGTATATTTTAAGTTGTATAATATTTATAATGCAACTTATGAAAAATAGTGATTCGAAACTGTCTCCATTCAGCGTGCTTTTGAGTGCTACCCTGCTCTCCGGCTGTGTTACCCCTGTACCCGGAGGGGCCAATAATATTGTTTCGATCTCCTCGGCGCTTTCAACCCATGATGATGGCGGGGATCAATTGATTTCACAATTTCGATCCATATGTTTGTCTGGAAGCATTTTTCCGGACGAATGGGCGGATTACGCCAGTGCAAGGAGTTGGACTTTGAGCAACGCTGGAGGCCTTGAAGCAGCAGGACTCACACCTTTAAAGAAGCACGTGCTGTCTATTCCCGGAGGCGGCGGTCGCTTTGATGAAGAACAGATTATATTGTCATTAGGCGATCCACAAAACCAGATGACTTTGAATCTGGAACGACGCTATTCCGGTGAAACAACGCTATCTTCATTTTGTGAGATTTATAGCAAGCAGGAATATTTGAGAACCTGTGAAGCATTGGGCAAGGGCATAGGCCGTGCACCTGACCACAATCAGCGCTATGCGGACAAGAATGCGCATTTTATCCGATGGGAAGCTAATACGAATAACATGCCCGCTAGCATCAGCTGTGAAACGGCTCCGCAGAGCGCTGTGCTGCCTTATTCGGGAATCTCTCTACGCCTGAGGATAGACCACACTGAGACTTTGTCCGCGAAAAGCCAATTTACAGCCAGCCAGCCTGTTTCTGTCGTTTCAGGGCGATGAGCGAATTCCGCATCAAAATAGCAACAGTTACGGGACCTACGCCACCGGGAACCGGCGTAATCCAACTGGCAACTTCCTTCACATTATCAGTATCGGCATCACCAACGATTTTTGTATTACCGTCGCCATCTGTAATCTGATTGATTCCAATATCAATCACTGCAGATCCGGGTTTGACCATATCTGCCTTCAAAAAACCGGGTATTCCAACGGCAACCAAGACAGCATCCGCACGCCGTGAATGGGCCGCGACAGATCGCGTCATATGATGGCAGACCGTGACAGTAGCGCCTTCGGCCATCAGCATGAAAGCAGCAGGCTTGCCGACAATCTCTGAATGACCGATCATCACTACTTCCAAGCCTTTTAATTCAAGACCTGTCGCTTTTATTAATTCTACCGAGGCCGCTGCGGTGCAGGGAGCGAGAGCGGTATCATTGTAAACGATATTGCCGATGGAGGCAGGATTCATACCTTCGACATCCTTCAAAGGATGGATCGCCGATTGAATGGAACGAACATGAATGTGATCGGGCACTGGTCGCTGAAGAATAATACCCAATACAGACGGATCATCATTCATGGCAAGAATGCGCGCCTTGCATTCATCCTGAGTGAGATCTGCAGACCAATATTGATCATCAAAGGGAATCCCGACCTTTTCAGCCACCCGCTTCTGATTGCGGATATATACAGCCACTGCATCCACATCACCAATCGATATGGAGACAAGACGGCCAGGTAACTGGTTGTCATACTCTTTTGCGATTTCTTCGCGAACTTCATCGAGAATTTTTGCTTGAAGAGCACGCCCGTCAATGAAGCGGGGATCCGAAATGGCGCCGGTCATTTTCACCCGATCTCAATATACCGGAGGAGCGACATTTGCTTCGCGGCAAGCTGAAGCCAGAGTATTGGCCATCAACATGGCTATCGTCATTGGGCCAACACCGCCAGGCACAGGGGTAATCGATCCTGCCTTTTCGGCGGCACTTTCATAATGTACGTCGCCAACCAAGCGGGTTTTTCCTTCGCCTTTTTCGGGTGCATCAATACGGTTGATGCCCACATCGATGACGCAGGCTCCTGGCTTCACCCAGTCGCCTGTGATCATTTCAGGGCGGCCCACTGCAGCCACCAGAATATCAGCAGTTCGCGCCAGTGCCGGAAGATCAGGCGTTCTTGAATGCGCAATGGTGACGGTTGCATTTGCAGCCAGCAACAGATTTGCCATCGGCTTACCAACAATATTCGAGCGCCCGACAACAACGGCGGTCAAGCCTGAAAGATCCGATTTTCCAAGCGCACGACGGATCAACACCATCGAGCCAGCAGGTGTGCAGGGGATGAATGCCTTGTCTATTTCGCCGGTTCCCAACATGCCTACATTGATAAAGTGAAAACCGTCCACATCCTTTTCCGGCGCAATGGTCTGAATGACCTTGCCTTCGTCGATATGTTTAGGAAGCGGCAATTGAACCAGAATGCCATGTATATTCGGATCATTGTTTAAGGCCACAACCTTCTCCAAAAGATCCTCCTCACTGGTATTTTCATCCATAGTGTAGGTTTCGGAATGAAAACCGCAATCTGACGCCTTTTTACCTTTGGAGCGCACATATACCTGACTTGCAGGATCTTCCCCAACGATGACCACCGCTATTCCCGGAACGATGCCGGTATCATTTATTAATTTTGATGTTGCTGACTTTACGGTTTCCACCACATCAGCGGCTACAATTTTTCCATCAATAACTTTCGCAACCATACCAAACTCCAAAAATTTTAACTGTAGGCTAATTCTTTAAGGTATCGGCCACTCAAACAACATCACATAAAGGCCAAATTCTTTCCGGTTATCGCCATCGGAAAAAATCGACCGATTTAATGCATACGTTATTAAAGACATTAGACAAAAATTTAATATCTTGTTCACATCTGTCATGTAATTTTACTAGATGAGGAACGGAGATTTGGGGTCTAGTCCGTCTTCAGGCGAAAGGTGTGAGAAGCATCTTTCATTCATCGGGGCAAAAGATGAATGGAAGTAGTTTGGGCAAATGCTTTTCACACCTTATCTTCGCCAGCTAATCAATCTCACATTACATTTTTGAAACAACACCCTTGGCGCCAGCAATGAACCAAGGATTGCGAAACTCCTGCTTGGCATACACAAGCGGGGTTCCGTCCAGATTATCGACAAACCCACCAGCTGCCAGAAGAACAGCATGGCCTGCTGCAGTGTCCCACTCCATGGTTGGGCCAAAACGAGGGTAGAGGTCAGCCTCTCCTCCTGCAATCAAGCAGAATTTCAAGGATGAACCAGCGCTTTTCATGTCAGCTACCGGGTTCGCATCAATGAATGATTTGGTTTCAGGTGACAAATGAGACCTGCTGGCTACGACCATCAGCGCTGAATTATCCGGCGTTGAAACAGAAATCTTCTTGACTTCTCCTGAAATCAGATTTGTCTCACTGGCGCCCTCACTCACAACGCCCAAAAAGCTGCGATTTAGAGCCGGTGCACAGACTACCCCTGCAATTGGTTTGCAATCCTTTAAAAGCGCTATGTTGACCGTGAACTCATCGCGTTTGTTGATAAATTCTTTTGTGCCGTCAATCGGGTCGACCAGAAAAAAATAGCCTTTTGATACATCAAGATCATGGCTGGAAGCCCGCTCTTCCGTCACCACTGGAATATCCGGAAAGGTCTCTTTCAACACTTTGCCAAGATAAGCATCGACTTGCAGATCCGCTTGGGTTAGCGGGCTGTTATCAGCTTTACTAATGATCTCGCTCGAGGCATCAAAAGCATTATAGTGACGCATCGCAATTTCGCTGGCGGCTTTCATCCAGATATTTGCATTTGCTATGAATTTTTGTGTTGGTGAATTCATCTGATCTTCTTTACTTCAAATTCCAGAGAGGATTAATTGATCTTAGATCCCGCCTACACGGATTTGAAACAAAAACCAAGATTTTGCCTAATGACTGACTGCGCATCGAGCAAGTTTATGGAATTCTGGAGGATAAGAAATTTGGATGAATAAAACTGCTTCAGAACTGAGCCATTCAAAGGGTGCATGGACAGAAAATGAGGGGACCAGAATCATTGCAATGTGGTCTGGCCCGAGGAACCTCTCGACGGCCATGATGCGAAGCTTTGGAGCAAGACCTGATTGCACCGCTTTTGACGAACCATTTTATGCTGCCTATTTGCAAGAGACAGGTCTTTGCCATCCCATGTATCGTGAAATTATCGCAGATGGAGAGACCGACCCACAAAAAGTTGTTTCCAATTGTCTTACCCCTCCTCAGGCGCCTAAGAAACTGTCGTATCAAAAACACATGACGCATCACATGGTTGATGGGTTTGATGTTTCATGGATCAACAAAGTTACCAATGTCTTTCTGATTCGAGAGCCGAAACGGGTTCTTGCCAGTTATGCTAACAAAACCGATGATGTCACCTCAGAAGATATTGGTTTTCGAAAACAGCGCGAGTTGTTTGATCTCGCCAAGGGCGCGGACGGCAATATGCCTGCCGTGATTGACGCGATGGATATCAGAAGTAATCCGGAAGCAATGTTGCGCAAACTCTGCGAAACTATTGATATCCCCTTCTTGGCGGAAATGCTGAGCTGGGAACCGGGTCCCAAACCCGAGGACGGCATTTGGGCGACCCATTGGTATGATGCGGTGAATGGTTCCACGGGTTTTGCGCCACCGGAAAAATCAATAGATATGAAACTGTCCGATGAACTTAGGCAGATTGAAGCAGAAGTGCTTCCGGATTATCACTATATGCGCCAATACTGCCTTAAAGCGGAATAGATCAGCGCGAATTGTTCCAGCGTTCAAAGTTCGAATTTGTTCGCCAATTCTACAGCCGCATTCATCAGCAAAGTCTGGTCAGACCCTACCGCGACAAATTGATAACCAAGGTCAAGATATTCTTTAGCCTGATCGACATTGAAGGACAAAATACCAGATGCCTTGCCAGCGGCCTTAATGCGCTTTGCGGCTTCGGCAATTTTCTCCTGAACTTCAGGATGGTTGAAATTGCCCAAATGGCCCATGGAAGCGGCAAGATCTGCCGGGCCCACAAAAATCGCATCGACACCCTCAATGGTCGCAATCGCCTCAATCTGATCAACTGCATCTGGAGTTTCGACTTGCAGAATAACGCAAAGCTCATTGGCGGCCTGGGCATGATAGCTTTCAACAAGACCAAACTTCATTGCGCGGTTACCGCCAGCAACGCCGCGAACACCTTCGGGCGGGTAACGGGTTGCAGCGATTGCAGCGCGAGCCTCATCTACATTTTGAATATAAGGAATAACCAGCGACTGAACACCAGCATCCAGCAATCTCTTGATAATCACCTTGTCATTCCAGGGCGGACGAACGATTGGCGATACCTCACCTGCAGCCATAGATTGCAATTGACTGACAACATCGCCGATGTCGTTCGGTCCGTGTTCCATGTCGACAAGCACCCAATCAAATGCAGTGTATGAAAGGGCTTCGGCCACCATGGGGCTTTTGAGATTGGACCAAAGGCCGATTTGGCGCTTCCCCGATTTGAGGGCATGCTTCAATTTGTTTACAGGAAGTTTCATTGAATGGCCTATCAGCTTGGTATATTTTACTTAATCAAATCGAGCGACAAAGCTGTCCCGGCTTCAACATCCTGGGCAGCTATTTTACCCAAAACTTCCTCATAGAGTTTTGGTGGCAAGCCATATCCCGGGCGGATACTGCGGACATTATGCACTGTTAGCACCTCACCCTTTTTGATATCGGCCACGACATAAAGAGAACGGCGAAACTGGGCATTGCCTTTCTCGCTTTCTGTGCGCTCATAATTGACCTTGCCAAGAGCCTGCCAGGCGATCTTTGCATCGCGGCAAAGCTGGGCGAATTCATCGGGCTCCAGCGAGAAACTGTCATCAGGTCCACCGCCACTGCGGTCCATCGTTACATGCTTTTCTATCAGACAGGCGCCTTGGGCGACGGCAGCAATGGCGCTCACATTGTCAATTGTATGGTCTGATAATCCGGCAAGCACATCAAATCTGGCCGCAATGTCTGCAATCGTTTTGAGATTATACTCACCAGCCGGGGTGGGATATCCACTTACACAATGCAGCACCAGTAATTCTTTACAACCGCCCTCATGGGCCGCTTCAATTGCTTCGCCGATTTCTTCGCCATTGGCCATGCCCGTTGAAATGATCATCGGCTTGCCGGTTGAAGCCACATATTTGATCAATGGAAGATCAACCATTTCAAATGATGCAATCTTGTAGGCTGGAGCATTAAGCTTTTCCAACAGATCAACTGCAGTATTATCAAAGGGTGAGGAAAAGATCGTGATGCCCAGTTCAGCCGCTTTTTGAAAAAGCGGTTCGTGCCAATCCCAAGGCATGTGAGCCCAATCATATAACTCATAGAGGCTCCGCCCATCCCAAAGCCCACCTTTGATCTGGAACTCATCCTTATCACTTTTGAAAGTGATCGTGTCGGGGTGATAGGTTTGGAGCTTTATCGCATCAGCTCCGGAGCGCTTTGCCATTTCCATGATTTCAAAAGCGCGGTTAATATCACCGTTATGATTGGCTGAAAGCTCAGCAATTACATAGGGCGGATGATCAGGGCCTATTTTTCGCCCGGCGATTGACATGGTCTTCATAGAGAGGCTTTCAGCAGGTATTCACTTGACGATAACTGCCTGTAACCAGCCTTTGAAAAAAGTGCAACTGAGGCAGAATTTCCAGGCAGGACAGTCGCAGCAATCTCCACTTCACGGTGCAGAGTTGAAACTCGCTCAAGCGTTATTCCAGCTATACCCAATTTTTGAAAAGCCTGACTGACCAGTATGGATATACGATATCGCCGCGAGCCTTCGCGATCAAGGCGAACAAAACCCGCAGGATTTCCGCCATGCTCAATAATATGAAAATGTGTGGTCGGCACGTTAAGACGCGCATGCATCCATGCCTGATGTGACTCCCATTTAGGCGGCTCTGGATTGAGAGAATATTTTCTTGTTCCGGGTTCGTTTTGCCAATCAAAAACTGTTTTGATATCGCGCTCTTCAACTGGCCTGAGAAAAATCGGCTTTCCATCATTAGCCGTCTTATTCGAAAACACTTGCGCAACGCGGCGTGTCCCCAAGCCATCGGCAATATTAAGGGACCGACGCGACAACTCGGAATAATTTTGCTCCAGTCGGCTCAAAGCAGTTGGAAGTTTCTCGGCAATATTTTCCAATGTGCAAACTTCTATGGCGCCTGCTTTCTGCAACATTTTAAGATTGTCGGCCTGATTATCTGCTATTTGCACGACGATGGAAGGAATTCCGAGCGCAGCTCGTTCCCACGCCATTCCACCAGGCGCACCGATCGAATGGGTAGTTCTGGCCAATAATTGCGGCATATCTTCAACCCAATCGAAAAAAGTAGCGTTCAGTTTGTCGCATAATTCTTTTACGGGGCCAGCAGCAAAATCAGAACAGGGGAGAACAACATTGATTTCATCAAATATTGCATGTTCGTTCAGATCCAGAGTTTGCAATGTTTTCAGAGTGAGATCTGCTGCCAGGCTACCGCCGAAGCAAATCAGAAGTGATCGCTTCCTATCACCTTCACTGAGCAGCCTGTCTTCATGCAGAGCATAATACTGTTTTTCGAGCAGAGCATATTTGCTTCCACAAAGCGACTGGCTGTAATTCGAAGAATTATAAGCAGTTGGCTCACGTCCAAGAGTTGGATCAACAATCATGGAGCCTGCGATATGCTCCCGTTGAAGATCATCAATTGCGACCAAGCGGGAGAGGTTTGAGGAGACGTTGTGCTCCCAGCTACCATCGAGGCCATAGTGATCCACTATAATCGCATCAACCCTATTAGCCTTCAAATGGGAACTGGTCTCGTTACCTGATGCTTTGTCGCCATCTGAAACACTGTGAAAGTTAACTTTAGAGGCGACCAATTTCTTTATGTGGTCAGCTGAAATTTCGCTGCAAATGAAAGCACATTCATGGCCCTGAAAAATCAGCTCCTGCGCCAAGGAAAAGCATCGCATGAAATGACCTGCGCCAATGGTAGGAGAAGAATCTACTCTAAAAGCGATCTTCATTTTTTATCCAACCCAAGCGCCTTAAACATCGCCTCAGCTCTTGTCCAATCATCTTCGGTGTCGATATCCTGAACTCTCCAGGTTGGAAGCTCCACAATGGTTGAACGCGAAGAAAATATCAGACGTTTATTGGCAAAGGCTTCACCCGTTCCCCAATAGAACTGCCCCGCATCATGCAAAGCAGGCTCAAGATCCTGACTTCTTGTGAGTTCATTTTTCGGTTCAAACATGCTTACCGAATGATCCGCATGTTGGCGAAGGGCGCGCTGAATCGGAAAGGCGAAATGTGTTGCTGAAAACACATAGTCCCAGCTACCGGTTTGCATTTTCTTTGCGGCTATCGCCAGATCTTCTGCCTGAACAAACGGCGCAGTTGGATAAATGCAGCAATAGAGTCGGTTCTCGCCAAGCTCTTCAACAGCATGCTTCATCACATCGCCAGTTGTGGCAAAGTCATTGGCCAATTCGTCCGGACGCATAAAGGGTGTTTCGGCCCCAAAGCTTCGGCCAATCGTAGCAATCTCTTCATCATCCGTTGTCAATATGATATGATCAAAAAGGCCACTTTTTGTTGCTTTTTCCAAAGCCCAAGCCAGCATCGGCTTGCCGCAGAACTCGCGTACATTCTTGCGCGGAATACGTTTGCTCCCGCCACGGGCCGGAATAACCGCAATCTTCAAACCAGAACTTCCTTCAAAATTGCAATCACCTCATTCTGGCGCTCGTCCCCAAGGGTTGGGAAAAGGGGAATACTGATTGCACAGCTGTAATAGGCTTCCGACAGCGGGAAGTCGCCTTTTTTGAACCCCAAACGCTCATAATAAGGCTGAGTATGAACAGGGATATAATGAAGCTGAACCCCAAGACCTTTTTCGCGGAGCATTTCAAAGATGCGGCGATGACTGTTGGTGCATTTTTCCGTATCCACCCGAATAATATAAAGATGAAAGGATGACCGTATGCCATCGGGGCGAAAAGGCAATTTGACAGGCATGTCAGCTAGGAAAACATCATAGCGTTCTGCCAGTCGGTGGCGCTCAGCAATAATATCATCAAGGCGGGCTAACTGGCTTTTTCCAAGCGCGCCCTGCAACTCTGTCATACGATAATTTAGGCCGAGCAAATGTTGCTGGTAATACCACGGCCCATCGGAAGGATGGGTCATCAGCTCTTCGTCGCGAGAAATTCCGTGACTGCGCAACATACCAATCCTTTGCGCCAGCTCCGCATCGTTGGTCGTCGTTAGGCCGCCTTCGCCAGTGGTAATAATTTTAACCGGATGGAATGAGAAAACGCAAATATCAGAATAATCGCAATTACCTACGGGCTTACCCATATAACTGGCACCGATACAGTGGGAAGCGTCTTCAACAATGCGAAAGCCGTACTCTTTCGAGAGGGCATGAATTGCTTTCATGTCACAGGAAAGACCTGCCATATGTACCGGCGTCACAACTTTCGGCAGCCTGCCACCGGCAGCTTTTACTGCAACCAGTTTTTCCGCCAATAGATCAGCCGACATATTGAATGTTTCGGGATCAATATCGACAAAATCCACATCAGCGCCGCATAGCAAAGCCGTGTTTGATGTGGCGACAAAGGTGATAGGCGAGGTCCATACCAAATCGCCAGGACCTACGCCCAAAGCAAGATAAGACAAATGCAGTGCCGACGTGGCGCTATTGGCAGCAATTGCAAATTTTGCATTGCAATAGTCTGCTATTTGTTTTTCGAAAGACTCGACTTCCGGGCCTTGCACCAAAAAATCTGATTTCAAGACACGATTTACAGCAAGAATATCCTCGTCCGTAATTTCATGGCGACCATAGGGTATCATTCAGTTTTGCTCTCCAACATGGCCCCAAGTTTAAACTTCAACAGCATCAGACCAAATACATCAATAGTCCACTGCAACTTTTTGCGTGGCTTGAACCGTCGTGTTTTTCGTTTATGAAAGCACAAGAAAATTGCTGCATAACATCAACGGATATTGATCTTGAAAACCAGTCCGAATATCGGCCTAATCGGCTTTGAGACCTATCAGGCTAGCATTTTCAGTGCAAATGGTTTGAACATTTGTGGCCATATTTATGTTGGGAAACCGGAAACTGCCGGGACTGCCGGCAACCGAATTGTCAGCTTCGAAACCTTCAAGAAATTTGAATTCGGGAACTCTTGTTCCGTTAATGGCGCTGAGACTTTAGATAATGAACGCCAAGAAGCGTTTGATCTGTTTGTCCGATGTGTAGACCGCTGGGACTGGTCAAAAGAAATGATCCATGACTGGTCAGACTATCAACACTTGTTTTCTGCAGCTTTATCCAACGCTTCTGCCTGGCTCGAAGCCACGAAGCCGGAGGCATTGGTGTTTTCCAACGTGCCACATCAAGGCGCTATCATCGTTCTATTTTATGTCGCCCGGGCACGCGGTATCGCAACCCATGTTTTCCTGCAAAGCCATTTTCCCGGCAAAAGTTGGGCATTTGATCACTGGACTGATCTAGGGCCGTTCCACAACACAAGGCCGAATACAAACTTCGAAGTTGATATTACACCGCCAAAAGAGCAACCCTTTTATATGAAATCAGTTCGGTCTGAATTCTCAAGATCCGCCAGGGCATTTGCAAGTGGCGTGCGGGCAAGAGCTGTGGTCTTTTTCGGGCTAACCGGCTTAAACCAAATACAACGGAGAGCGAGTTTCAATCGCAACATTGGCCGGATAAAAAAAGAAGCAGAAAATCTCAATTACTTTCGAAAAGCAAAACGCTTCTTTTCCGCTGATATTGATGAAATTGAAGGGAAAGACTTTGTTTATTTTCCGTTTCACTTACAGCCTGAAATGACAACGGATGTTCTTGGCGGCGCGTTTTCGGATCAAGCGCTCGCCTTGGAAAAATTGTGCCGCGTTGTTCCTGAAAATATCGCTATCGTGGTCAAGGAAAACCCTAAGCAAAGATCACAGATGCGCAGCGAGGCATTTTTTGACCGTCTGTCACGGATACCTAATTTGATTGCCGTTCACAGAAATACATCCAGTTTTGAATTGATTAATAAAGCCAAATGCGTTGCGACTGTAACTGGAACAGCCGGATGGGAAGCCCTCAGAATGGGAAAGCCGGTCATTTGCTTCGGCCATATTTACTGGAATAGTCTGCCCGGCGTTTTCCGATATCAAGACAGTCTAACATGGAAAGAACTTTCATCTTTTCAGTTTGACAGCGGAAAATTGCAAATTTCAGCAAACCAATTAGGTCGATTTTGCTATGATGGCGATGTGGATAAGGTGTATTCGCAGAACCGAGAGGGATTTGATCCCAAACAAAATGCCAAAGCATTGGCGCAATCAATCAAGCATATGACAGATCATACAAAATGACCAACCAAAACCGACCCTGGCTGATCATTCCAGTTGAAGTTCAAGCGCGCGAGTTACTGGCAAAGCTTGTGTTGGCAAACTTGGCAGTGGAGCGCGGGTATAATGTAATTCTGGGCAAGGACACCGTTGTCAGGCGCCTTGCAGGTTATTTGCCCAAAGGTGTGATTTATGACAAAAGTCTTGGTCTGGCCCGCCATGGCAAACCACAACGGTTCAAGCGTC
>JBAUHS010000037.1:0-47901 GCA_049680405.1 Salaquimonas sp. | reverse complement strand
GGTGAAGCGAAGAGAGTCCGCCCCATATTCCTCAATGAGTTCCAGCGGGTCGATGACATTGCCCTTGGACTTTGACATTTTCGCGCCGGATTTGTCGCGGACCAGCGCGTGAACATACACCGTGTGGAAAGGCTCAACCGGATTGCCCTCTTCATCCTTCATGAAGTGCAGTCCCATCATCATCATGCGGGCAACCCAGAAGAAGATGATATCAAAGCCGGTTACCAGCACATCAGTCTGGTAATATTTTTCAAGCTCTTTCGTGTTGTCGGGCCAGCCAAGGGTAGAGAACGGCCAGAGCGCAGAGGAGAACCATGTGTCGAGAACGTCGGGATCGCGCTGAATAATCTCTCCTGGCTTGAAGCTGTTCATTTTCTCCTCGACCCAGGCTTTCCATGGCCCTTCATGGGCGAGGTAGTGATTAACCGCCTGATCCAGCGCTTTTTCTTCGTCTTCTGCTACGAAAATATGACCATCCGGCCCATACCAAGCCGGGATCTGATGGCCCCACCAAAGCTGACGTGAAATACACCAGGGCTGGATATTTTCCATCCAGTTGAAATAGGTGTTCTCCCAAGTCTTCGGAACAAAATTGGTGCGGCCTTCTTTAACAGAAGCCAGAGCAGGTTTTGCCAAGGTTTCAGCATCGGCAAACCATTGGTCTGTCAGCATAGGCTCGATGACAACGCCGGAACGGTCGCCAAATGGCTGCTGCATTTTGTTTTTTTCAACATAAGGAACGGCATTTCCTTCCTCGTCAGTTGTCGTGACGGCAAGACCTTCCGCTGTGATATCAGCAACAACCTTCTTGCGCGCATCAAAGCGATCTAGTCCCCGATATTCATCGGGAACAAGATTGATAGAATCGACTGTATTCTCATCGGGCAGCTTTCCGGACTTTACGATTTCAGCTGCTTGCTTTGCGCAGTCTGCATAAGGCTCACCATCATCGCGCATGGCTGCTTTCACATCCATCAGTCGATAGCATGGAATGTCATTGCGCTTGGCGACCTGATAATCGTTGAAGTCGTGAGCGCCTGTGATCTTCACGGCACCAGAACCAAAGTCCTTGTCAGGATATTCGTCGGTAATGATCGGGATCAAGCGGCGATGTTCTTTCGGCCCAACGGGAATTTCGCACAATTTGCCGATAATCGGCGCGTAGCGCTCATCGCTAGGATGTACCGCGACAGCGCCATCGCCCAACATGGTTTCAGGGCGTGTGGTAGCTATCGAGATATAGTCGCGGGCCTCACGCAGGGTCTCATTGCCGTCTTCGTCTTTTTCGACATATTCATAGGTTTCACCACCTGCCAGCGGATACTTGAAGTGCCACATATGGCCGTCAACTTCGACATTTTCCACTTCAAGATCAGAGATGGCAGTTTCAAATTTCGGGTCCCAGTTTACAAGGCGTTTGCCGCGATAAATCAGCCCTTCATTGTAAAGCTGAACGAACACTTTCAACACAGCTGCTGAAAGTCCTTCATCCATCGTGAAGCGTTCCCGCGACCAGTCGCAGGACGCGCCCAAGCGTTTCAACTGATTGAAGATCGTGCCGCCGGACTCTTCTTTCCATTCCCAAATGCGATCAACAAAAGCCTCACGGCCCATGGCGTGGCGATCCGGCTGCTGCATTTCAGCCAGTTTGCGCTCTACAACCATCTGCGTTGCAATGCCAGCGTGGTCCATGCCGGGCTGCCACAAGACATCCTTGCCGCGCATACGCTCAAAGCGAACCAGAATATCCTGCAAAGTGTTGTTCAGCGCATGGCCCATATGCAGGGAGCCGGTAACATTTGGCGGTGGAATCACGATGCAGTAAGGATCGGCTTCCCCATGTGATTTCGCAGCAATTCCTGCCCCAGCGGCAAAGGCATTTGCCTCATCCCATTTCTTTGCAATGCGCGGCTCGGCGCTTTTGGCATCGTAATTTTTATCCAGCATTTTACTGTCCGATAGGTTTTGATTTGAAAATCAATTTACAAAAATTCATTTTGCCTTGTGTAAAGCGAAAGGTCGCAGGCAAGTCAACTTATGAAATTTCAATGGAGATGGCAGATCCGATACAGCGCACCAAACCTTTGGCAAACTGGATCAATTACATTTCGGAAAGAAGCCCAAGTTCAGTGACAGCAAAGCAGTTGTCCCAAGCGCCCTATTTTTCCTGCGAAGAAATTCGGTTGATTTCCCGACTCACCAGCTTTTCCACCATGGAAGGCAGATTGTCATCCAGCCATTCTTTTAGCATCGGACGAAGAATAGCCTCGACCTGAGCGGCATCAACATCGCTGGCTGCCTTGCGCAATCGATCCATGGAACTGGATACAGCTTCTTGCGTTGAAGGCGCTACCAAGGCTTCCTTGAACTCGTTTACTGAAGTTGAAGTTGTTACGGGGACAGCCTTTGCTTCCAAAACCTTGGGTTCAACCGCTTTTGCGGGCTCAGAACTTTCAGCCCTGGCTATCGGCTCTGAACTGGTTGGTTCGACTTTCTCTTCAGGTTTTTCGACCTTTTCAGAGGCGTCTTGAGCTTTCAACTCGGAATCTGATTTTTGCGATGGAGAGGCCGCAACACGCTTTGCCAATTCGCGAAGGGATTCACCGCTCGATTTCGGATCAGATTCGCGCCTGTTTTCATTCACTTGTGGAGTGGAGACGTTTGGTGCCAGTTTGGTTATTTCATCAGTGACCAGACTATTTCCATCCACTTTCAGTTTAGCTGCCAGTGCGGCCAGAGAACCCGAGGCAACTTGCTGTGGTATCGTATTTACAGGCTCCGCAGCGACCGGCTCATCAGTTTTTTGCAAATTTGAAGAAGCCTGCGATGTCGGGGCTGGATTGGCAGGCGAAGCATCCGGCTTTGTGTCGGCCGCTTTCAAAGAAGAGGTTGAACTTGGCGCTGGCGCTTGACGAGGAGCAGAAGGTGTCTGGTCTCGCATCTGGGCTGCCAATGCAGCCAAAGAGCCTGAAGGTGCCTTGGTTGGCTCTACAGGAGTATTTGTAACAGATGTCTGAGCAGATGGCGTAGAAGATTTCACTTCTGAAGTTGAAGAAGTTACCGCACGCTCATTTTTGTCATCATCGGATTTTATGATCTTCCTGATTGATGCAAGAATATCCTCCATTGAGCTTTCGCTTGGTGCCGCCTCAGCCATAATATCACTCCGATTCCACCTCAAACCAGCTTGCCCCATTTTAGAAACGATTGTACGAATCGCTATCTCAAGCAAGCTTTGGCGTATAATAGGTAAAGAAGCCCAAAAGGTATAGGTTTAGGGATAAAGAGACACAGGTTTTGACTGAGTTGCGGATTGGCTCAGGATGTCTCCCAATCAGCTTATATGGCGCAATGCTTATTGGCCATCAGGTGTGCGAAGTCCAAACCATTTGTCTTTGACCGCGATAAAATGGTCTTCCGGCTCATAGCGGGTGACTTTCAGACCAAGTGTGGCTGCATCAAGTTTTCCGATGGCCGACAGTGCAGCATAAGATGCAACAATCGTATCGCGTTGGGCATTTGCCAAGGCAATTTGAGCCGTCAACACATCCTGCTGAGTGTCCAAAACGTCCAAAGTGGTCCGTTGGCCAACTCGGCGTTCTTCCACAGCACCTTCAAGAGCCAGTTTGGCGGCACTTAATTGGGCGCCATTGGCAATGGCTGCAGCGCGGGCTGCCTCCAACTGGCTGTAGGCTGAAACGACTGCTGTGCGAACATTATCAACGGATTGATCAACCTCAATTCTGCGCTGGCCAAGAATTTCCTTGTTTTGGCGAACGGTGGCTGAAACACGCCCACCCTGATAAATCGGTACGTTCAAATTGGCGGTCACGGACGCTGAGTCGCGATCCGTGTTTTCCGCGACATCGTAGCGTCGGTTGGCGGTACCATTGAGAGACAGCGTCGGCAGTAGCTCACCCTCAGATGATTTGACGTTGAACTGTGCCTGATCAACCAAATGATTGGTGGCCTTGATGGCGGGATGGTTGGAACTTGCAACAGAAACTGCGGCATTGATTGACTTTGGGATCAACCGATCGACGCCTTTAGGCGTCGACAATTTACCCGGCTCTTTGCCTACCACTTGTCTATAAATCGCCTGGCTTGTGATCAAATTAGCCTTGGCTAGGCTTAATTGCGCTTCAGCGGCAGCTCTGCGCCCTCTTGCCTGAGCCACATCGGTTCGTGTGCTCTCGCCAACTTCAAAACGGCTTTGCTCGGAACGCACCTGTTCTTGCAAGAATTCAAGAGACTGAGCGCGATAGCTTGCAATCAAAGAGTCTCGGATCACATCCAGATAAACCGAAGCTGCATCGAACAATATGTTTTGTTCAATGTTTCTGAGTGTCTCACGGCTCGCCATCACGCCAGCCTTGGCGGCGCGCACATTATTCTGGGTTCGGAAACCGTCAAAAAGGTTTTGGGAAATCGTTACACCAAAACCGCCTGGCGCAAGTTTTGTTTCCGTCCTGCCCAAAGGAGACCTTGTATTGCTCCACGACTTGCCAATATCAGCGGATCCGGAAATAACAGGGCGATAACCTGACTTGGCAATGGCAACAGTTTCGTCAATTGAACGCGTGCTCGCCCGTTGGGCGTTAATCGATGGATTGTTTGAATAGGCTAAAGCAAGCGCTTCGCTCAGCGATTCAGCCCAGGCAATCGGACTAAAGGCCGTTGTTGCACATAAAAATGCTGCAAAACCCGCTATCTTACTTCTATTCATATTCCACCAACTCAATACATCTTAGTGCTTTATCCCAAAAAAAGGTTAAGCATTTCAAAGCTGAAAATTTATTATTTGATGGGCAGCGCACAGGCGACGCATGATTTGCATACGCGAAAGCTGGCCCCTTAACTTACGAAATAACTTAGCCCCTGCAGCAAATGGGTCAAATTAATTCCGTGTCATTTACGTAATTACCAACAACACCGTTGCAGCGATGCCACAAAACGCCAGTCTGATTCGAGGCTGTTGGGTTCAAAGAACGAATACAGGCTCTTTTGCGAAACCAGGCAATGGCTCCACAGCGCAATTGAACAGATTTCTTCCGCTGATGTCTGATCCTGATTTGGAATACATTTTGGCAACGGCGGAATTGCCATGCCCCAAAACAGTGATCAATTTGCCGCCATCTTTTAACTGATCAAAAAGCACTTCTGGAATTTCGTCCACAGCACCATTCACGAAGATCACATTATAGGGACCTTCGGAGGCATAACCAAGATTAAGCGGACCTTCAACAACAGCAACATTGTCGTAGTCCAACTCGTCGAGCGTTGTCGCAGCCTGTCTTGCCAAATCACTATTTTCCTCAAGCGCTATCACAACAGAAGCAAATCTGGAAAAAACTGCGGATGAATAGCCGCTATTGCAGCCGACATCCAAAACCACATCGTCCGGGCCGATACCAACTGCCTGGGCCAGTTTCGCAAAAGGAGCAGGCTCCATCAGATAGCGGTTAGAGCCTACTGCTATATCCTCATCAATATAAGCAAGTTCAACAAAACCCTTGGGAACAAAGCGCTCGCGTGGGACCTGTAAAAATGCATCGAGAAGAGCGTGGTTTGTCACGTCATTGGTTCTGATTTGGCAATCAACCATGTTTTGTCTGATTTTTTTATAATCGAGCATGGTACTATCCGGATCCAAATTAACATTAGCTTGTATCGATCAAGTATACGGAACTTGCCGTCAGCGCAATAAATTCGTTGGAGGCCTCGTCCGGAATCGAACCGGAATAAAAGGATTTGCAGTCCTCTGCGTAACCACTCCGCCACGAGGCCATCCGGCTGGCGTGGTAAGCGATTTCAAAATTCCGCGCAAGGCCTTAGTGCCTTTCGGACGGATATTTTTAACAATAGCATGAACCATAGACTAATCTTCGGTATGAAACCTGCCGTCAGTCGCTAATTTCACTTGATAAATCACAACTTGAAAACTTTGCCAAAGAAAAGATCAGAAAAAACAGCCAAACCACTTGGCAAATCAGATTTCCCTTTGTATAGCCTTCGCCGAACGCAAGTTCATGTTCCTCGGTAGCTCAGTGGTAGAGCAGTTGACTGTTAATCAATTGGTCGCAGGTTCAAATCCTGCCCGAGGAGCCATTTTTTCCAAGACGGAATCAACTGTTTTTGACGCCATTACAGCTAATGTATTGGCTGGACAGTTTTTAAAGGTGAATTTAATTTTCCCTTTTCGCCTTTCTGCCGATAAGTTTTCCTGCCAATTGGCCATTTCATAACAAATCCTCGGGCCAGTCGCTTAACAGACTTGCGGGATGCATGCCTGATGACCTAGTTTCAATTCTTGAAACCCATCCTTATTACCCGCCAATAGGCATCGCTCTATCGGCCCTATGGAAAATAGCATGTTCAGAAATTCCACACTCGACTCCATCGGCAATACACCACTTGTCAAGTTGGTTCACGCTTCACAAGCCACTGGCTGCACCATTTTGGGCAAGGCCGAATACACCAATCCCGGTCAATCGGTGAAAGACCGTGCCGGCAAGTTCATCATCGAAGATGCCATTGCCCGAGGCGATTTGAAACCAGGCGGTGTGGTGGTTGAAGGAACAGCTGGCAATACCGGTATCGGTCTCACGGTTGTTGCCAATGCGTTGGGGTTCAAGACCGTAATCGTTATCCCCAAAACCCAGTCCCAAGAGAAAAAGGATGCTCTACGTTTAATGGGTGCGGAACTTGTTGAAGTTGCTGCGGTTCCCTATCGCAATCCGAACAACTACGTAAAGCTTTCGGGTCGCCTTGCAGAGCAAATCGCAAAAAGTGAGCCGAATGGTGCCATTTGGGCAAACCAGTTCGACAATATCGCCAATCGCGACGGACATATCAAAACGACTGCTCAGGAAATCTGGGAGCAGACCGACGGCAAGGTCGATGGCTTTGTTTCAGCAGTCGGCACTGGCGGAACGCTTGCGGGCGTTGGCATTGGCCTGAAGGAAAAGAACAAAAATATCAAGATAGCCTTGGCTGATCCTCTGGGCGCTTCGCTCTATTCTTATTACACGACTGGAGAGTTGCATGCCGAAGGTTCTTCGATCACTGAAGGCATTGGCCAAGGCCGCGTGACGGCTAATCTTGAAGGGTTTACACCGGACTTTTCTTATCAGATCACAGATGAAGAAGCCGTTCCGATCGTGTTTGACCTGCTTGAGCATGAAGGGCTTTGCCTTGGTGGCTCATCAGGCGTCAATATTGCCGGAGCGATGCGTCTGGCAAGGGAATTAGGCCCTGGCCATACGATTGTGACGATCCTGTGTGATCATGGTTCGCGCTATCAATCAAAATTGTATAATCCTGAATTTCTGGAGAGCAAGGAATTGCCCGTGCCTGAATGGTTGGTACGAGGCCCGCGCTATGATATTCCCTATGAAGACGTGCCTGCCGCGGAATAATTCAAATGGCTGTGGAAACCAAAAAAGCCTTTCTCGATGATGCTTACCTGACCGCCTGTGAGGGCAAGGTTGTCGGGATCAATGACAAAGGCGGCATTCTGCTCGATATTACAAATTTTTATGCGACCAGTGGCGGACAGCCCGGCGACAATGGTTTTTTGGAACTTGAAGATGGCTCCAACATCGAGATTGCGGTAGCAGTCAATGGTGAAAACAAAAACGAGGTAGTGCTGGTTCCCCAAGAAGGGCAAGACCCGCCGATAATTGGTGCGACAGTCATCAGCCACATCGATTGGGAGCGGCGCTACAAACTGATGCGCATGCATACAGCCTGTCATTTATTGAGTGTCGTTTGCCCCTACCCGATCACCAGCGCCAATGTGAATGAGGTTGAAAGCCGAGTGGACTTTGACATTCCTGCCGCTGAAATAGGCGTGAGTGTAACCAAGGAAATCATCACCGAAAAGATGATGGAACTGGTACGGGCCAATCATCCCATTTTCAACCAATGGATTACCGAGGCCGAGCTCGATGCCAATCCGGAGATTGTCAGATCCAAAAATGTGAAACCCCCCAGAGGACTTGGGGACATTCGAATCGTTTGCATCGGTGAAGGCTCCTCCATCGATAGCCAGCCCTGCGGCGGGACCCATGTCAGCGAGACCCAGGAAGTTGGAGAAATCCACATTGCCAAGATTGAAAACAAGGGCAAAGAGAACCGCCGCTTCAGAATGCGGTTTGGTACAGTTGAAACTTGAAACTTGTCCTGACAAATCATCTCAAGTCTGGCATGAAGTGTTTATCAACATTCTAAAAGTTCAAAGCCCCCTATCATGAGCGATAACTATCAAAGACTTTTCATTTCCCAGAACGAGCTTGCGGAGAAAATTGCCGCCCAGCAATCAGGTACGTTGAACGGCCCCAAATTATCAATTGTCGATGGGTCCTGGTATCTGCCTGCGATGAACCGGGACGGGAAAGCGGAATATGCCCAAGCGCGTATTCCCGGCGCTGTGTTTTTTGATATTGATGACGTTGCCTCCAAGGACCAAGGACTGCCGCATATGTTGCCCCCGACAGATGTTTTCGCGAAAGCTGCTGGCAAAATGGGCATCAGCGTTGATGACGAAGTTGTTGTTTACGATGGTCCAGGTATCTTTTCATCGGCCAGAGTTTGGTGGACTTTCTGGATTATGGGATGCGACAATATTCGTGTTTTACCGGGCGGAATGGATGCTTGGAAAGCAGCTGGTCTGCCGATTGAAACAGGCCCTCCTCCAGCCAAACAGCCCGCGCATTTCGAAATCGAGTTCGACGCAGATGATGTTCAGGACTTCGACTATATGCTCAACAATATTCAAAAGCAGCAAACGCTGGTGCTGGATGCAAGGCCTCGTGCGCGATTTATCGGCGAAATGCCTGAGCCTCGCGCTGGCCTTCATTCCGGGCACATTCCCGGATCACGGTCTTTGCCATCTTCGGAATTGGTTCGCGATGGCGCTCTTATTCCGGTCGACGAACTGCGTGAAAAATTTCGTCAGGTCGGGTTTCAACTTGGTGCGCACACCACAACCACTTGCGGTTCAGGCGTAACTGCAGCCATCATCTCACTTGCGCTGGAAGCCATCGGCCATCCAGACCACTCTCTTTATGATGGATCCTGGGCCGAATGGGGAAGCAAGCCGGATGTTCCTGTTGCCCGCTGGGACTAGGGTCTGGACTCATTAATTGACACGATATGGCGGGAGGGAATTTGGTTTGATGACAGGAGCAGATGCGACGGAAACATGGTGGCATAAACTTCAAAACACCAATCAGCCGATTGAACCTTCAATCGTGAACAACGTCATTGGAAACCACACCTAGGGTCTGGACTAACCACTCACTCTAAATAAAGAAGCGTCATGACCGGGAAAAAACCAAAACTGCTTAAAGCACATATCACCCATCTGGAGATGCGTGCGAGGCCTACGCGATTGATAGCTGTTCCATCAAGGCCGCGTCTTGCGCTGCTTCAATCACAAGAAATGCCTATCCATTATTATCGCTATTTGTATGAGCAAATCGGCAAAGCCCATCACTGGTATGAGCGGCGAAAGCTGAATGATGAAGAACTCAAACTGATCATTCACGCGGAGGCTACGGACATCGAAGTTTTGTATGCCAATGGAAATCCGGCAGGTTATTTTGAACTTGCTCCCGGTGTGGAGACTGGTGATATCGAGATCGTTTATTTCGGAATTTTGCCGGACTATCAGGGCCTCGGCTTGGGCAAATGGTTCTTGAACTCGGCTATCCAGCGGGCTTGGGATTTGTCGCCTGAACGCGTGATCGTGCATACCAATACGCTGGATCATCCTGCTGCGCTGCAACTTTACCAGAAGATGGGTTTTTCGCCCTATGCAGTGAGCGAGGAAGAGGTGGCCGTTTGGGAATAAGAAAATCCGCACTGTTTCCAACGCGGATTTCCTATTAATTTCAATAATTTAAATCTTTATTTTAAGAAATTAATTTAGATTACGCTGTTTCCAGCGCCTTCAACGGTGATACCATTTTCTTTTTCAAAGACTTGGCAACTGCATCATTTGTAATCATGCCGCGATGTACATTGAGACCATTTTGCAAATGCACATTGTCACGGATTGCCTGAAGGCCTTTGCCAGCCAGTTGCAGACCATATTGTAGTGTTGCATTGTTCAACGCATAGGAAGAGGTCATTGGCACTGCGCCAGGCATATTGGCGACGCAATAGTGGATGATCCCCTCAACTTCATAGGTCGGCTCCGCATGGGTCGTGGCTTTGGAGGTTTCGAAACAGCCCCCCTGATCGATTGCAACATCGCATAAAACCGCGCCTTTACGCATTTTCTTCAGCATTTGTTTCGTTACAAGCTTTGGCGCTGAAGCGCCTGGGATCAACACAGCGCCGATAACAGCATCTGCTTCGATAACGCATTCTTCCAGCGCGTCGGAAGTTGAGTAACGCGTGACCACACGGCCACCAAAAAGATCATCCAACTCGCGAAGGCGTGGCAGGGAGCGATCCAGAATGGTCACATTTGCGCCCAATCCTACCGCCATTTTCGCGGCATGGGTACCAACCACTCCGCCGCCAATGACCACGACATTTGCTGGGGCAACACCCGGCACACCGCCCATCAGTTTACCGCGTCCACCATTTGGTTTTTGCAAAGAAGTGGCGGCAGCCTGAATAGACAAACGACCAGCAACTTCTGACATGGGAGCCAGTAGCGGCAAGCCACCACGGTCATCTGTTACTGTTTCATAGGCAATTGCTGTACAGCCTGATTCTACAAGACCCTTTGTCTGGGCTGGATCTGGCGCAAGGTGCAGATAGGTATAAAGAATGTGGTCGGAACGCAGACGTTTCCATTCAACAGGCTGAGGTTCTTTGACCTTCACGATCATATCTGATTTCGCAAATACCTCTTCAGCGGTCTTAAGGATTTTCGCGCCCGCTTCCTTGTAGTCCTTATCCGTGGCGTTGATACCGCTACCGGCATTGGTTTCCACATATACAGTGTGGCCATGGGCAACATATTCACGAACTGAGCCCGGCGTCAGGCCGACTCGAAATTCATTATTCTTGATTTCCTTTGGAACGCCTACGCGCATGATTTAAACTCCTGTTGATATCCATTGAAGCGGAAGGGGCATTAAAATCCAGGCATATGTGCATAATGATTGCTGGCCCGAAAAAGCTCCCAACTCCTCTCGAATACCCAATAGCGCGGAATCGTCTGGAATGTCTTTGCAAATATCAGCGTTTTACGCTACGTATTCGCAATAAAATTGCGTATAAGAGATATACATTAGCAGGATATGTGAATAATGAAGCTAGATAAGATTGATCGAACCATTTTGGCAACACTTCAGGATAATGCCCGATTGAGCAATGTAGAGATTGCGGAACTGGCCGGGCTTTCACAATCGGCCTGTCTGCGCCGGGTCAAACATCTGGAAGAAAGCGGTGTGATTGAAGGCTATCAGGCGGTCATTTCCAACAAGAAAATTGGCCAGACGATTACCGCGATCATCCAAATAACCTTGAACGGGCAATCAGAGCAGCATCTGAGCGAGTTTGAAGCGGCGGTTGAACGCTGCCCCTATATAGTTGCCTGCTTTTTGATGTCCGGGGCCAGCGATTATATCATTCGGGTGAATGCCAAAGACATGGAACATTTTGAGTATATCCATAAAAACTGGCTTTCTACCCTTCCCGGCGTATCGCGAATGCAATCAGGCTTTGCCATGCGGGTTGTCGTAAACAGGGCCAATATTGATATTGCAAATCTTTGACCAAGATGGTTTCTGCAACCAATTCTAGTTCTGGGGAAATTTCATGAAACGCTTTTTGAAGATCATCGGCGTCATTCTGGTCTTGATCGTACTTGCCTATTCGTTTGGCCCCCGTCCCGACAATTCGCAAAATATCACTTTCAAGGCGGATAACTTACCAGATGATCTGGACGCATATCTTGAAGATACAGAATCCAGATTTGCTGATTTAAAACCCAACGTCAGCAAAGAAATCATTTGGAACAATCCTGTTACCAAAGCTGTGACGGATGTCGCGATTGTCTATATCCACGGATTTTCTGCCACCAAGCAGGAGATCCAACCTGTCCCGCAAGAGGTGGCAAAGGCGCTTGGCGCCAATTTGTTTCTAACCAGGTTGACAGGGCACGGTCGCAGTGGTGATGCGTTGGCTGAAGCGACCATGTCCGACTGGCTTGATGATACCGCTGAAGCCATAGCGATTGGAAAGCGCATTGGCAAAAAAGTGATCTTGATTTCCACTTCAACCGGCGGCTCACTGTCTGTTTTGGCAGCTACCCATCCAGAGCTATCATCGCAGATCGAAGGACTAGCGATGATTTCACCGAATTTTGCCATTCATGGTGCTCCTACATGGCTGATGAACATACCCTTTGCCGAAACTATACTTCCCATATTGCTGGGGGCGGAGCGTTCATTTGAGCCACGCAACAGAGCACACGCAGCAGGCTGGACGCATACTTACCCAAGCGCAGCTGTATTCCCCATGGCTGCGCTGCTAAGAACCCTCGACAGTGTGGATTACAGTGCCCTGACCCTACCCGCACTGTTTATATATTCAAACGAAGATACTGTCGTTGTCGCGGACAAAACAAAAGAGGTCATTAAACAGTGGGGTGGCAGCAAAAGTGTTACAAAGATCAGCGACTCGAATGATCCCAACAATCATGTCATTGCTGGCGATATATTGAGTCCAAACACAACACAACGTGTTTTCATTCACATCTATGGATGGGTGAGAAGATCTTTTATGGATGGGCGAGAAGATCTATGATTCAGAAATAAGAACGAATTGAAAATCCGCTTTTTGATTATACCTTTGTGGGCTACAACATAAAGATGCTTCGTTTATTTATCCTTCGTCACGCCAACACAGCCTGGGCTTTGCCCGGGCAGCGAGATATTGATCGCGAATTGAACGAAGAGGGAATTTCGGATCTGGCGATTATTGGTGGCTGGATCAGGAAACAAAACATTGCTCCGGGCCAAGTTTACTGCTCCACGGCCACCAGGACCCGCGCTACCCTCGCGGGAATATCTAAGTCTTTTACCAACACCCCGACCATCGAATTTGTTCCAAGCTTCTATTCCGGCTTCATGGACGAGTATCTCGATACAGTTCGGGAAACCGAAAACTCTGAAGACATTATGCTGATTGGCCATAACCCAACCTGTGCCAGTTTAGTGAGTATGCTGCTTTCCACTGATGATATTGAAGGAAGTCTTGCAGCTTCCAGTTCGTTTCCAGCAGGCGCCATGGCTGCGATTGACTTTAATATTGAGCAGTGGAGCGATCTGAAAGAAGGCACAGGCAAACTGGCCGATTTTTACATACCAAGAGCTGCACAACGCTATGACGCGTGAAGTCTTGAGGGTGATTATACTTGGAAGCGTTTGGTTTCCTCTTTAAAATCAGCAATTAAATCCCCATTTCATATCAGGTGACCGTGGAATCTATCTGGGGAATATGAGGGAATGGGCGATTGGCCAGCATAACGAGTATTACAGATGAAGCGCTGATCGCGTTTGATAATCTTCAAGACACTGCAAGCAATCTATTTTCACCAACCTTACGCCTCGGTGTCACAGGGCTATCACGAGCTGGTAAGACCGTATTCATTTCCTCCCTCATTCACAATCTGCTGCATGAAGGTCGCCTACCGATGTTTCAGGCACATGCCGGAGGAAGGATTGCTAAGGCAGAGTTGCAGCCGCAACCCTCCATGAATGTTCCCAGATTTCAGTATGAGCAACATATTGATGCATTGGTGAACAAACGCATCTGGCCTGATTCCACGAGGGCAATTTCCGAATTGCGGCTTGCCATTCATTTTGAATCTGCTTCAGGCTGGTCACGCAATTTTGGATCAGGAACCCTCAATCTTGATATCGTGGATTATCCGGGCGAATGGCTGTTGGACCTGCCCTTACTCGGAATGACTTTTGAGCAATGGAGCGCACAGGCGCTTGCCCTTGCCCGCTTGGGGAACCGCGAAAAGCTTTCCAAGCACTGGCTTGCTTCGCTGGCAAAAATCGACCCGCTAAGTGAAGCGACAGAATCGAATGCCCAAAAGCTGGCTGAAGAATTTACCGAGTATCTTCGCGAATGCCGTCAGGACGAGACTGCACTTTCAACCTTGCCGCCGGGCCGGTTCTTGATGCCCGGAGACCTTGAGGGGTCGCCTGCTCTTACCTTCAGCCCGCTTGATCTCAATTCTGATTCTGTCGCAACCAAAGGCAGCCTGCATAAAATGATGCAAGAGCGTTTTGAAGCATACAAGTCTGTTGTGATCCGTCCTTTTTTCCGGGAGCACTTTGCGCGTCTGGACAGGCAAATTGTTTTGGTGGATGCACTTCAGGCAATCAATGCAGGGCCTGATGCTTTGCTCGATCTGGAGCATGCCCTGTCTGATATCTTGAGTTGTTTCAAAACCGGTTCAAATTCGCTGTTGGGATCCTTGTTTTCCCGAAAGATCGACCGCATCCTGTTTGCGGCTACCAAGGCTGACCATCTGCACCATGAAAACCATGACCGGATGGAAAAGCTCTTATCCGCCTTGGTTAAAAAGGCCGTGGAAAGGGCTCGATATTCCGGAGCCAAAGTCGATGTGGTAGCACTTGCAGCCGTTCGGGCGACAAAGGAGGCGATTATCAAACAGGACGGTGAAGAATATGCGGTTATCCTTGGCACCCCAATCAAGGGTGAGAAAATCGACGGAAAAACATTCAATGGCGAGGACGAAACCGCTATCTTTCCCGGTGATCTACCGGAGGACCCGGCACCTTTGTTTGACAATAATCTTGAAAACGATCCAGAGGTCGATTTGCGATTTGTTCGGTTTCGTCCGCCTGTTGCCGAGCGCAAGGGCAATTCTCTCGAAGTCACCCTGCCTCATATCCGCCTCGACAGAGCGATGCAGTTCCTGATGGGAGACAAATTGGCATGAGCGAACCCAGCAAAAAGAAATCTGGCAGCATACGTGGCCCCCGCAGTTTTTCCATTGATCGTCCTGGTGAAAACATCAAAGAAAAAACAGCATCGCCAAAGGCCGAGGCAAAAGCTGTACCGCGAAGGCCAAAATCCATGAAAGTCACAAAGGAAATTATTCTTCAAAGCGATGATGCGGTGAATGAAGCATATGGCGATATAGAGCAGCTAACCCCGCCGCCGCCGTCAAAACCGATACAGCGGGGCTTTGGCTGGGGCAAGCTGGCCATTGCGGCTTTCAGCATGCTTTTTGCGATCAGCATGGGACTGGCAATTGATGAGTTGATCCGAAATCTTTTCAGCCGAAATGACTGGCTTGGCTGGGCAGCACTGGGTTTGACAGCAATTGGCGCAATTGCATTGCTTGCCTTGGTCTTGCGCGAGATTTGGGGAATAGCGAGGCTTCGAAATCTTGAGAAACTGAGAATGCGAGGGGCTAGCGCTGTAGAAAATGATAACCTGAAAGAAGCCCGGTCCGTCTCCAAGGATATTATTAGTTTGTTTGCTGCAAGATTTGATACGGCCCATGGCAGGGCAAAACTTAGCGAACACAGCCAAGACATTCTCGATGGTGCTGATCTTATCCATCTGGTCGAGCGCGATTTGTTGGCTCCTCTGGATAAAACTGCCCGTTCCATGGTGATGGCATCCGCAAAACGTGTCTCTGTCGTAACGGCCGTAAGTCCACGCGCTTTGGTAGACATCGGCTTCGTGTTATTTGAAAACATGCGCCTGATCCGGCGAATTTCCGAGCATTATGGCGGGCGTCCGGGAACTCTAAGTTCGCTTAGGCTTGCCCGTGGAGTCGTTACGCATCTGGCGGCAACCGGCACCATCGCGATTGGGGATGGTTTGTTGCAACAGGTGATAGGCCAAGGTCTTGCGGCCCGCCTATCGGCACGTTTGGGCGAAGGCGTAGTCAACGGACTGCTGACAGCGCGAATCGGTATCGCTGCAATTGATGTTTGCAGACCGTTGAAATTTGACGTTGAGCGGCGCCCGGGGATCAGCGACTTTCTTACGGAACTGACTAATTTCAAGAAAAACGTGCAAGAAAGCGAAAAATAAGATAGTTTTCAGGTCTGTAACATGATGTGATCAATGATTGGGAGGAATTGATTAACCATTTTGAGTAACATTCCGTTATCTAAACTTTTTCAACCGAAAGCTCCGCAATGTTGCGCCTATTAGTAATCATGTTCTCCTTTGTCGTTTTATTCCAGGGCAGCAAGGCCTTTGCGAATGAAAGCGAATTTTTCAAATCAGTTGAAGGAAAATGGTCAGGCCCGGGAGAAATTGTTGCCGGAAAATACAAAGGCACCAAATTCACCTGTGTCTTTAGCGGAGATAACCCAATTAAAAATGTGGGCATGAAAATTGACGGTTATTGCCGCGTTGGTGTTTTCGCTCAACCGATGAATGCCATTATTGAGAAAGCGTCACGCGGATATCACGGAAAATTCCTTGATGGCGAAGCTGGAGAAGGCATGGACATTATTGGTGGGCGTTACAGCTCCAACAAGCTTGTTGTGAACATCAAACGCAAGGATTTGCGCGGGGTATTGGTCGCAAGCAAAGCCAATGAAAACCATATGCAAATGACGATTTCGGTGAGAGTGGACGGAAAACTGGTTCCGGTGATTGGTATGCGTCTCGATCGCACAGACGGTCCAAACCTAGCTAAACGCGGCTAAATCTTAGTTTTCAACCAGACACCCAGCCCTTTTGGTCTGGTAGTTCTTTGATACCTTCAAGATCGCATGTTTCCAGCCAATCCCTGATTGCCTTATCTGCAATTTGCAAATCAGGCGCGATATCCAGTAATGGCTTCAAAACGAAACTTCGTTCCAGCATTCTGGGATGAGGTATTTCGAGTTTTTCGTTCTTGAATGTCAGATTTTCGCAAATCAGAATATCAAGATCAATGGTTCTGGGCCCCCATCTTCTGGTCTTTTCGCGTTTTAGCTCTGCTTCCTGATTTTTCATGGCCTTTAGGAGTTGGATCGGCTCAAGGTTCGATTGAATTTTTGCGCAGGCATTGATGAAATCATCCTGATCAACATCGCCCCAAGGCGGCGTTTCATAGAGGCGCGACTTCGCAAGGACGTTGATATACTGATGCTCATCAAGGCCGCTCAATGCCTGCAGCATGGATGTGACCACGTCACCGACATTGCCGCCCAATCCGATGTAGAAAATTCTGGAGTTTGAGGTCACTTCTTCACTGCTATTGAGGGTAGACAATCTTCACCTCAATATTATCCAACACGCCCTGTACCGGGGCATTCGGTTTGCGCACGGTGATTTCAGCCTGTTTGATCATTTTGAATTTTTTGCAAAGAGCCGTGGCAATCTCCAAGGCAAGGGCTTCGATCAGATATTTGCGCTTGCCCATGACCACTCGTTCAATTGCCTTGAATGCTTTGCCGTAATCGACTGTGCCTTCAAGGTCGTCGGTTTTCAACGAGTTGCCGCCATCCACTTCCAAAACAGCGTCTACAAAAAAGCGTTGACCCAACACTTCTTCTTCACTGTAAACGCCATGACGCGCGAAAAATGCGCAGTTTCGCAAGGTGATTGTATACATGGTCATAAATTCTTGGCCTTTGGTCCAGTTCATTGTCATCAATTGGCGATGAAACCCTGTGCTTTGAGGATTGCATCTGCCATTTGCAGCGCGTCAGCGTTCTTTGGCACATCATGAACCCTAAATACAGAGCTGCCTTTCATGCGAGCGACCACTGTTGTCGCCGCTGTGCCAACATCACGACGTGTAACACTTCTTCCGGTCACTTCGCCGATGAAGCGTTTGCGCGATGTTCCCGTCAGGATATGGCATTGCAAGGCGAATAGTTTTTCCAAATACGCCAGAACGGTCAAATTTTCTACTGCGTCCTTGGCAAAGCCAAAACCGGGATCAAGCACAATGTGTTGCAGCGACACTCCGGCTTTCAAGGCTGTTTTCTTGCTGTTTTCCAGAAAACTGATTTGATCCTTTATCGGATCGGAATCTTTGACCCTATCTCTTCCTGTATGCATCAACACGCAACCGGCGGAGTGTTTTTCAGCAATCGCAGCAATAGCGGGATCCTTTTGAAACCCCCAAACATCATTGATGATATGAGCGCCAGCCCTTACAGCCAAATCTGCGGTTTCGGCGCGCCAGGTATCAACAGATAGAATCACGGTCTTGTCATCTGCCAGCGCTTCGATAACCGGAAGAATGCGGCGTTGCTCTTCCAGCGGCGAAACAGACTGGGCACCGGGACGTGTAGATTCCCCGCCAATATCTATGATCGCAGCCCCTGCCCTGTGCATTTTTCTGGCTTGCTTTAGAGCCATTTCCATGCCGCCGAATTTGCCCCCGTCGGAGAAGGAATCGGGCGTAACATTCAAGATTCCCATCAAATGGGCTTTCGGCCCAAGGGTCAGCCTCCTGCCATGGGCCAATTGCCATTCAAAAGGTTCGAAAGGATTAAAAACCATTACATCGCCATATCAAAAAGAAGGCGTTATTTTTTTCCGCCAGATGTAGCTTTCCCCATTAACGGGAAATAAAGCCAATAAGGCAGACTGCTCGCAAATTTGAGAAGATAAGTAAAGCGACGCGGGAATGTAATCTCGAATGCATCCGTTTTCATTTTGGCGACCAAACGATCTGCTGCTTTATCCAAAGGCATCAGAAATGGCATGGGAAATTTGTTCTGCTCTGTCATCGGCGTATCAACAAAGCCTGGATTTACCAACTGGATTTTGATGTTGATCTTGTCGAAATCGAATTTCAGCGACTCGCACATATTGATCAATGCGGCCTTCGAAGCTCCATAGGCAGAAGCAAGTTTCAACCCAGCATAGCCGGACACAGAGCCAACAACGATCACATGGCCCCTGCCGGCTACCTTCATTTTATCGACAGCCGGCACAAGGCAATTCACTACCCCGGAAAAATTGACGGCAAAGGTCTTTTCAAAACTATCCAACATCAAATTGCTACCGGACATGTGTTCAAACAGGCCAGCATTGAACATCGCAATTGATATGGCATTTTCTTCTGCAATAATTTGATCAACTGCCTTTTGGCAATCTTGTCGGTTGGTTACATCTAGCGGTAACGCCTTGATTTTTCCTTTGCCTGAATAGCCATCGGCCAACTTTTTCAAATCGTCCTTCGAGCGAGCAGAAACATAGACAGTGAAACCTTCATTGGCGAGACGAATTGCAGTTTCGGCGCCAATTCCTGTGCTGCCTCCGGTAATCCATACCGCTCCGTCATTTGGCCTTGCTGTATAAAGCGCCATGGTAATTCCAATCCCGGTCAATCTTCTCATTATTTCGGCTTGTAAATAGCGGAAAAAATTTAAAGTCCAGTCGTTTAACCAAGAATCATTAAATCAATGCCAGAAAGTAGATATTTATCGTCAAAATGATACCTAAAGTGACAGTTGACTGTGTTTGTTTGGCAAATACGATGATAAAGACAACTCGATTATTCAATAGGTGGGCTTGGCCCTTTGGACGGAACCTGAGACGCATATAAATGACACAACCGGTATCAGGCCAGAAACAAGAATTAAAAGTTAAGTTCTGGGGGGTTCGCGGCACCCGGATGGTGTCAGATTGTAACGAGGTCATATATGGACAGAATACGATCTGCGTAGAAGTCCAATGTGGTGATCGTATCCTTGTATTTGATGCTGGATCGGGAATCATTCAGCTGGGGAATGATCTGATCGATCGCGGCATTACCTCAATGGACCTCTTTTTAAGTCATGCTCATTATGACCATGTGGAAGGCATTCCGTTCTTTCAACCCTTTTACAACCAGAATTTCACCACCCATTTCTGGGCAGGACGATTGAATGGGATCCGCCATACAAGAGACATTGTGGATGGCCTGATGAAAGAGCCGTATTTCCCGATCAAGCAGGAAAAATTTCTTTCAACCATCCACTACAGAGAAATACAGGATTATCAGACGATTGATCTGGGGGGCGGCATCAAGGTTGAAACCACCCGTTTAATGCATCCGGGCGGCGCGACTGGCTACAAGGTTCTGTTTGACGGGCGCAGCTTTGCATTTGTGACGGATACCACCCACGCCATTAATCAACAGGACCAAACCTTGCTGGATTTTGTTCGTGATGTGGATCTGTTCGCCTATGATTGCAGCTACCTTGATGTGGAATTTCCAAAATTTGCATCCTTTGGACATTCGACCTGGGAAGAAGGTGCACGCTTGAAGGCAAAATCCGGCGCAAAGGCAATGATGGGGTTCCATCACATGCCATATCGCTCGGATGATGAATTGGATGCGATAGCCAAGATGCTGGAAAAAGAATGTCCCGGTTGCCGTGTTGCCAAAGACCATGACACCATAATTCTCTAAGGCTAATTGCCTCTATATTGGCTGGTATAAATTCTCCAAGAGCACCAAATTTATAAGGCAACCTTTTGAACAAACGGGCCCTGAATCTATCTGAGCCACAATAATAATTTTTATTGAAACTATTTTCCCAGAAATCCCGTTCTCTCCATAGGAACCATCGATTCTCGCATAGCTCTATTTCGTCACATCAAAGTTGATAGAGCGATGATGCTGAAATTTAAATACAGGAGAAAACAAAGCTTTTTTAATAATTGATACCTGACCTATGGTTAAATCCTGATACCGACCAATATTTTAAATCGAAACTTCAATTCATAATCACCTATATCCCAGATTAGAAAATACCATTTCATGCCAATGTCTACCAACAAACCCACTCTAGTCTGGTTTAGAGATGATCTCAGAGTTGGCGATAATCCTGCCCTGCATCATGCAGTTCAGTCTGGCCAGCCGATCATAGCCGTTTACATATTAGATGAGCAAAGCGATGGCCTTCGCAAAATGGGCGGAGCTCAGAAATGGTTTCTGCATCACGCCCTTGAAAGTCTGTCATCCAAACTGAAAGAGTTGGGCGCTACCCTTCAAGTCCACAAAGGTGCTGCTAATTTTGTGATTCAGCAGATCGTCAAGGAAGAAAGTGCCTGTTCGGTTCATTGGAACCGACGCTATGGCAAAGCAGAAATTGAAATTGATAGTGCACTGAAAACCTGGCTTCAGGAAATCGGTGTGGAGGCTCATAGTTACTTGGGCAATCTGCTTCATGAACCCTACAAGATGAAAACAGGATCAGGTGGCCCCTACAGGGTCTACAGCCCGTTCTGGCGTGCGCTGGAAGCGAAAGGCGAGCCGCGAGCCGCACACCCTGCACCAAAGGCGATTATTGCTCATAATCCATCCGCCTCATACAAAGATACCGGCCTCAGTGATCTCGGGTTGCTTCCTAACCGGCCAAATTGGGCGTCGGGCTGGAACGAGATTTGGCAAGCCAGCGAAGATGGAGCTCACGAGGCACTTCATAGATTTCTGGAAGATGGTCTTTCCGACTACAGCGTTGGAAGAGACTTTCCCGCGAAGAAGCATTTTTCTCGGCTCTCACCTTTCTTTCGATTCGGCATGATATCGCCCTACCAGGTTTGGCATGCATTGCGGGCTGTGGAAGCCACACAGCAGCTCAATCCGAAAGACTGTTTAAAATTTTTGAAAGAAGTGGCCTGGCGCGAATTTTCCTACCACCTGTTATTTCACTTTCCCGACCTTGGCTGGAAGAACCATCAACCAAAATTTGACGATTTTCCATGGCGCACGGATGCTGCGGCGGATCTGACCAAATGGCAGAAAGGGCAAACCGGCTATCCGATCGTCGATGCTGGTATGCGCGAGCTTTGGCAAACAGGCTTCATGCACAACAGGGTTCGTATGGTGGTCGGCTCATTTCTCGTCAAACATTTGCTAATCGACTGGCGCAAGGGCGAGAGCTGGTTTTGGGATACGCTTGTGGATGGCGATCCTGCCAATAACACTGCAAGTTGGCAGTGGATTGCCGGGTGTGGCGCGGATGCGGCACCATATTTCCGGGTGTTTAACCCCATGTTGCAGGGAACCAAGTTTGATCCAGGGGGCGAATATGTTCGCAAATTTGTTCCTGAGCTTGCAGCATTACCAGACAAATATCTCAATTCACCATGGGAAACCCCAAGCAATGTCCTAAAACAATGCGGCATCACCCTTGGCGAAACCTATCCTCACCCTATTGTAGAGCATGCTGGCGCACGCGATCGTGCTCTTGCAGCATTTAAAGACCTGAAGAAAGCTGAAGAATGAAGAATATCGCAGTCATTGGTTCTGGAATATCCGGAAACTCAGCAGCTTGGGCCCTGTCAAAAGAACATAATGTTACGCTTTTCGAGAAAGATGAACGCACTGGCGGACATTCGAACACGGCTATCATCGATTATGATGGCAAGCAAATTGAGGTCGATACGGGCTTTATCGTCTACAATGATCACAACTACCCTTTGTTGACGCAATTGTTCGACCATCTGAATGTGGAAACTTCCAAAAGCGATATGAGCTTCGGCGTCTCCCTCGATAAAGGTAAGTTTGAATGGTCAGGGCAAGGACTTGGCGCAGTATTTGCCCAAAGGCGCAACCTGTTTTCGCCGGGCTTTTTGTTCATGCTTCGGGAGATTTTTCTGTTCAACCGGATTTGCAAGGAGGATCTCAAAACAGGTGCTTTGTGCGGCTCATCATTCGGCGAGTATCTGATCAACAGAAAATTCTCACAAAGATTGCGGGATGATTATCTTGTCCCAATGACGGCAGCTATATGGTCGACCCCGCCTTCGCGCATGTTGGAGTTTCCTGCCGAAAGCCTTGTCCGTTTCATGGATAACCACAGACTTATCCACGGTGTGAATGAGCGGCCGCAATGGCGCACGGTCAAAGGTGGCAGTCGCCAATATGTAGATAAATTGTTGGCGGAGTTTGATGGAAAAATCGAACTTGGATCAACCGTTACCAAAATAGAGAAGATGGCAGATGGTGTGCATCTATCGTTGGAAAACGGTGAGACCAGGGTTTTTGATGAAGTTGTGATCGGAGCGCATTCTGACCAGGCGATGAGATTGCTGGGGAAACCAACAGCTGCGCAAAAGACCATTCTTGGGTCGATTGGTTACAAGCCCAATAAGGTTTATCTGCATCGCGATGAAAAGCTCATGCCAAAGCGCAAGGCAGCCTGGTCCTCTTGGAATTATCTTGGCTCACGAAACAATGACGGCCATCGTGATTTATCGCTGACCTATTGGATGAACCGCCTGCAAAATATCGATGAGCGATATCCGCTGTTTGTCAGCCTTAACCCGGATGTTGCACCGGACAAACACCGGACATTCCATACCTACAGTTATGATCATCCCCAATTTGATAAAGCAGCGATTGAAGCGCAGGTTCGTCTGGATGAGATTCAAGGCGTAGACAATATCTGGTATTGCGGTGCATGGACCAAATACGGTTTTCATGAAGATGGCCTTTCATCGGCGATGTCCGTGGTAAGACGGCTTGGTGTGAAAGTGCCATTTGAGCAGGATCAAACGAACGAGTTACCTGAAGCATCGGAGCTTCCCTTGCCACTTCAAGCAGCGGAATAGGTCTCGACATGGGATCAGTTCGCCATCTAAAATCCAAAACCATGGTTGAGACTTACAATCGAGAAGGCCCGCAGCCGGTGTTGAAGGATGCCCTGAGCCTATATTCGGGATCGGTCATGCATGCGCGAATGAAGCCCGTATTCCATCGCTTCAGCTATTCAATGTCCTGCATACTCATTGATATTGACCAATTGGAGAGCGCCAATCAACTCAGTCCAATCTTTTCGACAAACAGCTCCAATTTAATCAGTTTTCATGAAAAAGATTTTGGTCCCAAGGATGGCTCTGCCCTGCGACCCCATATTGATGGATTGATGGCTGAGGCCATATTGCCTCCAGCCAAACGCATTCTGCTCATGTGCTATCCAAGGGTCTTGGGCTACGCATTCAATCCGATTTCTGTTTATTACTGCTATGATACGGACGATGCACTCACCTGCCTGATTTATGAGGTTCGCAACACTTTTGGCGAAAGCCACAGCTATATTGAGCCGGTAAAACCCAGGCAAAAAAGCCCCGCTGGAATTCGCCAGGAGGCACCCAAACAGTTTTACGTGTCCCCGTTCATCGATATGGACATGCGTTATCGCTTCCGTGTTAAGCCGCCGGGCGATGATTTGGCGTTCAGAATTCTAGAGACAGATGAACTGGGCCCAATGCTGGCCGCCAGTTTTTTTGGCCGAAAAGAGCCTGTAACGACCTCCAATTTGTTCAAAGCAGTGGCAAAATCCCTGGGGATTTCCTTCAAAGTTGTGACCGGAATTCACTATGAGGCATTGAAACTTTGGCTAATGGGAATGAAAATTCGCCCTAGACTTGCCCATAAGTTATCTCATAGTCTTCCTGAGGAGAAGGAAGAACCCGTAAATGCCGAGCGTAAAACGGTATGAAAATCTGGTTGGGAATGGAGGCACGGTCATGACTATGCGCAATACTACCGCCAATAATAATGGATCATTTGTTCCATCGGCGAACGACACAGTGTTGGTTACTGCAGATAATGTTCGAAAGATCGCAGCGAAACTTCCGGTTCATGTTGCATCGATCCTCGGTGCACTTACCAAGATCGAAAATGGCAGTTTGACTGCGACACTTCCTGATGGGGCCACCTACCGCTTTGTCGCGAAGAACAAGGGTCCGGATGCAGACATTACCCTGCACAATTGGAAATTGCCAAGGCGGGCCTTGATCAGCGGTTCGATTGGCGTTGCAGAAAGTTATATGGATCGAGACTGGGACAGCAAAGACGTGACCAGCTTTTTGGAATTGTTTACGCGAAACTATTCTCTCGGCAGTGAAGTTGCTTCGTCGAGCTTTCTTCTGACGATACTGGAGCGCTTACGCCATTGGATGAATACCAACACCAAGCGCAGGTCGAAAAAGAATATCTCAGCCCATTACGACTTGGGCAACAAGTTCTACAGCCTCTGGCTCGATAAGAGCATGACCTATTCATCAGCACTCTATGAAGACGGTGCCAACTCGCTCGAAGCTGCCCAACAGGCAAAATATCGTCACCTCGTTGAGCGAACCGGCATCGGGTCTGGTGACAAGGTTTTGGAGATCGGTTGCGGATGGGGCGGGTTTGCCGAATATGTTGGCCGTAATACGGACGCGCATCTTACCGGACTAACCATCAGCAAAGAACAATTAGACTTTGCACAGAAACGGATTTTCGAGGCTGGTCTGAACGAAAAAATCGATCTCAAATTTCAGGACTACCGAGAAGAAACCGGTGTTTATGACAAGGTCGCCTCGATTGAAATGTTTGAGGCAGTGGGCGAGAAATACTGGCCTACCTATTTTGGCAAGGTCAGCGATTGTTTGAAGCAAGGCGGGAAAGCCGGACTACAGATCATTACGATCAGCGATCGCAGTTTTGATCACTATCGGTCGAATCCCGACTTTATTCAAAAATATGTATTTCCTGGTGGGATGCTGCCTTCACCATCTGCTCTATCTGAGCTGAGCCGACAATCGGGTTTCAGCGAAGAAGCGCCACATATATTTGGCCATGATTACGCCCGCACGCTTGCCGCGTGGCGAGTAATGTTCTGGGAAAAATGGGACAAGATCAGATTGCTTGGATTTGATGACCGCTTCAAACGCATGTGGGAATTTTACATGCATTATTGCGAAGCTGGTTTTCAGGCAGAGAATATTGATGTTCGTCAGGTATTTTACAAAAAAGTCTGATCTAGTGCCTGAAATGTCTGCAAATCAGGCGCGCTATTTCTTCAATTGTGACTTTAAAAACTATCGATAAATAGTTGAATTTTCTAAGCTTGGCGCTCTGGCACATTGACGATTAAACCGTCCAAGGCGTCGGTAACCTTGATCTGGCAGGATAGCCTTGAGTTTGGTTGCTGCTCATAGGCAAAGTCCAGCATATCTTCTTCCATGATGTCCGGGCTGCCTACAGCTGCCTGCCATTTTTCGTCAATATACACATGGCAGGTTGCACAGGCGCAAGCTCCGCCGCATTCAGCCTCGATGCCAGGAACAGAATTCTTGATGGCGTTTTCCATCACGGTTGTGCCAGTTGCGGCCTCTACTTCGTGGCTTTTTCCGTCGAAGGTAACATAGGTAATTTTAGGCATGAAGGGTCATCCGAAATCAATGTTTTGAATTTAGGATTGGACTTAATGGTTAAGTCCATCGAGTCAAGTTTTAAATCACTGGATTTCTGGAGATGGGAAGATGAAATCAGTTTTTCAACGTGCTGATATAGGTAACAACACGGTCCAATTCGGCTTGCAGCTTGGCATAACCATTGTGGCGTACATGCTCGACTTCTTCTGCAAGCTCGGCAAGTTCAAATGCGCCAATTCCCCGAGCAGCACCTTTGAGCGAATGGGCCGCACGAATGCGGGTGGAAACATCCGAGCAATTCATCATTTTCAGATAGACACCTGCTTGGGTCTGAAACATTCCCAGAATTTCGGATTCCAAAGAGCTATCGCCTTGAGTTTGGTGCCCCAAATGCACCAGATCAATCGGTTTTGATTGTCCGCTAACGCGCTGGGCTAGTGAAACATCCTGCTTTAAGGCCATTGGCATTGGTCATCTCCTGATCGCTTTCAAAATCAGGATTGCAGTGAATTATGAAAATCTATTTAAAAATGTATGTTTTTCTGTCGTAAGGTTATTTTTGTGTTGCGACCGCTTGTCCGGCGTCGGTCAGTTTACAGACAAGCCAGTTTGGCATGACAGGGTTGTGGAACCACGGCTCTGCCCATCCCTTTTCTACACAAGAGCGAATGGTGGCTGGTTTGATTTCCTGACCATCAATGTCAAAAAGTGGCAGTTTGCCCCCTGGTTGATCAAGGCCCATCTTCAAATATTTGAGTTGAGCCGTACTGGGTCTGCCACCCGATTTATCTGAAGGTTTTTGGGAATTCGCTGCGCTATCAATCTTGACGGTTGAACTGTTTTTCATTCTGCTCTCAGCGCCAGACATTGGGTAACTCCTGAAATTTGCGCAGAAACTGCCTTCCTGCTTGCCCAAGACACTCAAAAACCGTGCATTTTTGTGCTATGCACAATTCTCTTAACCTTGTTTTAACTATTTGCTCTCACGCGCGGCGGTTTTATTGTAGAATATATGTTAGTGTGCCATTACGAGACGTGTGCGGCAAGGTGAATGGGGACATCATTGGTTTTATGGTAAAGGGCAGCGCTGCTCATATCCTTCCCAACTGGCTGATTTCCGCCGTTTATTCGTTTCGCAAGCACAAGTTTTTATATCGTTTTACCAACCATGTTTAGGTTGAAAATACGGTGCATGACACGAGGAAATGCCAAAATTGCGGATTTTGGCGGCAATAAAGAGTAGTGAGTAAACATCATGGCGACAAAGCCAAATTCAAAGATGGATGCGCAGGCTGCGGCCAAAGCCGTGGAAGAGGCGCTGGATGTTGAATTGACATTTGATGATCTGGTTGAAACCGACCTTGGCTCCATGAGCGACGACGAGGTTTTTAACGAGCTTGAGCGAAAACTCTCTGCCGCTGCTGAAGATCTTAAAGGCGTGGATGCTTCAACTGACGGGAAAAAGCCCAAAACGGAAAAACCGAAAAAATCTCTTCCTTCAAAGTCAAAGGCTGAAGACGAATTTGAGGCGATGCGTGCCTCCAGCCCGGTTCCGGCCAATGATGATCGCCGCGATGCCGTGGCTCAACTGGTTTACGGCCTGCAACAGAAAGCCTCGAATGCATCCCTTTTTGTTGCAGCCATTTTGTCGGCCTGCTGGATCGCGGTTGTTTGGTATTATGTAAAAGCAAGCGATCCGCAGTTTCTGAATTTCTCAAATGACTTGGCTAACCGCTTCCTGTTACCAAAGACTTATTTGTATCTTGGTATAGGCTTTATTCCAGTAATGATGGTTTGGGCATTTGCGGTCTTGGTACGCCGGGCGCAGGAAATGCGCTATGCCGCCCGTTCAATGACAGAAGCGGCCATCCGTTTGATGCAGCCAGAAAGCATCGCGACGGATTCCATCAACACAGTTGGTCGAGCCATCCGCCGTGAAGTCGCTGCCATGGGAGATGGCGTTGAACGTGCCCTCGCCCGTGCTGGCGAACTAGAGGCTATGGTGCAAGGCGAAGTGTTGAACCTTCAACGCTCCTATTCTGATTCCGAGATCAGATTGCGCACGCTATTGGTTGACCTGGGAACGGAGCGGGAAAATGTTGTTGGCCATGCGGAAAAGCTTCGCGCCTCCATTTCCGGTTCACACACCGGTTTGACAGAAGAACTGAATGCTGCCAGTGGCCGAATTCAGGGTGTGATTGATCAGGCTACTAACCAGCTTTCGCAAACGCTTGTGCAACGAGAACAGGGTATTCAGGCGACATTGAGCGAAGCGGGGCAAAATCTTGTCTCGCTCCTTTCCAATTCCGGCACTGATATTGAGACCAAGATTTCCAAGGGTACGAGGGAGATCGAAGATCAGCTTTCAGCCCGTACAAACGATATGTCTCAACAGATCAATCTGGCAGGGTCGGCCATTGCCAATCTTCTCGACACCCAATCGGCACGCCTGCAAGATCAAAGCAATGCAACGACCCGTCAGTTTGAAGATGCGATTGGGCTAAGGATTGCTGAATTTTCGTCCCGTCTAGATCAAACGGGCACACAATTGCAGAGCCAGCTCGACAGTCGGATCAGCCTGCTCGACAATACATTGTCCACCAAAGGCGATGCATTTGTTCAAGCGCTTGGCAGCCGCACCGAGGCTCTTGATAAAGTTCTCAATGACCGCACAGCCTATATCAGCGACACTTTGAAAGAGCGCCTGTCGAGCTTTGGTCAGGCGATGACGAGCCATTTGGATGATGTGAATGCCAATCTTACTGAGCGCCAGCAGGCACTTGAAAAAACTACCAATGCTGTGGGCGAAAGCATCACCACAAAAGCGGCCAAGCTGGAAGAGGTTCTGCGCCAGCAACATGCGGATATTGCCGCTTCCATGCAAAACGGTCTTGCTGCAGTAACACACAAAGCAGAAGAAATTCGCACTGGGCTTGACGCGCAAAACCTTCAAATGGTTGAAGGTATGGACGAGAATTCCAAAAACATGGTGGCCGCTCTTGATGAGCGGATCAGAATGCTGACTTCCAGTGTGGAAGAGAATGCGACCAGCTTGAAATCCCTTATGGAACAGAAGACTTCTGTTCTTGCGGAGACTCTGAGTTCCGGTTCAGAAATTCTGTTTACGGGCCTGGACTCGCAAACCACCAATCTTCGGGTAGGTCTGGAAAAACGCACCAGCGATCTTTTGAGCGATCTTGCTGCACAATCTGGATCATTCGCTGAAAACCTTGAAGAACGCGTAAGTTCAGTTCAATCCGCCGTTGAAGAAAAGGCGGCCTCGCTTCTGTCTGGCCTCGATCAACGCCAAAACAGTATCGACAAATTGATGGCAACACGAGCCAATGCCTTGAACGAAAATCTTGCGCAACACACTGTCTCACTCGATACAAACCTATCAAACCACGCAGCTTCCCTGAGTGATAGTCTGGCACGGCGCACCTCATCACTTGATGCGACAATAGCCAATCATGCAACTTCTCTGAATGAAGGTATTGATCAGCGTGTTGCCTCATTGGACGCTTCATTAGCCAGCCGCACAAACGCATTAAACGAGACCATCGATCAACGCGCGGCATCTTTGGATGCGTCTTTGGCCAGTCGGACAACATCACTGAACCAGGGCCTTGATCAGCGTTCAGCAAATTTTGCGGAAGGCTTGGAAGACCGTGTAAGCAAAGTCGCTACAACAGTTGATGAAAAAGCCAACTCCCTGATGGCGTCTCTTGAAGCAAAAGCTGGCGAAATGGGAACCCTGCTTGCGCATGGTGAGGCCACAATCGTTTCTGCCGTAGAAAGTAAATATGGCTTGTTCTCACAAATGCTCGCCGACAGACAGCAGGCGATTTCGCTGGAGCTCGACAGCAAGATTGAAAACACCGCTGGTGTGATTGATGAAAAAGCCGCGGCAATTGCAGAAATTCTGACCGAACGTGCGGCCATCATCAACTCTACGCTTGGTGAAGGTCTGACAGAAAGCCAGCGTATGCTGGAAACCAAAACGCGCGAGTTTAACGAGCTTTTGACTGCACGCTCTGTTGAGCTATCGAAAATTCTTGATGAAACTGCCCTGCCCCTGGTGGATCAAATCAAATCCCAAGGTGATGAAGTTGCCATGAATTTGGGCAGTGTGCACCAGACACTGAATGAAGATGTGACGAGCCTGCTGGAACGCCTTGGAACAGTTAGTGTGTCTATGGCAGACTTGATCTCCAAGGCTGGTGACGACCTTGGCTCCATGGAAAGAACCATTACTGCCCAAGCCAGCAATATGAGCGAAGCGGTCTTGAAAGCACGACTTGATGTTGATCAGTCCAGCGAGCTTGCGCAAACCGCCCATATAAAGATGGATGAATCCGCCCAAAATCTTCTTGCAAATATCGGGGGTATTGCCGAGCGCTTTGAACAACAAGGCCGAATGCTGGAACAGGCAACCGGCTTGATTGACGCAGCTCAAAGGAATTTCTCCACAACGCTTGAAGACCGTGAAGGCGCGCTTTCGAATCTGGCCACAGGACTGGCAGCTCGCACTGACGAGATCGAACGCTCCATGGCGACCTTTGGCGATATGCTGACGCGCACGATGGATGAAATGACCCAGCGCTCGCGCTTGGTTGGCTCTACTGTATCCAACGAAATCGGCTCGGCGATTGAAGAAACAACCGCCCGTTACGCCGCGGCCACCGAGGCCATGCGCCAAGCTTCTCAAGATGTTCAGCGTGATCTTGAAACCACCAGAGCCGAGATGCGTCGGGGCGTTCTTGAACTGCCGGATGAGACAAGACAAAGCGCAGACGCCATGCGCAAAGTGGTTGCGGATCAGATTGCAGCTTTACGCGATCTGTCAGAGATCGTTTCAAAGTCCGGCAAGTCGCTTGATACAGCCGCCGCTGCTGCTCCCCAGCAACAACGATTTGCAGCAAACGCTCGGCCGCGCACATTGTCTGCGCCATTGCCGCAAGCAATCGTGCAACCTGCTCCGCCGCAACCTCAGCAGTCCCGTCCAGTCGCGCCACGCAGTGCATCTTCGCTTGATTCAATCTTGTCTTCAAGAAGCCAGGCTGCACCAGCAATGCGTCCGCCGCAACCGCGTCAACCAGCGCCGCAAACTCAAGCTGCACCAGCTGCCGGTTGGGTCAGTGACTTGCTGAAACGCGCTTCGGTCGATGACCAGCAGACAGTTCCCCGCAATGCTCAGAACGAGTTACACAAGATCGAAAGCCTCAACGCTCTATCCATGGACATTGCACGTCTGATGGATGATGAGGCTTCGATTGATCTTTGGGAGCGCTATCAGCGCGGCGAGCGCAATGTCTTCACGCGCCGTCTTTATACGCTTCAAGGTCAGCAGACGTTTGACGAGATCAGAAATAAATATGCCCGAGAGCCTGAGTTTCGCCGGGCCGTAGATCGTTACATTGAGGACTTCGAACGTCTACTCGGTGACGTCGTGCAAAATGATCGCGACAACATCATGACACAGACATATCTCACCTCCGATACGGGCAAGGTTTATACAATGCTGGCCCACGCATCAGGCAGACTGGGTAGCTGAGTTTCACAAGGTTAACTCATCAAAGTTTGGTTTGAGAGCCTGCTACACTTCTGTTGTGCGCGGTTACCCATCGGTTATTCCTGCGCATGGGGTGAAAATTGATTTCGCAACTGGATTTTAATCGCTGTGGCGACACTTTCAAGGAGACATGGATGAATTCACCTTACACATCTGCCCATGAAGAGTTGCATTATATCAATCGCGCGGGTTGGCTGCGGGCATCTGTGTTAGGTGCCAATGATGGTATCGTCTCGGTTTCATCGCTGATCGTTGGCGTTGCAGCAGCAGACCCCAGTCCCACCGCAATTTTGGTAGCTGGAGCAGCTGGTCTGGCAGCGGGCGCAATGTCTATGGCTGCAGGAGAGTATGTCTCGGTGAGCTCGCAGTCTGATGTTGAACGCGCTGACATCGCGCGCGAAAAACAGGCGCTTATCGACACGCCGGAAGCCGAGGAAGCTGAATTGGCTTCAATCTATCAATCCCGTGGACTTTCGGCGGAAACTGCAGCTTTGGTAGCGCGTGAGTTAACAAACAAAGATGCGCTCGGCGCTCATATTCGTGATGAGCTTGGACTGTCGGAAGTTCATGCGGCCAACCCTTTGCAGGCAGCAATCGCCTCCGGCCTCACCTTTACTGCCGCTGCAGCCTTGCCTCTTGCAGCAGCCATTTTAGCACCGAGTGACAAGATTATCCCTACGGTGGTTATCACGACTTTGATCTGCCTTGCTGGACTTGGTGCATTGGGAGCTTATGTTGGCGGAGCACCAAAACTGCGCGCAACAGCCCGCGTATTATTTTGGGGTGCAGCCGCGATGGCTATCACTGCCGGGGTTGGAAGCATCTTTGGAGTGAGTGTTTAGATGGATATATTTCAAAAACACCGTATTGGCCAGGGGCAGGACCAGAACACCCTACGCGCTCAAACCCCAGCAAATGTCCATTTAACGAGATCGGTGGCGACTTTGTCGAATGCGCGATCAAGGCCAAGGACGATATCGAGGCTGCCGGAGCCGGAAATCGGAACGGACTCGGTAAACACCTTGCTGCGAACCACTTTGCCGGTTCTGTCACTGACCAGTTTCACCGATATTGAAACCAATGCCTGACGCTGGGCGCCCACCAAAGCTTCAAATGAGCGGATGTCGCTAACAATCTGATAGTCAATCACCAGTCCTTCACCCGGCTTTGCCACGGCCCGAACCTTGTTGGTGTTTTCAAAAGTTTCAATCAGCTTGGCCTGGACCACTTTTGGAAGACGGTCGCTCCACTGGGATTGGGCTAGATATTCAACTTCCGAAGAAGATGGCTTCACCACAATTTCCTGACTGTCGAGAATTTTCAATGCTGAAGGCTCAAGGATCAAGATTTGTGCATTGGAGCCGCCGCGCAAGCCTGCAAAGCTCTGCGGAGCGCTCAAGTCATAGGTGTTGGATGGCGGGCTTGGCACCAGCGAAGTGCATCCCGCAAGGCCCAGAGCAACTGCAAGGGCAAGCGCGAGAATGCTGCCTTTGTTTGAGTGTTTTACAAAAATCATTCCAATGCCATCCAGCCTATACCAACTTCCAAACGTCTATTTATTGTCAATTCATCGCCTGTTATCGCTTAGGACGACCGTTATACGTTCTTACATCTGATTTTCCAAACAAGAACTTTTGAGGATCCCTTTCAAGATCAGAAACAACCCTGTCAATTCTTCCCATGGCGCGGCGAGCATCACCAATAAGCGTTTGAACATCTTTCAACCCACTATTGGAAAAGCGTGACAAACCGCCCGTTACACTTGTAATTGAAGAGTTAAGATTCTTAGCAACAGATCGAAAATCCGCCAAAGTGGTCCGCACATCGCTCATGACATCTGTCGCGCCATCTGCACCCAGGAAACCATCAAGTTTTGCCAGAACACCATCAACCCGCTTGGAAGACTGGTTCAAACGCTCGCTCATTTCCTTGGCATTGGCTATGATTGAATCAATATCGCCCTGCCGCTCAGAAAGGGTTTTACTGACCCCCTGCACGTCAGCAACAATTTGCTTTGCGCCGGAAGCTGTTTCCTGAATATCCGCAATTGTTTTCTTGACGCTATCGGCATCAACCGCTTCCATTACACCGTCAAATTTGGTCAGGCTCACGTTCAAATTGCCGGAAAACTCTTCAAGCTGTTTGGCAATTTTATCAACCGATGCCACAACTGTTTCGACTTTTTCTCCACCCCTGCGCAGATCCGCTGAAAAAGCTTCCACATTGTCGACGGTGCTTTTGACTTTGTCGGCATCGACAGCAGCGACGATTTTCTCAAGCCCTTTAAGTGTGCCATCCATCTTATCGCCAAGTGCAGAAAGAGACGTGCCGATCTCCGATGCGCTGGCAAGGAACTTGTCTATGCCTTCGGCATTGCGGCCCAAGGCCCCGGAAAATGTCTCGATGTTTTTGACTGTAACAGATACCGGACCACGGTTTTCCTCAATAAACTCTTTTAAACTTCCCAAAGCATCATTTGCCTTTGTGGACACATCCCGGACAGTTTCCAGGATATCGGAAACTGCAGAAGGTTTCGCGCTGATCATCGGCGTAACGCCTTGATCATCAGCAAGCGTAAACAGCGATTGAGCTTTTGGTGAGCCGCCTTTGAGCGATATATAGGCAACGCCAGTCAGCCCCTGGGAACCGATTGTGGCTGAGGTATCTTCACGGATTGGCGTATCGTCATTGATTTCTGTAAGGGCAAAAACCTCACGTGGGTCATCAGGATTGAATACAACGCGGTTTACCTGACCTACTTTGATGCCATTGAAATGAACTTCACTACCCGCCGCCAAGCCCGTCACCGCGCCGGAAATGCGTACATTCAATGGTCTTTGGGGAGCAGTGTTATCAAGTTTGGCAACCCAATAGATAAACGCGAAGCTGGCCAAAATGACCGCCATCGTGAAAAAACCAACTGCTACGTAATTTGCCCTGGTTTCCATAATCCCTACCCGGCTCTATCTTGAAGTACGATTTGACGTGCCCGCTTGCCTCTAAAATAGGACTGCACCCATTCATGTTTTGATGCAAGCATCGTAGACAAATCGCCTTCTACCAACACCTTTTTATCGGCGAGAACGGCAATTCGGTCACACACTGAAAACAAACTGTCCAGATCATGGGTTACCATATAAACGGTCAGGCCCAAAGTGTCACGCAATGTGGCAATCAACTCGTCAAAATCCGCGGCGCCAATCGGATCCAGCCCAGATGTAGGTTCATCAAGAAAAACCAGTTCCGGATCAAGGGCAAGTGCCCTTGCAAGAGCTGCACGCTTGACCATTCCTCCAGACAATTGCGATGGAAGTTTGTTCCCGGCATCTTGCGGTAGACCGACAAGATCGATCTTTACGCGAGCCAGCTCTTCCATCAGTTTGGCCGGCAGATCAAGATATTCACGCATTGGAACGCGGATATTGTCTAATACAGTGAGAGAAGAAAACAGAGCGCCTTGCTGAAACATTACACCGATGCGCTGATCGAGAGCGAAACGCTCGTCGTCTTTGGCGTTGAGAAAATCAGTTCCGAACAAACGGATTTCACCGCCCTGGTTTTTATTCAATCCCAAAATCGTGCGCATGAGAACGGATTTACCTGCACCTGATGCCCCAACAAACCCCAGAATTTCTCCGCGGTAAACATCCAAATCAAGTTTATCGAGAATTTGTTTCGAGCCAAAAGACACGTCAATATTACGAGCAGAAAGAACGACCTCTCTTGCCTTCAGATTTAGCGAATGTGTGTTTGCTTGGGCTTGGTTCATCATCGGCTCAATAATCAATCGCTGCATAGAACATTGCGAAAAGACCATCGACAACAATCACAAAGAAGATGGCCTTTACAACGGCAGAAGTTGTTCGACGACCGAGACTCTCTGCACTGCCTTCTACCTTAAGGCCCTCAACGGCAGCCATAGTTCCGATAATCATCGCCATAAAGGGTGCCTTGATTAACCCGGAAAACACGGTTGAAAGGTCGATTCCATTTCTCAGGCGCAAGACAAAATCCGCTAGCGAAACATCAGAATAAAATCTCAAAACAAGGGCTGCCCCAGCCAAAGCGGCCATATTGGCCAGAAAAGTAAGCAAGGGTAAAGCGACTGTCAGTGCCACCAAGCGCGGGAAAATGAGAACGCCAATAGGGTTTAATCCGATCACCGTCAGCGCATCCACTTCCTCGCGCATTTTCATTGATCCGATTTCTGCAGTCATGGCACTGCCCGACCGTCCGGCGATCATGATCGAAGTCAGTAGCACGCCAACTTCGCGCAAGAGCAACACCCCAACAAGATCTACCGCCCAAATTTCCAAACCAAAGAAGCGCAGTTGGAACGCACTTTGCTGGGCGACAATTGCGCCGATCAAAAAGGACATCAACATAACGATTGGAACAGCGCGGATGCCCATCCGGTCAATATGGTGGATGATGGATGTTGGGCGTACACCGCCATGGCGGCCCATTTTCATTTGCGGACCGCGAATAGCAGCTCCGATGATGTTCATTCCCATCTTGGTGTCGGTTCCAAGCGTATACATCAGCTTACCGAGTGTTTCTGCCGTGCGGACCAAGGGGTTGGCACGCTTTGCAACACTCTCGACAACTTGGGGTTCGGGTTCAACGGCGGCCAACAGACGGCTTGCATAGTCCGATTGATTGACAACGGTGACGCGTCCCCCAACCCTTTGCCAACTGTCTTGAAGACGCGCAATGACCCAAGCGCCGGATGTGTCGAGGCTGTTGAGATTCTGTAAATCAATCGTCAAAGCATTGTCGCTTGAGGCCGTTTTTTCGATATTGAGAATTTCCAAATCGGGCCCGGCGATTTGTGAAATCACCCAATTACCAGTTGGCATCACCTTAAGTCCGCTGTCGGACAAAGCGGTTTCAAGCGAAGCTATTGGCGCCTCTGCAGGGGTCTGCCCGTTGTTTTGTCCTTGCTGGACGTTCATTTGCCGACCTTGATTACTCTTTACACATTGGCAGTTAACGCTGAAAAACTGCCGAGCGCCTCGTTTCGCGATACCTGCCACTAGTTTTACACTTTTCCTAAGGACTTGCCACTATATTGCGGAAAGAATCGCGATTTTTACTTCGGGAAATGCAAAATGAACACACTCTCCCATAGCGGGCTTGAACTCGAAATTGATACTGAAAACTGGCCAATTGCCGGTAGTTTCGTTATCTCGCGAGGTGCCAGAACAATAGCATCCGTGATCAAGGTTACGCTTCGGACCGCCAATCACGCAGGGGTTGGCGAATGCGTACCCTATGCACGATATAGCGAAACACTGGAAAGTGTGACTGCGCAGATCGAAACCTTACGTTCTGTATTACAGACTGGAATTTCCAGAACCGAACTATTGACAAAAATGCCCGCCGGGGCGGCGAGAAATGCCATAGACTGCGCTTTGTGGGATCTAGAGGCTAAACAATCGGGCATTTCTGCTTGGAAAAGTGCTGGTTTATGCGCTTTTGTTGAAGCCACCACAGCCTTCACTATCAGCCTTGGAACCCCGGAAAAAATGGCCACGGATTGCCAAAAAGCAAGTGAGCGATCCATCCTGAAAATCAAACTTGGTGGTGAAGGCGATATCGAGCGCATGCGTGCTGTTGGCAACGCAGCCAAGAACCAAAAACTTGTTCTTGATGCCAATGAGGCCTGGTCGACTGAAAATTTTGAGACCTATATGGCCGTCGCCAAGGAGATTGGTGCGGACCTTATCGAACAACCCTTACCTGCGGGAAAAGACGATATCCTTGAACAGGTCGAACGAATAGTGCCGGTTTGCGCCGATGAGAGCCTTCACACCCGTGAAGAGTTGAAAAGTCTTCGCAGGCGCTATGACTGTATCAATATCAAGCTGGATAAAACCGGAGGACTGACCGAGGCATTGGAGCTGAAAAAAGCTGCCATTGAACAAAAATTCCAGGTGATGGTCGGCTGTATGGTCAGCACTTCCCTTTCCATGGCTCCGGCCATGATACTGGCTCAGGGAGCACAATTTGTTGATCTGGATGGTCCGTTATTATTGGCTAAGGACCGAATTCCCGGCATGCGATATGCAGGCTCGACGATTTATCCGCCAAGTCCGGTGTTGTGGGGTTAGGCCGTTCTTTTGTCTGGGTATTCTTCAGTATTTCGACCGAAAAAAAGCAATGCCAAGCCCAGCAGGCAAAGACCTGCCATCGCCCAGAAACCATATACACCAACCGAATCATATAACGGGCCGGACGTAAATACGGCGATGCCCATAACTACACCGCCCAGGACATATCCAACGCCTTGGGCCGCGCCTATATTGTCCTCAGGTACGGATTCCATGATGTAATGCATCAGGCCAATATGGGCTGCGCCAAAACTCAGACCGTGGAGAATTTGCAGTAGCAAGAACAGAATTTCTCCTTCCACCCAGGGGAACAATGCCCAGCGTATGATCCCGCCTATGCAACCAAGGGCAATCAGACTTGTCGAAGATACTCGTTTCAAAAGCGGTTTGGAAAACTGGAACAAGATGATCTCGGCTACCACACCGATTGCCCAGAACAGCCCGATCATGGTTCCGCTCATGCCGATTGCCTGCCAGTAAATTGAGCCAAATCCGTACAAAAAGGCATGGCTCGCCTGAGCCAGGCCTGCAGCACCCAAGACGATCAGAAATCGTTTATTGGTCATCAAAGATTTTCGATAGACTTCTGTTTCCAGAGATTTGACATAGGCTGTTTTGCGGCCAATTCGCGGTAAGGCAAGCGCGCTCACTGCCCCAAGGAACATTGCAGCAATCAATGCATAAAGTATGACTTCCCGGTCGTAACCAAGCAGAATTACACCTCCGCCCATATTGGCGAGAATGAAAACAATAGAGCCCCAAATCCTGATTTTTCCATAATCAGCGTCAAATCGGCGGACGCCGGAAAGCGTGATCGCATCCAAAAGGGGCAAGGTCGGATTGAAAAACAAATTGTACAATAAAGTGACAGCAAGGATTGTCCAAAAGCTGTAAGCGGGAATAAAAAACAGGATGCAGGCAGCCGAGCCGAAATAAAGCCAGGTTAATAGATTTGCCCGATCTTTTTGCTTATCGGCAAATGTCATGACCTGCCCCGAGGCCAGGACCCTTATCACCAAGGACATGGAAAGAACCGTGCTGATTTCAAAAGGTGTGAGCCCTCGTGCAGCCAGCCAAAGAGGAAAATAGGGAAGAAAGAGACCAACAAAAAGGAATTGCGAGGAATAGCCGAGCGACATTCGCGGACCAAACCATGGCGGGGCATTTTCGAAGCTTTGATTATTTTGCTGGACCGGATCAGGCATTTTGCTGGAGCGCTTGCGCAAGAATTTCCGGATCAATATTGCCGCCGGACAAAGTGATGACAACTGTTTTTTCAGCTAGCTTGTCTGCATTTCTGATCAGGGAAGCGAGAGCGACAGCGCCGCCAGGTTCGACCACCAGTTTGAGTTCGTTGAAAGCGAAGGCTACAGCCTTTAGTGCTTCCTCATCGGTGACGACCAAGCCTTCTCCCATATGCCCGTTATTGATTGCAAAACTAACTTCCCCCGGCATTGGCGTGACAATCGCATCGCAAACTGATCCGGCGAGCTTTGTGTTTGAAACACGTTCGCCCAACTCCAGGGATCTACGATAATCATCAAAGCCGTCAGGCTCGCAACTGTGGACCAATGCCTTCGGGAAAAAATGCTGCATCGCCAGATTGATCCCGGCTGTCAGCCCGCCGCCGCCGGAACAAACAAGCATGTGATCCGGCACAATGTTCATGGCGTTCAAATCTTCACAAATCTCAAGACCTGCTGTCCCTTGACCAGCAATCACTTCAAAACTCTCGTATGGATGGATAAAGACACAATTGTGTTTTTCCAAATATTCAGTCGCCAGTTTTTCCCGGTCTTCCTTGAAACGATCATAGGTAATGACCTTGGCGCCGGAGCGTTTGGTCCGGGCCAGCTTAATTGCAGGTGAATCTGCGGGCATGATGATTGTTGCACTAACGCCCAATAATCTGGCCGCTTCAGCAATGCCCTGGGCATGGTTGCCGGACGATACAGCCATCACGCCTTTGGATTTCTCCTCATCAGACAAAGCCGAAATCGCATTGTAAGCGCCGCGAAACTTGAAAGACCCCGTGCGCTGAAGAATTTCAGGCTTGAGGTAGACTTTCGCTTTCGTCAATTCGTTGAGCAGCGCCGATTGCAGCAAGGGCGTGCGTACCGCCACCCCTTCAATGCGCTTGGCTGCGATTTGAATGTCTTCGAAACATGGAATCTTTATCATTCACCTAGCCTTTTGCTTTGTTGGAAATCCTCTTCTTCCTGCTTGGACCAAGCTTACGCAAAAGACAATTCACCTTCGAAGTTAGTCAAAATTTATTTCGCTTTTTCCCTGAAAACCCGCAAATTTATCCCTGAGACTAGACAAAGAAAACAGTTAGCGTATTCAAAAGAACAAATCGATTTGGGAGACAGTTATGGATTTGGGAATATCAGGGAAATCAGCGATCGTTTGCGCTGGCAGTCGCGGATTGGGTAGAGCATGCGCTGAACGTCTTGCCGAGGCAGGCTGCAACATTTTTTTGAATGGCCGAAACGAAGAAATCACCCAACAAACAGCAAAAGAGATTCGCAAAAAAACGGGTGTCACTGTTACGGTCGTCTTAGGGGATATCTCGCAACCAGAAACACAAGACGCGCTTTTTGCAGCCTGCCCGAACCCTGATATATTGGTCAATAATAATGGTGGTCCGCCTTCGCGGGACTTTCGCGAACTGGACCGTGAAAAAATACTGGAAGGTGTCGCGCAAAATATGGTGACACCAATTGAGCTGATACAGCGTTGCGCCGATGGCATGGCCGAGCGCGGCTTTGGACGAATTGTCAATATAACTTCTTCTTCGGTTCTCGCCGCTATTCCGGGTCTCGATTTATCGTCGGGTGCAAGAGCTGGTTTGACCTCCTTTCTTGCCGGTGTGGCACGCCCTTTGGCGGACAAGAATGTTACAATCAACCAAATCTTGCCGGGCAAATTCGACACGGACCGCATCAGATCCAATCTTAAATTTGTTTCAGAGAAGAAAGGCACCTCTGTTGAGGCCGAGGAGGCAGCTTCAAAAGCGGTTATTCCAGCCAAACGGTTCGGCACACCTGATGAATTCGGCGCCCTTTGTGCATTTATCTGTTCAGCTCATGCTGGCTATATCACTGGACAAAATTTCCTGATTGATGGCGGCCTCAATCCAAATGCATTTTAATAAAGCAGTTTCGTAAATGACAAAAGATACCGATAAAAAACCTTATGCACCCTCCAATGAACTGGAAGAAGCGGCGCTTCATTATCACCGCTATCCCATACCTGGTAAATTAGGCATTACAGCCACAAAACCGCTGGGCAATCAGCGGGATCTGGCTCTCGCCTATTCTCCCGGTGTGGCAGCTCCCTGCCTGCATATTGCTGACGATCCATCCGTGGTGCGTGATTATACGGCCAGAGGCAATCTGGTGGCTGTCGTCTCCAATGGAACTGCCGTTTTGGGACTTGGGAATATTGGCGCCCTCGCCTCAAAACCCGTAATGGAAGGCAAAGCGGTTCTGTTCAAAAAATTTGCCGGTGTGGATGTCTTCGATATCGAAGTGGATGAGACCGACCCCGACAAATTCTGCGATGTGGTAGCTGCGCTTGAACCAACATTTGGTGGCATCAATCTTGAAGATATCAAAGCACCGCAATGTTTCGAGATCGAAAACAAGTTGCGCGAGCGGATGAATATTCCGGTCTTTCACGATGATCAACACGGCACAGCAATCATTGCGGCGGCAGCAATACTCAACGGTCTGGGTTTGGCGGGAAAACGACTTGAAGACACAAAAATTGTAGCATCCGGTGCAGGCGCAGCCTCGATTGCTTGCCTCAATATTCTTGTTGGATTGGGCGCAAATCGCGAAAATATCTGGGTCGCTGACTCCATTGGCGTGATTTATAAGGGCCGCAAGGAACGCATGGATCCGTACAAAGAGGCCTATGCAAAAGATACCAATGCACGAAACCTGACAGATATCATGGAGGGCGCTGATGTTTTTCTCGGCCTTTCCCAGGCCGGAGCGCTGAAGCCCGAAATGCTCGCCGAAATGGCTGAAAAGCCGATGGTGCTTGCCCTGGCTAATCCGACACCGGAAATCATGCCCGAACTTGCCCGTGAAGCGCGCCCGGACGCCATGATTTGTACCGGACGCTCGGACTACCCTAATCAGGTGAACAATGTCCTATGCTTTCCGTTCATCTTCCGCGGCGCACTTGATTGCGGAGCTACAACAATCAATGAAGAAATGAAGCTCGCTGCCGTTAAGGCGATTGCCGAACTGGCCCAGGCCGAGCCGGCAGATATTTCCAATGAGACTGGCGGAAGAGCGACCCCATCCTTTGGGCCTGACTATTTGATCCCCTCACCTTTTGACCAGCGATTAATCCTGCGTATAGCTCCAGCTGTTGCCAAAGCAGCCATGGAAAGTGGTGTCGCAACACGGCCCATAACAGACTGGGATACCTATCAGGACCAACTTACCCGCTTTGTGTTCCGCTCCGGATTGATCATGAAACCGATCATCGAAAAAGCCCGTTCCCAGCTAAAGCGCTTGATTTATGCAGATGGAGAAGATGAAAGAGTGCTTCGTGCGGCGCAAGTCGGTATTGAAGAAAAAGCGTTTTTCCCGGTTCTGGTCGGAAGACCTGACATTGTTATCCGCCGGTTAAAGCGATTTGGTCTGAAAATTGAAGTTGATAAAGACTTCGAGATCATCAATCCCGAACGCGATCCGCGCTACAATGACTATGTAGACCACTATATCGGGCTTTCCGGTAGACGCGGCACCACACCTGAAACCGCGCGGGTTTTGGTGCGAACCAATACAACCGTTATTGCTGCTCTTGCCGTTTTGAGAGGCGATGCAGACGCAATGATATGCGGCCTTGAAGGGCGTTTTTCACGCCATCTGGAATATGTCCGCCAGATTATCGGCTTTCAGGAAGGCGTTACCGAGCTTGCGGGTCTTAGTTTGCTTTTGACCCAAAATGAAGAAATCTTCATGACGGATACCCATGTTCGGGAGAATCCGACTGAAGAAGAAATCGTGGCGACGACACTACTCGCCTGCAACGCCATGAAACAATTCGGCATTACCCCAAAAGCAGCCCTTTTGTCTTTATCTGATTTTGGCTCTCGCGACACCCATTCCACGTTGAAAATGCGGAGAGCAGCTGAAAAACTGCACGAAATTGATCCTGAATTGGCCGTTGATGGCGAAATGCATGGGGATACGGCACTTTCACAAATGATACGGGACAAGGTGATGCCGCTATCGCGCCTGAAGGGACGGGCAAATCTTCTTGTTTTCCCAAATCTGGACGCGGCCAATATCACCCTCACCGTTGCCAAGCAAATGACGGATGGCTTGCAAGTCGGGCCGATTCTGCTTGGCGCTGCCAAGCCCGCCCATGTGCTTACTCCAGCGGTCACTTCGCGCGGAGTGTTCAATATCAGCGCAATTGCCGCTGTTGAAGCAATCGATGTTGCTAGTGATTGACGGAACTTGGAAACGGGCATGCCCCGATTTCGCCCGTTCAGCATCTATTCATCCCCCTTGCCTTATCAATGGCTTATAGTGGGTTAAGATAGGCTTCGTTAACCCTATTGCGGTATGGAAGTACCGTGGGATCACTCAATTCCTGTGGGAATTGGGATCAGTATCGATTTTTCGGGAGATTGCCTGAGAAATTGGATGGATGTAGGGAAATTTTACCTGGATGGCTAAGACAGCTGGCAATAAATTGATTTTTAGCAGTGCACCAATCCGTTTGGCAGCTGGTATCATTCTATCTTTAGCTCTAACAGCGTTTTCATCATTTGATATCGCCTTTGCCCAGCAATCAGCTACATGCCGTTCGCTGCAAGCGCAACTTGCTGCCGTCGAGACTGGCCGCGGCATCCGAAACAACGCCAGATATCAAAAATTTGACCGCGCTGCTCAACAGCAACAGGCGCAAATCACAAAAACCGAACAGGCTGCGCGCAGGAATGGCTGCCAACTTCTTCGCACCAATATTTGTGTCCGCATCAATGACAGCTTGATCAAAATGAACAACAATCTTGTTAGCCTGATAGCAGGGCGTAACAAGGCTGGTGGCGCGGAAACAAATCGGGGGGATCGCGCTAAAATTCTCCGGGCGCTCAAACAAAATAATTGCTACGCCAACACTCAATCAGCATCCGCTGAACCCCAACCGACGGGACGTAAAACTCTTCTGGAACAAATATTTGGGACAAAGACCTATACCAATGATGGAGCGAGTTCTGAAATCACCAACCCAAATGACGGGCGCAATTTCGGCACTTATAGAACCTTGTGTGTGCGGACCTGCGACGGGTATTACTTCCCGATTTCATTTTCGACGACGCAAAAACGATTTGAAGAAGATGCGGGTCAATGCCAGCAAATGTGCCCGGGCGCTGAAACCGCCCTATTCTATCATCCAATGCCGAATGGAGATGCAGAAACCGCTCTGTCATACCGTACGGGACAGACCTATGACACGCTCGAAAATGCTTTTGCCTATCGCAAGGGTGTAAACAATGAATGCTCTTGCCGTTTTGCCAGCAAGCCGCAAGGCTTTGAGGAAATCGCCGGACAAACCCAATCGGAACGCCAGGAAACTGTGACTGACCTTCAACCCAAAATCGCCACACCAACCTTCCGTGCTGACCGCGCAATGGACCCGGACAGCGAAGCCAATCTTGAAGGCGGTTTAACGCTTCAACGCATGGCAAATATCAATGGCGGCGATGACGGGTCCGATACAATTGACAAAGAAATCAGGATAGTCGGGCCAGCGTTTTTTCCCGTCCAATAATCGGCAACAATGCAGCCAGCTCCGGCCCATGGGCCTCACCAGTGAGTGCTTTGCGAAGCGGCATGAACAAAGTTTTGCCCTTGCGCCCGCTGACTTCTTTAGCTGCATTGACCCAACTGTTCCAAGTCATTTCATCCCAAGGCTCCGCAGGCAAAACGCCAGCTGCCTGAGTGATGAACTCGCGGTCTTCCGCTTCAATCAACGGCTCGGCATTTTCAACCTTCTGCCACCAGAATGCAGCCTCTTCGACTTTGTTTATGTTGCCTTTGACAGCATTCCAGAAAGCTTCGCCGCCGCCAACAGAAACAGCTTCCAGGCGCTCTTTTACATCAGCATAATCAAGATCATGAACCAGCTTGGCGTTCAGGCTATCAAGTTCTGCCACATCGAATTTTGCCGCTGATTTGGTTATCGTTGAGATGTCGAATTTTTCGATCAGCATTTCCATGTTTGGCACCGCTTCCACCGGACCAGACGTGCCGATGAGCGTTGCCAGTGATGCTACAGACATGGGCTCGTAGTAATCTGCTGCAAGAGACTGCAAAGACAGCGAGCCCAGGCGTTTTGAAAGGCCTTCGCCGCTTGCTGTCGTCAATAGATTGTGGTGGCCGAATCCTGGAGGCGTGCCGCCCAGCGCCTTGAAAATAGTGATTTGTGCGCCCGTATTGGTTACATGGTCATCCCCGCGAATGATGTGCGTGACGCCCATCTCGATATCATCAACAACGCTTGGAAGTGTATAGAGCCAGGTACCATCCTCACGCACGAGGACAGGATCGGACATGGAGGCAAGATCGATCGTTTGATGGCCGCGCACCAGATCTTCCCAGCTGACTTCTGTGCGGGTTGGCTCATGCGGCGTATCGGTAAAGTTTGGAATGAGAAAACGCCAATGCGGCGTGCGGCCTTCGCTTTTAAACTTCGCCAAATCCTCGGCCGAATAATTCAGCGCTGTGCGATCATAGACCGGCGGCTTTCCGCGCATGGCAAGGCGTTTGCGCTGGCGGTCCAACTCGTCCGGCGTTTCATAGCAGGCATAAAGCACGCCGTCTGCTTTCAGCTTTTCTGTCGCTTTGGCATAGGCCTCAAACCGGGCAGATTGCTTCTCAACCCTATCCGGCGCAATGCCAAGCCATTTTAGATCGCGGGCAATGCCATCCGCATATTCCTGTTTGGAGCGTATTTGATCGGTATCATCGTAGCGCAGGATAAATTTGCCACCATTTTGCTTTGCATAGATCCAGTTGACCAGCGCCGTACGGGCATTGCCGATATGGATATTTCCAGTGGGGGATGGAGCGAAACGAACAGTGACTGTCATGATACTTCTTCTAAAATTTGGTTATGGCCGGTTTATGGTTTGGCAAGGGCAATTAGTTTGGCCCGACGCGGGCAATTAGTTTGGCCCGACGAGGGCAATTAGTTTGGCCCGACGCGGGCAATTAGTTTTCGCGATACAAACAGCATTACCACACTTGCGGCAAGGCAATAAACGCCCATCACGAAAATCTGGCTGATATAGGAAACGTCCTGATCAATCAACAGCCCTGTTACCCCCGGTCCCAAGGCACTGGAAAAAACCATCATGGCAACGGTAACCGAGCGGATACTGCCAAGATGCAGTGTGCCATAAATCTCCGGCCAGATGGAGCCAAACAATGTTGAGGAAATGCCGTAGGAAACGCCTAAAAAGCCCATGAAAACGAATATACCATAGGCCTCATTGATGCTGGCAAGGCTGAAACAGGCAAGCGCCAGCGGCAGAAAGTAAAACGGCAAGACGCGCAGCGAACCAAAACGATCGACCAGAAAACCGCTGATCAAACCGAAAAGAATGGTCATGCAGGCCATGACGATGAAGGCCGAGGCAAAGGCTTCAGGCGGCCAGCCTCTTATCTCCAGCAGATAGGCCTGATGGAAAAAGATCGTCGTGCCGATAAAGGCCGGCGCCAGTACACCAAGGCACAGCAACCAGAAGAGCGGATCGCGCAGGACTTCACTCCGGGTCCAGTCTTTGGTTATGCGCGGCTTTGCCTCTTTGTCTGTTGTTCTTGGTTGGCGCTCGATACTCATCAAGATAAAAATCAATGGCAGCGCCATCACAAGGAGTAGAATTCCCGCCCCGGCCCAACTTCCCCGCCAGCCGAGCCAGCCAAAGGCAATGACCATGGCGATGGGCAATAGTGCCTCGCCGGTCTGATGACCGAGGGTGGCGAGCGAAACAGCCCTGCCCCTGTGGCCCGCATACCATTTGCCCATGGCTGTAATGGAGATATGGGTCATCATGCCCTGGCCAAACAAGCGCAACAGGTAAATCGTCGCCCCAAGCAAGACCCATGAAGTTGAAATGGACATCAGAAAACAGGCAACCGCCAACATGGGAATGACGATCAGCACCGTTTTGGAAACAGACAACACATCGACAATCCGGCCAATGGTTGGCAGCGTCAAAGCGCTGGCCAAAGTCGCGACCATATAAAGCCCGCCCCATTCACCATTGCTGAGGCCGTATTCCGCGCGGATTTGCCCGCCGGAAAGTGCAATGAAAAAGGTTTGACCGAAAGACGAAAAGAAACACAGCAAAAACCCGCCGATAAGCCAGCGTGCATTGGAGGTTAAAAAGATCAGGTAAGAGTGCATCAGATCGCTATACCCGAGATGCTAACTGGTTCAAGTCATTTGTTGGATTGGGGCATGGACAATGGGTGTTTGGTTCACCTAAGGCGCGACGTTGTTTGCCCTATTGCTTTGTGCGAGCGCCGACAGAGCAGGAAAACCGGCATAGCTGTGCGCACCCGGTACTTTTCGCTTCGCGAAAAGATACCTGTTGCTTGATCGGTGAAAATTGCTTCGCAATTATTCACCTGACTTACAGGGCATTCGAAGAAGTACCTTGTAATTTAGATTATGGCACTTTTCCAAATGCCCTGTGCAGAGATTTGTAGATCTGACGGTGCAACGGGCCTTGCAGGTTTCAGTTTCCCAAAACCAAGCCCTCCGTCCAGCTTCCTCTCGTTAAAACCCGATACCCCGAAAGTACCATGGCGAGGCTCTGCCGTCGCAACGCGCCCCATTGCTTCGGTCACAATAGAACAAGTTCAGTAACGCTGCGATGGGATGGATAATAAGGGAGGTTTTTAGAGCGGGGATAAGTTGACGCAAACGTCAAGCCGCTTGCGGGTTGATGTCAGCGTTAATCCTCGGGCTTGACCCGAGGATCCAGTATTGCTTGATAAAACTACATGTTTAGTTGGATAATTAAACGCAAAAAGAAACTTACTTATTCTCATTGTACTGAAT
>JBAUHS010000036.1:0-41890 GCA_049680405.1 Salaquimonas sp. | reverse complement strand
ATCCTTTTTGCAACGCTTTTTGTGGATCAATGAAAACAATCCCTTGGCTGGCCTTAACGCTTGTCGCGAAACCAGGCGCCCTACCCCACGCGCAGATCATCTTTGCCCATGATCAGAACCCAATAGTGAGTGTAGCGCGGATTGATGCCGGAAGTGTTGAAGCCATAGGCGAGGCCTGCAATCGTATAGCCACTTTTGAGCATGTTCTTGCGGTGGCCGGAAGATTCCATCCAGCCGATCAACGCCTCATCCACAGAACCGTAACCAACGCCGATATTCTCTCCGGCTGAATTGTCAAATCCAACGGCGAATATGCGCGTTTTGAAATCCGTTCCCGGCCCGATTTCATGGCCGTAGAGACCGCGCGAACCCATCAGATCAGCATAGTCCTGGGCTGCTTTTTGCAGACGGTCATCCTTGCGTAACTCCGGCAACCAGTGCTTTCTTCTGATTTTGTTGAGCTTTGCAAAACCTTCACGAACATCGAATTGCAGGCGCGTTGCCGAGACTTCTGATCGCAAACGCCGCCCGGCATGGCTGGAAGAACCCTTTGCGCAACCGGATAACAAGGAGGCAGAGCCGGAAAACAGCAGTGCTGACCCGGAGGCGACAACCTGGCGGCGCGTAGGCTCCAGCCCGATCTTTCGAATAAAATGCTTGCTCATGTGGGGCATTTTAAATCACCGAGGTAAACAAAGCGTTTGTCAAAAATTCTCATGCCCCGCGCAAGAATCGGGTGGCATCCTCACTTTCAAAAGCCTATGGCAATAGCTCACCAACAAGAGCGATCCAAATGCAACCCTCCGCCCCAAACAATCAGATGAGTCCTGCCCTCTGGGCGATGCTGCTTTTGCTCTCGCTCATCTGGGGCGGTTCGTTTCTGTTTGGCCGAATTGCCGTGCAGGAAATTCCCCCGCTCACGCTGGTTGCCTTGAGGGTGTCGCTTGCAGCCATCGCCATCTGGGTTTTCATTTTTGCCGGCAGGCGGAGTATCGCCATCACCAAATGGTTTGTCCTGAACATTTTAGGTATGTCCGTTTTGAACAATATCATTCCATTTTCTTTCATCCTTTATGGACAACAGGAAATCGGCTCGGGCCTTGCTTCCATCGTCAACGCCATGACCCCGATCTGGACGGTGATTATCGCGAACTTTTTGACCAGTGATGAAAAATGGTCGCCGCGAAAAGCCTTCGGCATTACCGCCGGTTTTTGCGGTGTAGCAGTCCTCATGGGCGGTGATGTGTGGAGTGGACTGCAAGCCTCCGCCCTTGCGCAAGCAAGCGTTTTGATCGCCACCATCAGCTATGGATTTGCAGGGGTGTATGGCAAACGCTTCAAGGGCATTGATCCTATTCAGGTAGCCGCCGGACAGCTTACCGGATCATCCTTTTTCATGGCAATTATATTACTGGTTTCAGGAGACGCAGCGAGCGTTCAATTGCCATCAACTATCGCCATCTGGTCCGTGCTGGGACTTGCCATTCCATGCACAGCTTTTGCCTATGTCTTGTTCTTCAAGATATTGCAAAGCGCCGGAGCAACCAATGTATCCCTGGTAACTTTTCTGGTGCCCGTAAGCGCGATTCTGCTCGGCATCATCTTCTTGAACGAGGCGCTGACACCTTGGCATATTGGCGGCCTGACGCTGATTGCGACAGGCCTTGTTATACTGGATGGCAGGCTTTTTCACCAAAGAAAACTTAAATAAATCAGGCAGCTATAGTGCTTACCGGACTCTTTTCGTGAACACCCAACAACCGGCAAATCGCCAACGGAAGTTCAGCCTTGTTCATGGTGTAGAAGTGAAAATCGGTCACGCCGCGCTTGGCAAGATCTGCCACCTGCTCCGCGGCAACAGCTGCAGCTACCAGTGAGCGGGTTTGCGGATCATCATCCAGACCCTCGAAACGATCGGCCAGCCATTGGGGTATTCCCGTTCCGCATTTTGAGGCAAAGCCGGCCACTTTTCCAAAATGGTGAATAGGCAAAATTCCAGGCACAATCGGGATATAAATTCCCGCCCGGCGAACCCGCTCGAGATAAGCCTCGAACTGATCATTGTCGAAGCAGAATTGGGTGATCGCCCGTATCGCGCCATTGTCGACTTTGCGTTTCAGCATTTCGATATCTGTCTGGAAATCGGCGCTCTCGGGATGCTTCTCCGGATAGGCCGCGACGGTAATATCAAAATTGGCAAAAGCCTTTAAACCGGCCACCAATTCCGAGGCATTCGCATAGCCGTCTTCCTGCGGCACATAAGCACTGCCAACTCCGCCTGACGGATCACCGCGCAAAGCGACAAAACGCGTCACACCCATGGACCATAATTCGCGGACAACGCAATCAACGTCAGCCTTGCTTGCATCAGCACAAGTCATGTGCGCAGCAACTTCCAGACTGGTTTCGCTCTTGATCTTTTTGATGGTCCGCAATGTCCGGTCCCGGGTTGAGCCGCCAGCGCCGTAAGTAACGGAAACAAAACTGGGTGACAGGTTTTCAAGCCGTTGAACGGTTTCAAACAGATTCACTTCTGCAGCGTCATTCACCGGAGGAAACAGTTCAAAGGACACATTCACGGATTTCGAGGGTATTTGGGAAAGTTGTGACAAGGCCATTTTATGAATTCTCCGATTAAAACACTACAATGCGAAGTCGACCCGAGGTCAGGCGATTAAGAGATTGGGGTCTTTTGCCAGCCAAAGGGTCACGACCAATGAATTGGTGTTGTCCCCGGTTTTCGGGGCAAGTTTTTCTGTTTTTTGAACTTCTAGTCCGGCCGCTTCCAGCCAAGATGAAATCTGCTCGCTTGGAAAGCCAAGACGCAAATGAGCGTGTTGCTCGCGAAGGAATTCAAGCTCATGCGGGGCAAAATCGACGATCAACAGGCGCCCACTGGGCTTAAGCGCCTTGGCAGCCTCCTTGATCGCCCGACCAGGATCTTCCAGATAATGCAGAACCTGATGGATTGTCACCAGATCAAACGCCTCGTCCGGTGTCGGCAGGTTCATCAGATCTCCTTGGCGGACCTGCGCGCCTGACAGACCAGCCTTTTCGATGTTCGCGCGGGCAATTGCCAGCATCTCGCGGCTGGCATCAATTCCAACGCCTTTGATGTAAAGATCGCGCAACAGCTCCAGAATACGCCCTGTACCGGTACCAAGGTCCAGTAAAGTCTGGAACTTGGACTTGCCAACCATTTTCAAAATTGCTGCTTCAACCTGGCTTTCATCCACATGCAAAGAACGGATCGTGTTCCAGCTTGCCGCATTGGACGAAAAATACTCCGCCGCCTGGGCAGATCTGCGAGCGCGAACCGTTTGCAGCCGCTCCAAATCCCGCGCCAATTGCGGATCATTCTCGCTCATATGGCTCAACAAAGACGCAACAAACTCCGCAGGCGCACCGTCTTCTACCGCGCGAAAATAGGCCCAGGCGCCTTCTTGATAACGCTCAAGCAAACCTGCTTCAGAAAGCAATTTCAAATGTCGCGAAATGCGCGGTTGGGATTGCCCAAGAATATCAATAAGGTCGGAAACAGTCAGGTCATTGTGGGACAGCAGAGATAACAGGCGCAAACGGGTATGCTCACCAGCTGCTTTCAGCAAATTCACTGTCAAATCCAAAGGCAGTTGTGTCTTGCGCAGCATTGCTGATTTTCCTATGCTGAATGATCAATCAAAAACGATATAAACATATCTTTATATCATTTTATTAATTTTGCAAGCGATATTTTCCGTTACGTTGCGCATTGATGAATGCAACGACCAAAACAACTTCTGAGCAACCAATGAGCAACAAGGCCCTTTGCAGATGATGCGCAAACGCAGATCAACAACCGGCGGCAAATTCACCAAAACCCTGCGCGAATTGCTGCCAAAAGTAACGCTGGCTGATTTTCAGGACATTCAGGCAATTGCTGCAAAAGGCCATTTGCGTCACCTGCCTGACAGCATCGTCGCCTGGCAGGCAACGACAACCCATATCCGGCACAACTACACAGACTATGATGCACTGCTGGAGGAAGGCTATGATGCCGAGTCGGCCAGGCATTTTGTGCTGGATGCCATCAATAACAAATTGGAAGAATGGGGCAGCTTGAGACAGATCGAAGAAAACGAGACAGACGCCTGACGATAGGTTTCATGGGGCTAACTATGTCTTCGATACGATCCCTTACGCTTCAAAAACATCCATCACCAAGATTAATAAATCCACTGTTCCCAAATTCGCGCAGTGACAGCTTCACCCGGTTTGATAACGCCTACTTTTTCAACCCAGGCAACCAGCCCGCGTTTCATATAGGCTGCGTTTTTGAACTCAAGGGCCATATCCGTTTTGGTAAAGTCACCATCTGGCGCACTCACCCCCACATGCTTTGCAATAGAGCCCCCCGCCAAACGACATGGCGCGTTATAGCCATCGACCCGAAGCGTTACGCCGCCTTCAAAAAACAACAGGGTGCGCGGTGGCAGAAAACTCAAATTTGGAATCCCATCAAGAACAAGATTTGCGCCAATCCATCCCGCATCCAGTTTTTCAATAGCCATTGCCGAGGCCATATCCTTCAGCTCTTCAACGGAAAGAATGGAAACCTGCCGCTCGTTTCGCATTTCGGTTCCGCGCGGATACCATGGCTCACGCCCACCGGATTTTCGGCTGATCCCCGCATGAAAATCATTCGCAATTCCCTCATGGGAAACGGACAGCTCATCAGCGGGCTGGGAAACGAAGTCTTTCCCCAACGCTTTATAAATCGCTGATACTTTGCCGGAAACTTTTTTGGCCGGGACTTTTTCAATCATGTGAAGGACCTTTTCGAATATCAATGCTCTTGGCTAAAGTGATTCCATTGCCATGTCATTCCCTCCAAACAATTGGGCAGAATTTATTCTTCAAAATTCATGACAAAATGTTACCCTGCAAAAAGCTGAAAGGAAGTTCCATGCCCTTGAAAAAAACAAAACCGATCGTTGCTTTGAACATGCCGAAGTCTGAAGTGCCCCTGACCGAACGCCAGGCAAAATACCTTGCCGTAGCGCAAGAGAAGCTTGGCTTTGTTCCCAATGTTCTGCAGGCCTATGCTTGGCACTCCACCAAATTTGCCGCCTTCACCGAGATGTACAACGATTTGATGTTGGGCGACTCCGGTCTTAGCAAACTGGAACGCGAGATGATCGCCGTCGTCGTTTCATCGGCTAATAGCTGCTATTATTGCCTGACAGCCCATGGCGCGGCAGTTCGCCAGCTATCTGGCGATCCAAAACTTGGCGAGCAAATGGTGATGAATTATCGCACGGCGGAGTTGCCAAAGAAGCAAAGAGCCATGCTCGATTTTGCCTGGACCCTTACCGAATCCCCTGAACTGATGGATGAGGAACACCGTTCTGCTCTGCGCGAGGCCGGATGGAAAGATCGCGAGATTTGGGACATTGCAGCAGTGGCAGCGTTCTTCAACATGACCAACCGCATGAGCGCGGCCACAGACAAGCAGCCGAACGATGAGTATCACGCGATGGCGCGATAGTCCCTCAGACCTGTTGGTTACCCATTGAAGCAATCTGCATTTCGACAAAGCCCTTGAGCGCGGCCTCGCGGGCTTTTGGCTCCTTGATTTGTTGCTTCATGCCTTCCAACCAGAAAAACAGATTTGCCGCCATGGTTTCTGCTTTCACGGGCAATTTTCGCCCGTCACGGGCAAAAGTTGCGGCGATTAATATGATGACCTCATCGCCAAACTCGGCCAAGATATCGCCCGATAGGTCACTCTTCAAATCGAGCAATTCAGCCCCATGGCTGGTCGCTTCCATTTCAGCCACCATGTCAAGAATGCCCAATTTGATGGCACCGAAAAGGCGTTCATCAAGGGCGGCATCACCACCCAGATTCAACGCAATGATGCGTTTGGATTCTGCCATCATCTCTGCGGCAATACCACGATAAATATCCTGCTTGTTCTTGAAAAACTGGTAGAGCGCCGGACGCGACATTCCGCATTCCTTCGCAATATCATCCATAGTCACCCGCGAAAAGCCATAGCGCTGCACCAGCGCATGCATGGCATCAAATATGCGCCTTCGCTTTTCTTCCATGACTGGTTGTTGAACTGGCTTGGTCTTTATAGGGGTATGCAAAAATTGTCTCCGGGCGGAACTGGGCAGATTGTAATAATAGACTACAGGATTAAATTATAACCGGATACACAATAGTTGACAATATAACAAAATTACGAATATTGTCAGAAAGTAAATTTCTTATCTTTATGAGGCGCTTGGATGAAACTATCAGTCAATGGAACCCTGTATGAAGTGGATGTCGAAAGCGACATGCCCCTATTATGGGTCTTACGCGATGAGTTGAACATTACCGGCCCCAAATATGGTTGCGGCATTGCCCAATGCGGCGCTTGCACAGTCCATGTGGATGGTCAGGCTGTGCGCTCCTGCCAATTGGCCGTTGGCGATGTCGATGGCGAAATCACCACCATTGAAGGCCTCGGCACGCCAGACGCCTTGCACGCAGTTCAGGCCGCATGGATTGATCATCAGGTTGCCCAATGTGGATACTGCCAGTCCGGGCAGATCATGCAGGCGGCATCCTTTCTGGATATCAATTCCGAACCAACGGACGAGGACATCGATCTTGCCATGTCATCCAATCTTTGCCGCTGTGGCACCTATCCACTCATTCGCGAAGCCATCAAGACTGCCGCTAAAAAACTGAATGGAGCAGCGTAATGGGAAAACTCAAAACCATCACCCGCCGTGCCTTTCTGGTTGGCTCTGCGGCAATTACTGGCGGCGTTGCTTTTGGTGTTTACGCTTACAAAACACCGGGCAAAAATCCGCTTCTCGCAGATCTTGAAGACGGCGAAGCGGCTATCACCCCTTATGTGAAAATCACTTCCGATGGCATCACGCTGATAACCCCGCGCACCGATCTTGGTCAGGGAGCCTACTCCGTTCAGGCAGCATTGATCGCCGAAGAGCTGGATGTGGAACTTGAGCAGGTGACAGTGGACCCAGGTATGCCAAGTGCTGTCTACTACAACACCGCTTTTTCCGAGGAAGGGGCCCCCTTTCGCCCGACTGATAACAGCTTTACCGCTGAAACGACGCGAACCGTTGTCGATTCTGTCATGAAATTTCTTGGCGTTCAGGTCACCGGTGGCTCAACCACTGTGCCAGATGGCTACGAAAAACTGCGCGAAGCAGGCGCTGTCGCCCGCGAAACCCTGAAGGCCGCAGCGGCTAAAAAAACCGGCATCAACATTTCGGAACTCAAAACCGCTGGCGGCAAAGTCATCCTGCCCGATGGCACCGAGCTGACCTATATGGAGCTTGCTCCCATTGCTGCAGGAATGAAACCTGTGACAAAGGTCAAACTGCGCGATCCGTCCCAATGGCGCTTGATCGGCAAGCAGATGAAACGGATAGACATCGTCCAAAAATCCACAGGAACCCTGCCCTACGGAATTGATTTTACAATGGATGGCATGGTCTACGCCGCTATCAGAACCAATCCGCGTCAGGGCGGCTTGATGAAAGGGTTTGACGCGGCCGATGCGGAAAAAATGCGCGGTGTTCAAAAGGTCATTCCTTTGGACAATGGCGTTGCAGTGATTGCTGACAATACCTGGCGGGCTTTTCAGGCCGTTGAGGCTGTTGAAATCGACTGGGATATTGCGCCTTACCCCGCTGAAATGGACGATCATTGGAAAGCGCTGGAAGCCTCCTTCAATGAAGATCAGCTTGACGCAAGAACCCGGGATGATGGCGATGCAATCACAGCTCTTGCCGAAGGCAGCGCCATTCAGGCGGATTATCGCGCGCCTTATCTGGCCCATGCGCCGTTGGAGCCGATCAGCGCCATTGTCAAACTCAGCGACACAAGCGCGGATATCTGGACCTGCACCCAAATACCCCGTTTTGTGCAAGATAATGTTGCCAAACTCACTGGCATTGATGCTGAAAATGTCCATGTCCATGTGCTTTACGGCGGCGGCAGCTTCGGCCACCGCCTTGAGGATGATGTGGTCAAACTGGCAACGAAACTGGCCATGGAAATGAAAAATGTTCCGGTCAAACTTACCTATACCCGGGAAGAAGATTTTGCCCACGACTATCCACGCCAGATCGCCATGGCAAAGGCCCGTGGCACAGTAAAAGACGGCAAGGTGGAGACCTATGACCTTGCGATTGCCATGCCATCGGTGATTGCCTCCCAGATGGGTCGTCAGGGTCTGCCAATTCCCGGTCCAGATGCCCAGATCATGGCCGGCGCTTGGGAACAGCCCTTCGCCATTGAGAACTACCGCGTATCGGGTTACCGCGCACCCGAATTGGCTCCAATCAGTTCCTGGCGTTCCGTTGGCGCTTCTACAAACGGCTTTTTCCATGATTGCGGCCTTGACGAACTGATCCACGCTGCTGGCGCTGATCCGCTGGAAGAGCGTATTCGTCTGATGTGGCATGAGCCTTCCCGCAAGACCCTTGAGGCAGTTGGCGAAATGTCCAATTGGGGCAGTGATCTTGGCCCGAACAAAGGACGCGGCGTTGCCTTTTGCATGTCCTTTGGAACCGCAGCAGCCGAAGTGGTCGAAGTCACCAATACCGAAAACGGCATCCGCATTGACAAGGTGTTTGTAGCGGCAGAAGTCGGAAAAGTCATTGATCCGGTGAATTTTGAAAACCAGGTCAAAGGCGGTGTCATTTGGGGTTTGGGCCACGCCATGAACTGTGAAATCACCTATTCTGACGGGATGGCCGAACAATTGAACTTCCACGCCTATGAGGGCATGCGTATGTATCAATGCCCGGTGATCGAAGTGCGAGGTTTGGAAAATGGCGAAAAGGTAAGAGGGATCGGCGAACCGCCTGTGCCGCCCGCAGCTCCTGCCCTTGCCAATGCTATTTTTGCGGCAACAGGAAAACGCATCCGTGAAATGCCGTTCAACAAACACATCGACTTTGTCTAGTGTCTGAACTCAATTGAGAGTTCCTGTGGCAAAACCAACCAACGTCTGAACTCGCAAGTTTCGAAAAAAGAGGCGGCTCTGAAACAGAAGCCGCCTTTAGTTTGTTCGGGGAGGAATTTGTAATATCTGTTACGCCACTTGCCGCGCCAAGGCGCATTGGGACCACAAGTCATTCAATGACCGCACCAGATGGGCGATATCTTCATCAGTGTGCAATGGGCCCGGCGTGATGCGAAGACGTTCGGTCTTGACGGGAACCGTTGGATAATTGATCGGCTGGACATAGATACCATAACTGTCGAGCAGGATATCACTGATCCATTTGCATTTCTTGGCATCCCCTACCATCACCGGAATGATATGGCTCTCATTTGGGTTATATGGAATGCCCATCTTGTCCAATCCGGCACGCACTTTGGCCACATTGGCTTTTTGTGCGTCGCGCTCAGCGCTGCTTTGTTTCAGATGGCGGATCGATTCAAGCGCTCCGGCGGCCAATGCAGGCGGCAGAGCGGTAGTAAAGATAAAGCCGGAGGCATAAGACCGGATAAAGTCACAAAGCTTGGTTGAGGCTGTGATATAACCGCCCAACACGCCAAATGCTTTGCCAAGCGTTCCTTCAATCACATCCAGCTGGTCCATAAGACCGCGCTCTTCAGCGATACCGCCCCCGCGAGGGCCATACATGCCAACAGCATGCACTTCATCAAGATAAGTCAAAGCACCATGCTTCTTGGCAACGGCACAAATCTCCGCGATTGGCGCAATATCGCCTTCCATTGAATAAACAGATTCAAAGGCAACAATGATCGGACGGCCCGGCTCCACCAAAGCAAGCTTGGCATCCAGATCACGCCAGTCATTATGTTTGAAAATATGTTTTTCCGCCCGCGAATGGCGAATACCCTCAATCATGGAGGCGTGGTTTTTCTCATCAGAGAACACTACACAGTTTGGAAGTTTGGCAGCCAGTGTTCCAAGGCTTGCCCAGTTAGACACGTAGCCTGAGGTAAATAGTAGCGCTGATTCCTTGCCATGCAGATCAGCAAGCTCCTGCTCCAGCAGAACGTGAGTGTGGTTGGTACCTGAAATATTTCTGGTTCCGCCAGCACCCGTGCCATTGGCATCGACAGCATCTTTCATGGCGGTCATGACTTGCGGATTTTGCCCCATTCCCAAATAATCATTGGAGCACCAAACGGTTACTTCCTGGGTTTTACCGTTCAAATGGCGTAGCGCTTTTGGAAAACTACCCGCCCGGCGTTCCAAATCTGCAAATACCCTGTAACGGCCATCTTCGTGCAAAGCTTCCAGCTTTTCTGTGAAAAATGCCTCAAAATCCATTAATCCGTCCCTGTATACTCATCGCGCAATATATGCTGCTTTTTATATATGTTAAACTTTCTCACTTGAATTTCAAAACAAAAATTCCGAAATCAACGATTAAAAGGTCGAACTTGGAACCTTTAAACACGATTCCACCCTAACTTCCCTTGCACAATATGCCGCATCATTTCATGAGACTTTGATCTCTGTCAAAGATTGCTGATTTACGCACAAGTTAAAGCACTAATTTGACAATGTGCAAAATCCGACCAATTTACAAGCCATCACATCGTGAACAGTGTTTCAAGCACGCTTAAGACAACTGCACCCTGGCAAAATGGCGATTCAATTTGAATATCAGCAAATTCACTTCACTTAGATTTTCTCTTTGTTGGGCAGTCTTTTTAATGGCTCCGCTCGCGGACACCTTCGCAGAAGAATTTCCTGTGCCGCAAAAACGACCGGCAATTGAAAGCCAAACGAACAATAAAGCCCCCAATTCGCCATCAAACAGTGTTTTGAATGCAGGAGATAAAGTTTGTTTCGATCAATTAAAGCTTTCTGGTGCCAGCTTTACCCGGATTGATTCCATCACCGATGAGAATGGATGCGGAATATCCGCGCCCGTCTCTCTAACAAGCCCAGTACCCGGCATAAGCCTAACGCCCGCATCCCAATTGAGTTGCCCTGCAGCACTAGCGACCATTAACTGGGTCAAAACCGAAATATTGCCCGCTGCAAAACTGCTCTATCCAAACGATAAACTTTTATCCATTCGCCACGGCTCCACCTATGTTTGCCGAAATAGAAATCAGCAGGCAGACACAAAATTGTCCGAGCATGCCAAAGGCAATGCTATCGATATCACAGGTTTTGAGTTTACAAGTGGAAAAACTCTCACCATCGAACCTCGCCAAAAAACAGGACAAATTGAAGAAGCCTTTCAAAAGGCGATCCGTTTTGGAGCCTGCCTGCATTTTACAACAGTCCTGGGCCCCTATAGCGATGCCTATCACTCCGACCATCTGCATTTGGACACCGCAAAGCGCAAAAGCGGTTATCGGCTTTGCCGCTTTCCAGAAATCAATACAGTTCAGGATACCGTGCAGTCTGCAGAACCGAAAGCATCAACCAATGACTGAGAAACTGGAATCCTTGTTGATCTCACGGTTTCGAGAGCAAAAATCAAGACTGATATCCTGATTGATATGATCCAGATGGAACATCAAAGGCTCTTTGTCATGGTCGTGCCCGTTCTCACAGGCCTCAATGATATGAGCCATGATTTTGCCCGCGACAGGGGCATTCTTGAATTGGTTCCCGCTGGTACCGCAAGCCATATAAAAGCCCGGTAGATCGCTCTTGTCGTAAATCGGCATCCAGTCCTCGGACACATCGTATAGCGCCACGACCCCTTTAGCAGTATCAGGAATTCCCAGTTTAGGCAGGCGTTGCCCCACCCGCATCACCATGGTTTTCCATTGGGTGGTGAAATTGTGATCAAAACTGTCGGGATCATCCACCCATTCGCGGTCATCACATTCAGGATCTTCAGAGCCGATGAGCAAGTTCCCCTTACCCTCTGTACGAACATAGGTCGAAATATCGCTGTCTGAATACACAATGCCATAATCCGGCGCAAACCCTTCCGGGGCTGGAACATGGGCCACCTCATGGCGAAGCGCTCTGGTCGACATTTTCATTCCACTCGCAACACCTGCCATCTCGTTGATCTTCGACGAATGAGGACCGGCAACATTCACCACCACAGGAGCATGAATCACGCTTCCATCGCTTAACTCAACACCGCTGACGCGGTCATCTTCAGTCAATATCTTTGTGACCGTTGTATTGAACCTGAATTTTGCCCCCTGCGCTTCAGCCGCTCGCTGGGCGTTGTGGGCCGAAAGTTTGGGATCATTCACATAGCCGCCTCTGGGAAAAAACACAGCTCCGGCTATCGCTGCGCCCGTGGCTTCGCCAAAATGCTCATGGTCGATTCGCTTGGCAGGCGCATAAGTTTGCAAGTCCGCGCCGGGCATATAGTTTGGAACATCTTCTGCTGCCACATCTTCGTAGGGACAACCAACCTGGTCCATGATTTTGCAAACGCGCTTGAGATATCCATTCACATCGGTCTTGATCACCAGACAACCGGTGTCGTGATAGGTGATCATTCCGTGATCATCCTTTATCCCCAGATAGCCTTCCCAGTTCTTCCAAAAGTGCCAACCTTCAACCGCAATGGCGCAGGTTTCAAAGGCTGAATAATAGGTCCTGATAATGGCGCAGGAGCCGGAGGTGGAGCCATATCCGGCTTCCGGCAGCTTATCGATGGAAAGTGTTTTCATTCCCTTTTTTGCAAGTTCAAAAGCCGTACAGGCTCCGATTACGCCCGCGCCAATGACAATTGCATCATATTTTTCAGCCATATTTCCCTCACTGGAGTTTTCTCAGACAATGCTGGAACAATATCGCTCATGCAATCCACACAGCGCCATTCAACAGAATTATTCCACCGCAGGTCACGGTTTTCATTGCGTTGGATTTAACCCATTGTTAGCCTGAAGTGGCAACATTGGAGGCATGAAACAGATGAGCGAGACCGTAAACTTCAATCAAATGAAAGACGGAACGAAGGAAGATTACGAGCTTCTTGAAAAGCTCGAAAAACCCTACCTCGCTTTGACCGCTGATCGCCTGCTCGACGAATTGCGTCGACAAGGCGAGGCAACCCTGTCCGGCTACAAGATCACCCGCCTTGACCATGGCCTGCAATCGGCAACAAGAGCCCTGCGGGATGGCGCGGATATCGACTGGATCGTCGGGACATTGTTGCATGATGTGGGCGATGGCCTTGCCCCGCAAAACCATGATCGGTTTGCTGCTGAAGTTCTTCGTCCTTTTGTGCGTGAAGAAATCGCCTGGGTGGTGGAACATCACGGTATTTTCCAAATGCTCTATTACGGCAAGCATTATGGCTGGGACGAAAATGCAAGGGACAAATATAAAGACCATCCCTGCTTCCAGTCTTGTGCGGATTTTTGTGAGCGTTGGGACCAGTCTTCCTTTGATCCTGATTATATTAGCGAGCCGCTGGATACATTTGAGCCGATGGTCCGTGAAGTATTCGCCCGCAAAGCCTATGATCCTGCTGTAACCCGCCAGGGCGTTGTAACAGGATTGCCGCCGGCAAAGGCTGCTTGAACTTGCTTCAACCCCTGTCCCAAGTGACTTGCTTCCAAGTGACTTGCTTCCAAGTGATTTCCTCCCAAATTACCGCCCTCAGGGCTTCCTCATTCATAATGAGAGTATGCGGGTCTGGATTTTATTTCGGTAGTGTAAAAGTCAATGAACTGATCTATTAAATTCGAAAATCATAAAGAAAGCCCGTTTATGCTCTTTCTCATCGCCACCTTGAAAATCAAACCGGGCTCCCTGCCCGAAATCCTCAAAGCTGTTGCCCCTTGCATTGAGGCGACGCGCAAAGAGGCTGGCTGCCTTTCCTATGACCTGCATCAGTCTGTGACTGATCCGGAAACGCTTGTTTTCGTGGAGCGTTGGGAGAACAAAGCCTCTCTAGAGAACCATTTTACCGAGCCGCACCTGATTGCCTGGCGCGATGCCGGAGGACAATATTTTCTCGACCGCAAGATCGAAATCATAGAAAATGCGGCCGTGGAAATCAGATAATCTCACCTTCGCCACAACAATGCCTTGGAAGTTTCATGTTTGTGACCAAATGCACACCCATATCCCACGATAGAAAGTATTTCTTAACCTACTATCAATTCAAAAGCCGGGGCTTTTATTGGGATGACTACAATGCAACACTCGCACAAACCGAATGCCGTACCGCCAATATTGATGAGCATGCTGTCGACAACAATCAGCTGGCTGGTCAACGAAGAAGAATTAAACCAGGCGGTCGAAGGCCATATGGAAGAAATTCGCAGGCTAAACCGCATGACAGACCGTCAGCTGCTCGATCTCGGCATTACCCGCGATCAGATCACAGCCTATGTGCTGCACGAAAACGTAGTGCTTTAATCGCGCATTCACTGGCGGGGATGCAATGATTCGCGCCTTTTCTGTTATTTGCGATTTCAGCAAGCCCGACGCGGCCACAACGCTGGACGAAACTGCCCGTCATAGAAGACGCATGGGCATGACAAGCGAACACCTTGAAAACAGCATTGTTCTGCTAGTGCGGATATTGAGATCATGATTGAAATCCTGGCCATCATTCTATCCATCATCCTTTTCCTCATTGCGGCTCTGCACTTCTATTGGGCCATGGGTGGTTATTGGCCGGGCCAAGATGAGGATACTCTTGCCAGATCGGTCGTCGGCTCTTCCAACAAGAAGACTGATGGCAATTATACCATGCCGCCTCGTGCACTTACTTTCATGGTTGCCTTGGCAATACTGGTGGCGGCTGCTTTTCCTGCCCTATGGGCTGGCTTTATTATTCCCTATCCCATTCACCCGGTTATGGTGATGTGGGGAATGTGGGCCCTTGCAGCCATCTTCCTGCTGCGCGGAATTGTCGGCATGTTGCCGTTTTTTGCCAAAATGTCTCCGGCTGAACCTTTTCGCAGTTGGAATTTCAAATATTATTCTCCCGTGTGCATCTCGATTGGTACCGCCTTTGCGGTGCTTATTTATCTCGCGACCTTTTGAGGACCATGTTTGCTTTACAAAATGGACCTTTGCGCATTGGCAATGACGGGCTGTAATTTCGTTTTTTCGTTTCGCCTGAAGCAATAAATTTGTTACGAAGCGCCATAACTTCGAAAGTCAGACCATGCCAGATACAATCATTGCACGCCCCTTGACCAAAGCCGATTTTGCGCCCTATGGCGATGTGCTGGAAAAACCGGGCAGCGAAGAAAAAGTCATCAACAATGGAAATTGCGTTCGCCATCATGATTTGGCGACGATTGATTTTGTGGGCGATGGCGCCAAGACCTCGATCAATATTTTCTGCGGCCAGCCCTATGCCACGCCATTGAAACTAGAATTGGTTGAACGCCATCCCCTTGGCAGTCAGGCATTCTTGCCGATGCATGATCGTCCGTTTCTGGTTGTGGTTTGCACCGATGAAAATGGAACGCCTGGAAAGCCCGAGGCTTTCATCACCTCACCGGGCCAAGGCATCAATTTTCGCCGCAATCAATGGCATGGCGTTTTGACGCCACTTTATGAGCAAGGCGATTTCGTCGTTGTTGATCGCATCGGTGAAGGCAACAATCTGGAAGAATATACTTTTGAAACGCCGTTTATCATTAGCCTGCCCTAAGCCGAAATCAGGCATGAATCAAATTCTATTAAATAGACGCTAACTCTCTGAAATTTATAGCAAACACAAAAAGGCCCGGATCACTCCGGGCCTTTTCCATTTGGTAAAAACAAGATCGATTAGTCGATTTCTTCTGGAATGACTAGGTTAAGCACGATCGCGATTACCGCAGCTGGAAGCAAGCCTGAAGTCAACAATATCCTCATTGTGCCGCCAACATGCTGCAAGGCTTCAGGAACCAATTGAAGACCAAAGCCGACTGACAAGGCAGTAGCAAAGATCACCATATTGCGGCGGTTCCATTTGACATCGCCGAGCATGCTGAGACCAGCAGCGGCCACCATGCCGAACATGACGATTACACCGCCGCCAAGCACGTTGATCGGAACGGTAGCAACAATCGCGCCAACTTTCGGGATGAAACCGCAGACAATCAAAAAGATCGCTCCGATAGTCACAACACCACGGCTCATAACGCCGGTCATCGAGATCAGACCCACATTTTGTGAGAAGGATGTGTTTGGCAGACCGCCAAAGATACCGGCAACTGCTGTACCCAGACCATCAGCGAAAGTCGCTCCCTGGATTTCTTTGTCTGTTGCTTCGCGTCCTGCACCACCTTTGGTGATACCTGACACATCGCCCACTGTTTCAATTGCTGAAACAAAAGCCATCAGACACATACCAATGATGATTGCCCAGTTTAGCTCAAAGCCCCAACGGAACGGGTTTGGCAATTCAAAGATCGCCGCGCGACCAATATTGCCGAAATTAACCTGGCCCATCATCAACGCAACAACGTATCCGGCAACAAGACCCAGCAGAATGGCTGCAACAGACATGAAGCCCTTAGTGAAGAACTTGATACCAAGGGTGACGATGATAACTACCAGTGCCGGAAGCCACATGGCCAATGAACCAAACTCCGGCTTACCCATCAGCGGAACACCACCTGCAGCATATTGAATGCCAACCTTGATTAGCGCCAGACCGATCATCAATACGATGAGACCTGTTACCAATGGCGGCAGGGCAAAGCGTATCTTGCCGATGAAGAAGCCGATGCAGAAGTGGAACAATCCACCAATCATCACCCCAGTCATCAAACCGCCAAGACCACCAACACCAGCGCCTGCAACAGCAGGAATCATGATGGGTAGAAACGCAAATGAAGTTCCCTGAACGATTGGCAAACGAGCACCAACAGGGCCCATGCCAATGGTTTGAAACAGTGTTGCGATACCAGCAAACAGCATCGACATCTGGATCATATAGGTCATGTCAGGAAAGCCGAGCGCACCCTGATCAGAACCAAATCCAATACCGGCAGCACCAGCGACGATGATTGCTGGCGTTACGTTACTCGCGAACATCGCAAGCACATGCTGTATACCAAGTGGTATCGCTTGCCCCAAAGCCGGGGTGTAATTGGGGTCTCTTAATTGTTCAGGCGTCCCCAACGCCGAGTTATTCGTTGCCATTTTGGTTTCCCTCCAGTTATAGGCGACTAAGTAGTCTGGTTGATTGACTTACTCATACGCGGAAATGCAGTACACTTTTTTGCCAGTTGCTAGGAACGGCATCCCCTTCGTCCCTAGCCGCAAATTAATTGATCAGTAAACCGATCAGAATTTCATATGTCTGTTCACATCTTTATATAGCAGATACCTGAATTTACCCGGCCCACCCGCATAACAAGCCTGCGGACAAAATGCCCTAAGCCACATGAAGTCTCCGGCTTCAACTTCCACCCAGTCCGTGTTCAACTTGTAAACTGCCTTGCCCTCAAGCACGAAAAGCCCGTGTTCCATCACATGCGTTTCACAAAATGGAATGATCGCCCCCGGTTCAAATGTAACAATGCTCACATGCATGTCATGGCGCAGATCATCAGCGGAAACGAACTTTGTCGTTGCCCATTTACCTTCAGTGCCAGGCATAGGGCTAGGCGCTACTTCCTGATCGCTCGTTACAAAAGCATCCGGCTCATCCAGCCCCGCAACGGCTTCATATTTCTTTCTGATCCAGTGAAATTGTAACAAATCCGCGCCATCATTTTTCACTGACCATTTGGATTTTGGCGGAATGAATGCATAGCCGCCAGCACCAAGACGATGAGCCTTGCCGTCAATCATCAGGGACATTTGCCCGCCAACCACAAACAGAACATGCTCCACGCCAACTACGGTCTCGGGCTTCTCACTGCCGCCGTTTGGCTCCACCTCCATCAGATATTGGGAAAATGTCTCCGCAAATCCCGACAAGGGCCGAGCCAAAACCCAGGCTCTGCTATTCTCCCAAAACGGCAATCTGCTCGTTACGATGTCCCGCATGGTGCCTTTGGGTATGACCGCATAGGCTTCGGTGAAAACAGCTCTATCTGTCAGCAAATCCGATTGAGGTGGATGCCCACCTATTGGAGTGCTGTAAAATGGAGTGGTCTTGTTTTCGTTGGACATCTTTACTCTTTGATTTTCGGGTTCAAGGTAGAAGGTCTTTTAGGCGCAACAGAGCAATCCGTTCCACCTGAAAACACGCCGTTTCAAACTCTTGTTCTTTTGAATTATTGATGCGGGTTTTAAAAGCTTGCAGAATTTGATCTTTCGTCAGGCCCTTTACCGCGATGATGAAAGGAAAACCGAATTTTGAGACATATTCACTGTTGAGAGAAGTAAAGGTTTCCCGCTCCTCATCGGTTAAGGAATCAAGCCCTGCACTTGCCTGTTCATGGGTCGACTCAGCCGTCAGTCGGTTCGCCGCCGCGAGTTTGCCCGCCAGATCCGGATGAGCATTCAAAACACCCAGGCGCTTTTCCTGATTCGCAATCCTGAATTGACTGCAAAGTGCTGCATGAAGTCCGACAGCTGAATCATTCGCCGGAGCCAACTCACCCACAAAAGCACGCTCGGCAATCCAAGGGGAATGCTCGAATATCCCGCCATAGCGACTGACAAAGTCACCACGTTCAAGCGTTGATGGTCGCACCACATTTTGTTCCGCCGGATGATGCTCAGCCCAATGTTCGGCTATCTCAATGCGTTTGGCAAACCAGACATCCTCATGGCTTTTCACATAGTCGATGAAACGCTGCAGCGCCGCCGCCCGTCCGGGCCGACCAACCAAACGGCAATGCAAGCCGATATTCATCATTTTCGGCGCGCCCGCTTTGCCTTCGGCGTAAAGCACGTCAAATGTGTCTTTCAGATAGGTGTAAAACGGATCACCTGAATTGAACCCCGCCGGAATGGCAAACCGCATATCATTGACGTCAAGCGTGTATGGGATAATCAGTTGATCGCGCCCTTGGTAATTTCGCCAATAGGGAAGATCATCAGCATAAGAGTCTGAAACATAGTCAAAAATGCCTGCTTCAGAAGTGATATCAACTGTATTGACCGAGCAGCGCCCAGTATACCAACCACGGGGTTTGGAGCCTGTTACCTGCTCATGGATGTCGATGGCTTTTTGCATATCTGCCATCTCATTTTCGCGTGAAGCATCTTTATACTCCACCCATTTGAGACCATGAGAGGCAATTTCCCAATCAGCGGCAAGCATCGCCGCAACCTGTTCGGGCGAGCGTTGCAAGGCCGTTGCCACCCCATATACGGTTACAGGGATTTCGGCAGACGTGAACATTCTGTGCAAGCGCCAGAACCCTGCCCGTGATCCATATTCGTAGATGGATTCCATGTTCCAGTGGCGCTGCCCCGGCCATTGAGCCGCTCCAACAATTTCGGACAAAAACGCTTCGGAAGCCGCATCTCCATGGAGGATATTGTTCTCGCCGCCTTCTTCATAATTGACAACAAATTGAACGGCGACAGCAGCCTTGTTCGGCCACTCCACTTTTGGCGCCTGAGCACCATAACCAATCATGTCTCTAGGATATCGAGTCAGCTTTTAATCTCCAGCGTTTGCTCATTATATACCAATATAATTTGATGATTATCAAAAAAAAATTGAAGAAGATTATGTCCTTTTACTAAGTTGACTCTTTGTGTTTCGTAACGCCAAAAATAGACTGAAATTTAGAATCGATGTTCAAAGGAAAATGGTTGTGAGCAAATCAGAAGGTTATTTGACGACCCATGTTCTGGATACAGCGCGGGGCTGCCCTGCTGAAGGGATAGCAATTACCCTTTTTCGGATTTCCGGTAACACCCGCGAACAACTAGCAACAACCGTCACAAATTACGACGGCCGGACCAACTCTCCAATCCTGCCTAAAGAGAGTTTTTCAATCGGCCAATATGAATTGGTTTTTTTAGTCGGCTCTTATTTGAGAGCAAACAAACTGGTGGGCAAAGATGCCCAAAACCTGTTTCTGGACGAAATTCCCCTACGGTTCTCCATAGACAATGCAGATGCGCATTATCATGTACCCCTATTGCTTTCGCCCTTTGGGTATTCGACCTATCGCGGTAGCTAAGTCTTGCCTCAAGTCTCATTTTCGAGAATTTCCCGACTTTTTGAAACGGCGTAGTCTATGAACAAACGTACTTTCATGTCTTGCAGCCGCTTGTGTGGATATATACAGGCAAAAGGCTGGGGTGTGGGCGGTGTTTCGGTTGCCACCTCGACAAGCTCGCCGCTTTCCAGATAGGGTCTGACCTCAAATCTGGTTTTATTGATCACACCGCTGCCAGCCAGTGCCCAACCTGTGAGAACATCACCATCATCAGTTTCAAGCGGCGCATCAAAAGCATAGCGCCCAACTTGACCGCCAACCTTCAAATTCCAGAAAAACTCAGCTGCCCCCGGATATCGCAGCATCAGGCAATTATGTTTCTGACTTAAAAGATCTTCCGCATTTTTTGGCATACCATGGCTGGCCACATAATCTGGCGAAGCACATAACACGCGTTCAAAATCATGGATCGGTTTAAACCGTAATTCTGAATCTGTCTGGTGGCCAAGCACGAACGCCGCATCAAGCCCCTCTGCCGCAATATCAACTTTGCGGTCGGACAGGCGCAATCGCACATTCAAATCGGGATAGCGGTGCTTGAAAGCGGGAACCAGCGGCGCGATGAGCTTTTTGCCAATGCCCAAAGGGGCAGAAACAAAGATGGTGCCTTTGGGATTGGATGTGATTTCGGCAATACTGCCTTCCACCTCATCAATCGTTTCAAGAACTTTGATAGCACCTTTGTAAAACAATACGCCATGCTCAGTCGGCTTCAAACTTCGCGTCGTCCGGTTGAAAAGCCGAACCCCCAAATGCTTTTCAAGATCGGCCATACGGCTACTTGCAACCGCAGCAGAAACACGCAAATCTCTACCCGCAGCGGACATGCTGCCCAGCTCATAAATACGAACAAATGTTTTCAGATTTTCCACATATGCCATGGGCAATCACATTACATTATATGGTTTAATTTGAAAGTCTTTGAATTTTATGCCTATTCCAGAAAGGCTAAAGCTTTGCCACAATGATCCAAGGATCAATTTGGCAATATCCACTAAAACGACCCGGGGAGATCACCAATGTATGAATTTGCTATTGCTTGGGATTGGATGGCTTTCGCATTCCGTTGGCTTCACGTCATCACTGCGATGGCCTGGATAGGTGCAAGTTTCTACTTCATCGCGCTGGACCTGATGCTGAAGCCCGCGCCAGGCATGCCAAAAGGCGCTTATGGTGAAGAGTGGGAAGTTCACGGCGGCGGTTTCTACCATACAACCAAATATCTGGTTGCACCGGCGCGACTGCCCGAGCATCTGACTTGGCACAAATGGCAAAGTTACACGACCTGGCTGTCGGGTGCTGCACTTCTCATGATTATCTATTGGGCTGGAGCCGAGCTCTATCTGATCGACCCATCAAAAGCTGATCTCAGCATGTGGCAGGCCATTGCAATTTCTGGCGGTTCCCTTGCGATTGGCTGGATCATTTATGACCTTCTCTGCAAATCCAAACTTGGCGAGCAACCAACTGTCTTGATGCTGCTTCTCTTTGTATTACTGGTCGTAATGGGTTGGGGATATAATGAAATCTTCACTGGGCGGGCGATGATGCTGCATTTGGGAGCTTTCACGGCAACCATCATGACCGCAAATGTGTTCTTCATCATCATGCCGAACCAACGTATTGTCGTTAAAGACCTGAAGGAAGGGCGTACCCCCGATCCTAAATATGGGAAAATCGCCAAACTGCGCTCCACCCACAACAATTACCTGACCTTGCCGGTCATCTTCCTGATGCTGTCGAACCATTATCCTCTTTCTTTTGCCACTGAGTATAACTGGATCATTGCAGCTTTGGTGTTTCTGATGGGCGTTACCATCCGACACTATTTCAATACGATGCATGCCACCGGTAAAGGACCTCACTGGACCTGGCTGGCAACGAGCGTGATTTTCATACTTATCATGTGGCTATCTACGGTTCCTTCTTTGCTGAGCTCGGAAGAAGAAAATGCCAAACTGACCGATCACCAGCAAAACTTTGCCAGCGCGGAAGGCTTTGAGCAGGTTGTTGAACTGGTCCAAGGCCGCTGCTCTATGTGTCATGCGGAAGTTCCAGGCTGGGAAGGCATGATAGTTCCCCCCAAAGGCGTGTTACTAGAAACGGAAAAACAGATCGCAGTTCATGCCAGGGAAATTTATCTGCAAGCCGGACGCAGCCATGCCATGCCGCCACCCAATGCCGTCAAGTTTGGCGTTGCCCTTGCAAAACAGGAGCGCGAAATACTGGTAAACTGGTATGAAAAAGCGGTACAAGGGTCGTAACTGGTAAAAACAATTTAGCGCTCAATAGGTTGAGCTATCATTCAAACGGGGAACCATCGTGATTAAAAAAGACGAAGCTGCCGAAGCAATTATTCGCCAAGCCGCGCTCGATTATCACGAGTTTCCAAGGCCCGGTAAACTGGAAATCAGACCCACAAAGCCTATGGCGACCCCGCGCGATTTGTCCCGCGCCTATTCCCCAGGCGTTGCTGAAGCGTGTCTTGCTATCAAGGCAAATCCGCTTGATGCAGCGCGCTATACCAGCCGCGCAAACCTGGTCGCAGTAGTTTCAAACGGAACAGCAGCTCTGGGCCTTGGCAATATCGGCGCCCTTGCCTCCAAGCCAATCATGGAAGGCAAAGCAGTTCTTTTCAAAAAATTCGCCAATATTGATTGTTTTGACATTGAATTGGACGAAACTGATCCGGTGAAATTTGCCGAGCATGTCATTGCCATGGAGCCAACTTTTGGCGCGATCAATCTGGAAGATATCAAAGCACCAGATTGTTTCATTGTTGAAAAAATTTGCCGCGAGAGAATGGGCATCCCGGTCTTTCATGACGACCAGCACGGTACGGCCATTGTTGTTTGTGCCGCAGCTCGCAATGCTTTGGAATTGACAGCAAGAAAATTCGACGAGATCAAGATCGTATCAACTGGTGGCGGTGCGGCGGGCATTGCCTGCCTCAACATGCTGGTCAAACTTGGCGTCAAAAAAGAACATATCTTCCTGCACGATATCAATGGTCTGGTCCATGAAGGACGCCAAATCGATATGAACCCGGAAAAAGCTGCTTATGCGCAACCAGGAGGCAATCGCGAACTTGCCGATACGCTGAAAGGCGCGGACCTGTTTTTGGGACTGTCGGGCCCTGGCGTATTGAAGCAGGAATTATTGCCATCAATGGCAGCAAAACCCATCATATTTGCGCTGGCCAATCCAACGCCGGAGATCATGCCGGAAGATGTTTACGAGGTTTGCCCCGATGCAATCGTCGCAACAGGTCGCTCGGACTACCCAAACCAGGTCAACAATGTCCTTTGCTTCCCGTTCATTTTTCGCGGTGCCTTGGATGTCGGCGCGACCCAAATCAATGATGAAATGAAAATCGCCTGCGTGGAGGGAATTGCCCAACTCGCCCGAATGACCACGACAGCCGAAACCGCTGCGGTTTATGGTGATGAACAGTTGAAATTCGGAAAAGACTATCTGATTCCCAAACCGTTTGACGCAAGGCTTCAGCAAGTTGTCGCCGGAGCTGTGGCCAAAGCAGCCATGAAAACGGGCGTCGCGACACGGCCGATTGCGGATATGGAAGCCTACGAAACCAGTCTGAAGGCTGCCGTGTACCGCTCATCCATGATCATGAGACCGGTTTTCGCCGCTGCCCGTTCAGCAACCAGAAAAATAGTATTTGCCGAAGGAGAGGATGAACGCGTCATTCGTGCCAGCCTAGCCTTGATAGAGGAATCAACTGACTTACCAATTCTGATCGGGCGCCCGGAAGTCATCGAGCGTCGCTGTGAAGCTGCCGGTCTTCCCAGAAGCCTGACTTCCCGTTTTGAGATTGTGAATCCTGAAGCAGATGCCCGCTATCGTGACTATTGGGAGACTTATCATCTCGCCATGGAACGAAAAGGCGTTACGCCCGATATCGCAAAAGCCGTTATGCGGACCAATACGACAGCCATTGCGGCTGTGATGGTGCATCGCGGCGAAGCCGATAGCCTGATCTGCGGAACCTTTGGGCAATATTCCTGGCATTTGAACTATGTCCGCCAAATGCTTGAAACAGGCTCTCTCCACCCGGCTGGCGCTTTGTCCTTGATGATCCTCGATCAGGGTCCCCTATTCATTGCTGATACACAGGTTTATCCCGAGCCCACAATTGAAGAACTGACCTGGACTATCAAGGCAGCAGCACGCCATGTGCGCCGGTTCGGCATCGATCCAAAAGTCGCCCTTTGTTCAAATTCACAATTTGGCAATTTGGATTCTGATTCAGCCAGGCGAATTCGTGGAGCCATTGCAGTTCTAGAACAAGAAATGTGCGACTTTACCTTTGAAGGCGAAATGCAACTGGATATGGCGCTTGATCCTGAACTTCGCGAACGGGTATTTCCGAATTCACGACTCAAGGGACGCGCCAATGTTGTTATTTTCTCCAACTCTGAAACATCCAGCGCCGTGAGAAATGCCATGAAAACCGTTGCTGGTGGTTTGGAAGTTGGACCAATTCTGATGGGTATGGGCAACCGCGCCCACATCGTCACTCCGTCCATTACTGTTCGCGGATTGATCAATATTTCAGCTCTGGCAGGAACCCCCGTTCAGCACTATGCCTGATTGCTATTGCAAGTGTTAGACGACTGCCCCGTCCGAAATCAGGACCGCAATTTCCTGTGCAGAAAAACCGTATTCCCTGAGCACTTCTTCATTGGACGCCCCGGCACAGAGGGGCTGGCCAATGGACGCTGAAGGTGTACGATCAAATCTTGGCGCGGGAGCAGCCTGCATAACCCCATCATGAGTTTGAAAGATTCCGCGGGCCTTGTTGTGCGGAAAGTTCTCAACCTCATCAAAATTCAATATGGGCGCGATACACGCATCACCGCCTTCAAATAGCGCCGTCCATTCATCCCGGCTCTTTGACTTGAAAACGGTCTCCAGCTCTTTGTGACAATCGGGCCAGGTTGCGCGATCATATTGGGTTTGTTTGCGGGTTTCTGGCAGTCCGGCTTTTTCCACTAATTCTGCAAAAAACTGTGGCTCCAAAGGCCCAACGGACACATATTTACCATCAGACGTTTCATAGGTCCGATAAAAAGGCGCTCCGCCATCCAATAGATTATCCTCGCGATTATTCGACCATTGCCCTTTGGCAAACATCATATGGGTCAAACCCATAAGAGCCGGAACGCCGTCCACCATAGCCGCATCTACAACCTGACCAAGACCGGAAGTTTGCCGTTCGTATAGCGCAGACAATACACCTAACAACAGAAACATCGTTCCCCCCGCATAGTCCGCCACCAGATTAAGTGGTGGAACTGGCGGTTCGCCTTTACGTCCAATCGCATGCAACGCGCCGGTAATGGCAAGATAATTGATATCGTGACCGGCACTCTTCGCCAAAGGCCCATCCTGCCCCCATCCCGTCATCCGGCCAAACACCAAACCCGGATTTTTCTGATGACAATCCTTCGGACCAAGTCCCAACTTTTCCATTACGCCCGGACGAAACCCTTCAATGAGAATATCTGCATTTGCAATGAGCTTTTTCGCAACGAGTAATCCGCCCTCACTCTTGAGGTTCAATGCAATCGAACGCTTTGAACGCCGATTGATATCAGATGGATCTGCCTTGGCGGACTTGCGATCAATCACAACAACATCTGCGCCCAAATCAGCCAACAATTGACCAGCCAAAGGACAAGGCCCCAACCCTGCCATTTCCACAACCTTCAAACCGCTCAAGGGTCCTGCCATTGATAACTCCCATGTCTGCCAGAGTGAGAAAACTACACGACTTTTCGCTGTTTACAACTCGACAGCCTGACCTGAAATGGCTGATTTTTGCGCTGCCATGCCCATGGCAACAAACTGGCAAAGCCCTTGATGATGCCATTGCGTCAGGAAAAGTGGGCAATGCCGGCGTATCCAATTTCAAGCCGCACGATTGGAACCTCCTGCAATCAGCGATGCGCAACAAGCTCATCACCAACCAGGTCGAAATCAGCGTCATGGCAACAGATGCCTTCACGAATGGTGACCTGGCATTTCATCAACGCCATGCAATCAGTCCAGTGGTCTGGTCTCCTCTGGGCGGCGGCGCTTTGTTTGATGAAAGCAATACGTCTGTCTCGGCCCTTCGCAATGGCATGAAAAAGATCGCCGAACGATGTTCCGCCAGCATAGACGCGCTCGCTGTGACATTTCTGCTCGCCCACCCTGCCAAAATCATCCTGGTAATGGTCGCCAACAACCTCAAGCGCATCAAGACCTTGAACGAGGCAACAAAATCCCAACTTGATAGAGAAACATGGTACGAAATTTACACCTTGTCCATTGCCAATGAGGTGCCATAGTGCTTATCGAGAATCCATCCAATACGAAAGACGAAATGTCAGACAGCGAGACACCCATGAATATTGAAGCCGGTCGCTTTGGCCAAGGTGGAAAAAAACTGGATGAAGTGATTGTTCCCAAAAAGGGTGAGGAGCGGTCGCTTCGTGATGCCATGGGGAAATTCGCAACGGGCGTGACCATTGTCACCGTCAAAACCGAAAATGGCCCGGTAGGTATGACCGTCAATTCCTTTGCTTCTGTATCGCTTGATCCGGCACTGGTTCTTTGGTCGATAGAAAAAAAATCCGGCAGATATTCAGCTTTCACCGAAGCTGAGCATTTTGGCATTCATGTATTGGATGAAAGTCAGGCAGACTTGGCATTGGAATTTGCCAGAAACGCCAACGCTTTCGATAATTGCGCTTGGCATACAAATGAGATGGGCGTTCCAATGGTGGAAGGCGTATTGTCAAGATTTGAGTGCAAGAGAGCAGCTCTGCACGAAGGCGGCGATCACACCATTATTGTTGGCGAAGTGCTTCAATACGGTTTTCGATATGGCGAACCTTTGGTGTTCGCTTCCGGAAAATTTGGTGTCTTTGGCGGCATGGGTACAAAGGATTGACAGGACTGAAGAGCTGCTTGCAACCAGCTTGGCCACTGACAGTTGAAAGTTAGAATTGCAAACCGGTTTGGGAGGAACAATGACCACAAACGCAAGACTGAGCGGCAAACGCGCCTTGATAACAGCAGCAGGCCAAGGCATTGGCAAAGCATCAGCCATCGCAATGGCAAAGGAAGGCGCAACCGTATTCGCCACTGATATCAATGACCAGACCCTTGGCGAACTGGAAGCCCTAAATCTGCCCGGCCTTCAAACATTTGTGCTTGATGTTCGCGACAATAGTTCAGTGATTGCGGGTGTCGAAAAAGCCCAGCCGGATGTTCTGTTTAACTGCGCAGGGTTCGTTCACCACGGAACGGTGTTGGATGCAAAAGATGAGGAATGGGATTTTGCGTTTGATCTGAATGTCCGCGCGATGTTCAGAACGATCAAGGCGGCACTTCCTGGAATGCTGGAGCGCCGTGGCGGCTCCATCATTAATATGTCATCGGCCTGTTCCTCAATCATCGGCGCACCAAACCGTTTCATCTACGGCGCGAGCAAAGCAGCTGTCATCGGTTTAACGAAGTCTGTGGCGGTCGACTACATAACGAAGGGAATTCGGTGTAATGCGATCTGCCCGGGAACAGTGGATAGCCCTTCACTCCATGATCGGCTGCAAGCAACTGGAGATTATGAAGCTGCCATGAAGGCATTTGTTGCCCGCCAACCCATGGGCCGCCTGGCATCTGCAGAAGAAATCGCCGCCCTGGTCGTCTACCTCGCTTCCGATGAAAGCGGATTTACCACCGGGCAACCTCATATCATTGACGGCGGATGGTCTGGCTAACCGACCAACTGCGCCAACTTATTTTTACGAAAGGTCATATTCATGAAACTTGTTCGATACGGAAAAGCTGGAAAAGAGAAACCAGGCCTGATTGATAAGAAAGGCGATTTACGCGATCTCTCCAAACATGTTGATGACATTGCTGGCGATACTCTCTCGGATAAATCAATCAATGCGCTAAAAAAATTGGATATCAAAAAACTGCCTATTGTGAAGGGAAGGCAACGCTTGGGTCCATGCGTTGCTGGCATTGGCAAGTTCCTGTGCATTGGCCTCAACTATTCTGATCACGCGGCTGAAACGGGTGCGGAGATTCCGAAACACCCGATCCTGTTTCACAAAGCTACTTCTGCAGTCATCGGGCCAAACGATACCGTCTCCCTTCCCCGCGGATCAAAAGCAACCGATTGGGAAGTCGAGCTGGCTGTCGTGATTGGCCGAAAATGCAAATATGTTACCAAGAAAGATGCCTTGAAATATGTGGCTGGTTATTGTGTTTCCAACGACGTATCAGAGCGCAATTTTCAAACACAACTCACTGGCCAGTGGACCAAAGGCAAATCCTGCGACACGTTCGGGCCGATTGGTCCATGGCTGGTTACACGCGATGAAATCAAGGATCCACAAAAGCTGGACATGACCCTCGATGTGAATGGCAAACGGCGTCAAACCGGAAATACTTCAACGATGATTTTCACGATTGCTGAAATCATCGAGCATCTTTCCCAATTGATGACGCTTCACCCCGGCGATGTTATCTCAACCGGAACGCCTCCCGGTGTCGGGATGGGAATGAAGCCCAAACCCAAATATCTTAAAGCTGGAGATAAGATGGAGGTCTGGATTGAGGGTCTTGGCAAGCAGAAGCAAAAGGTAAAAGCTGACAAGTAAGTCGGCCAACCATGGTGAACGCTTCTCACAAATATCCAACATATTGAATTGGACGATCAAGAATGAAAAAAGACCTACTCCTGATCGGCGGGGCTACGCCACGAATGATGGATGCATTTGCTGCAAACTTTACCGTTCATGAGGTTTCAAAGATCAAGAATCTTGAAACTTTTCTGGCGGAAAACGGCAACAAGATTGAAGCAGTTGCAACCAATGGCCATGACGGAGTGAACCCCGAGATCATGGACGCTCTGGGGAATTTGAAAATCATCTCCTGTTACGGCGTTGGCTATGATGCCATTGATGCCAAGGCCGCGGTTGAGCGGGACATCATTGTCACCCATACGCCTGATGTCCTCAACAATGACGTGGCTAACACCACGATATTGCTAATGCTCGCAGTCAGCCGCCGCCTAATTCGCGACGATGCCTGGGTGCGATCTGGTAATTGGCAGGCCAAAGGCAATCCACCATTGACGACTTCAATAGAAGAAAAGAAAGTCGGCATTTTGGGCCTTGGCCGGATCGGCGAAACCATTGCGAAAAAGCTCGGCGCTTTCGGCTGTGTAATCTCCTATCACTCACGCAACAAAAAATCGGATGCCAATTACAAATATTACAGCAATCTTGTGGAGATGGCGAAAGAGGTCGATTATCTGGTTGTCATCACACCCGGCGGACCAGCAACCTATCATCTGGTCAATCGCGAAGTCATGGACGCTCTGGGTCCCGAGGGAACGCTAATCAATGTTGCCAGGGGAAGCGTCGTGGACGAAGCAGAAATGGTCAAAGCGCTTCAAGAAGGCCGATTGGGCAATGCTGGCCTCGACGTTTTTGAAAAAGAACCAATCGTGCCAAAAGAGTTGTTCACCATGGAAAATGTGGTTCTTACTCCCCATGTCGCTAGCGCTACCGTTGAGACGCGCCGGGCCATGGGTGACCGGACCGTCGATAATCTGGTCAAATTTTTCTCCGAAGGTAAAGTGATATCCCCTATTCCGGAATGTGCGGGCATAGCGGTGACTTGAACTGAATTTGACAATATCCAATAAAAATGGCGGCAACTGTTAAGATGCCGCCATTTTTTATTCATACCAAGAGTCGTTTAAACGATATCGAAACGATCAAGGTTCATGACTTTGTTCCAAGCCGCAACGAAGTCGTTCACGAAAGTTTTCTCGTAGTCATTACCGGCATACACTTCGCATAAGCCGCGTAGCTGCGAGTTGGAACCAAACACCAGGTCAACACGACTTGCAGTCCATTTGACCTTTCCGGATTTGCGATCCTTGCCTTCATAGAGGCTGTCAGATGCTGATACCAATTCCCATTTTGTGTTTCTGTTCAACAGATTGACAAAGAAGTCATTGGTTAGTCTGCCAGGCTTCTTGGTCAAAACACCCAGCTTTGAGCCATCGGCATTGGCCCCAAGGGCACGTAGGCCTCCTACCAATACAGTCATCTCGGGCGCTGAAAGCGTCATCAATTGGGCCTTGTCAACCAGCATTTCTTCAGCCGCCCGGTTTTGACCCGGTTTCATGAAGTTACGGAAACCATCAGCGGCCGGCTCCAGCACTTCAAATGCCTCGACATCTGTTTGCTTTTGCGAGGCGTCTGTGCGACCCGGTGTGAAAGGAACGGTGATTTTGTGACCGGCATCGTGGGCAGCTTTTTCAACAGCCGCACAACCAGCAAGCACGATCAAGTCAGCAAGAGAAACCTGTTTCTTGCCCGTATTGAATTCCTTTCGGATCGACTTCAGTTTCTTCAGAACTTTTGCAAGTTGAGCAGGATTATTCGCTTCCCAGTCTTTTTGCGGAGCAAGAGCAATACGAGCACCATTGGCACCGCCACGCTTGTCACTGCCTCTGAATGTTGAAGCTGAAGCCCAGGCGACCGTGACAAGATCAGAGATCGAAAGCTTTGATTTCAGGATTTCAGATTTAAGGGCCTTGATGTCCTTTGAACCAATCAATTTATGATCAACCGCTGGAACCGGGTCCTGCCAAATCAACTCTTCAGATGGAACTTCCGGTCCCAAATAACGCGAGACAGGTCCCATATCCCGGTGTGTAAGCTTGTACCAGGCGCGGGCGAATGCGTCTGCAAACTCATCGGGATTCTCATGGAAATGCTTGGAAATTTTCGCATATTCCGGGTCCATTTTCATGGCCATATCGGCAGTCGTCATCATCAAGGGCTCTGACTTGGAAGCATCGTGGGCCGCTGGAGCCTTTCTTGCTTTCGAGGCTTTGGTGGGCGTCCACTGATTTGCACCAGCCGGGCTTTTTGTCAGTTCCCACTCATTTCCAAGAAGAACGTCGAAATAGCTATTGTCCCAGGTTGTCGGTGTCGGCGTCCAAGCGCCTTCAATGCCGCTGGTGATCGTATCGGCGCCATGGCCAGACCCCATTGAGTTGATCCAACCAAGCCCTTGGTCTTCAACGCTTGCGCCTTCCGGCTCAGGACCGACATATTTGTTAGGATCACCCGCACCATGGGCTTTACCAAAGGTGTGACCACCGGCGGTGAGCGCCACGGTCTCATAATCATTCATTGCCATACGGGCAAAAGTCTCACGAATGTCACGAGCCGACGCCAGCGGATCAGGATTACCATTTGGCCCTTCCGGATTCACATAAATCAAACCCATCTGAACCGCAGCCAATGGGTTGTCCAGTTCACGCTCGCCTTTATAGCGTTCGTCGCCAAGCCAGGTTGTTTCAGGACCCCAATAGATATCTTCTTCCGGTTCCCAGACATCAGCCCGACCACCGCCAAACCCAAAGGTTTTAAATCCCATGGATTCAAGAGCGCAATTGCCTGTCAGAATCATCAAATCAGCCCATGAAAGGCGCTTGCCGTATTTCTGCTTGATAGGCCAAAGCAAAGCGCGAGCTTTGTCGAGATTGCCGTTATCCGGCCAGCTGTTTAATGGCGCAAAGCGTTGTGAACCCGATGATGCACCGCCGCGTCCATCATAGGTTCTGTAGGTCCCCGCACTGTGCCAGGCCATACGAATAAAGAACGGACCATAATGGCCGAAGTCAGCAGGCCACCATTCTTGAGAGTCAGTCATCAAGGCATAAAGATCTTTCTTCACTGCCTTGAGATTAAGCTTCTTGAACTCTTTCGCGTAATCATAGGCTTCGCCCATGGGATCAACGGCCGGTGTATTTTGAGAAAGAATCCTGAGATTTAACTGGTTTGGCCACCAATGCTGGTTCGCAGTGCTACCAGTTGCTTTATGGGCATTCGCCCCATGCATTACCGGGCATTTACCGCCTGTGCTGTTCACATCACTCATATCGCTCATTTCAAACTCCCATCTTATTCAACATCATTGCTATATTAGTTACGATTTAAATCGTTTCCCATCTAAATTGCCTGTCCAATGTGTTTGCCTTAAGACAACTCACACCTCAATTTTCAATGGTAATTTCATACATTCATAGCAAGTTTTATTCATTAGTTGAATTTGTATTTCCTTATCATTCTGATAAGTTCTACTTATGAACAGTTTAACCCTGAAACAATTGAAATACTTCGAAGCCCTAGCACTTTTCGGTCATTTTGGCCGGGCAGCTGACGCCTGCTCCATTTCACAGCCTGCCCTGTCCATGCAGATCAAGGAGCTCGAAACCTCCATCGGGAAAACCCTGTTTGAAAGGGGCGGAAGACAAATTCAGCTGACGAATTTCGGCAATGAATTTGCACTGCGGGCACGGGAAATATTGCGCGCGGTTGATGAACTTGAAGATCTTGGTCGAAGCGCAGGCGAGGCACTTGAAGGACGTTTGCGTATCGGCGTTATTCCCACAATTGCGCCCTACTTGCTGCCTTCAATCATCAGTGAATTGACCCGCAAATATCCGGGCCTTGACATCCATATGCGCGAAACACTGACCCAGAAACTGATTCAGGAGCTTGTTGAAGGCCGTCTAGATACCGCAATTGTGGCCTTGCCGATCAATGAGCCTTCGCTGACGGAGGTCCCTCTATTTGATGAGGACTTTGTTCTGGTGAGACCTCTTGAAGACAAAGGCAAGCCGGTTCCAGATAGCAAAATGCTCGGAGAAATGCGCTTGCTTTTGCTAGAGGAAGGTCATTGTTTTCGCGACCAGGCATTGTCATTTTGCAAGATTGGCTCTGCCCGCCCGCGCGAAACCCTTGACGGAAGCTCCCTATCCACTTTGGTTCAAATGGTGGGGGCTGGAATTGGGGTAACATTGATTCCAGAAATGGCCCTGACTGTAGAAACACGCTCGGCAGATGTATTTGTTTCCAGATTCAAAACGGCCAAACCGTCACGAACCATAGGCATGATCTGGCGTAAGACGAACCCACTTGCCCAACAATTGACGCAAGTCTCGCAGATCGTGCGACAGGCGGCCAAAACATTGAATAGCTGACGATAAGCCCCAAGGCTTTGCGTAACCTAATCAGGTCATCACATCCGGTGAAGTACGTCCGGTATGTTTTTCCAGGTTGATAATCTCAAGAGCTGCCTGACTGACGGAGCTCAGCGCAGACTGAGTCTCTAATATGTGATCCCCATCGCCGGAAACATATTGCTCAAGATAAATGCGCAGGGTTGCCCCTTCAGTTCCGGTTCCTGACAAGCGAAAAACTGCCCGCCCGCCTGATTTGAAGAATATCCGAATGCCCTGATGTTCACTGATGCTCTTGTCAACAGGGTCATTGTAGGAAAATTCGTCAGCGCGAATAACCTCTTCACTGCTAAAGGTTTTTCCATCAAGCGAAGACAAGTTTCCAACCAGCGTTGCAAACATTTCATCAGCCGCTTGCGATGGAATAGCCTCATAATCGTGCCGGGAATAGTAGTTCCGACCGAATTTTTTCCAGTGGCCTGCAAGGATTGCTGCTACTGATTGCTCGCGTTCGGCCAGAATATTCAGCCATAGTAGAACGGCCCAAAGTCCGTCTTTTTCGCGCACATGATCGGAGCCGGTTCCCGCACTTTCTTCGCCGCATATGGTAACCTTGCCAGCATCCAGCAGATTTCCAAAAAACTTCCAGCCCGTCGGCGTTTCAAAACATTCAATACCAAGACTTTTTGCCACGAGATCGCTCGCGCCGCTGGTCGGCATAGACCGCGCTATCCCTGCAAGTCCCCTTTTGTAACCGGGGGCCAAATGTGCATTTGCGGCAAGAACTGCCAAACTGTCTGAAGGCGTAACATAAATATTGCGCCCCACAATCATATTCCGATCGCCATCGCCATCAGAGGCTGCACCAAAATCAGGGGCATCGTCGGCCATCATGATATCCATCAGCTGCTTTGCCCAAACTGGATTAGGATCAGGATGACCTTTGCCAAAATCCTCACTCGGAATACCATTGAGAACTGTCCCCGCTGGTGCGCCTAAAACGCCTTCAAGGATGGCCTTAGCATAGGGTCCAGTTACGGCATGCATCGCATCAAAACGCATGGAAAATCCACTGGCAAAAAGATTTCGAATTTTGTCGAAATCAAAGAGCTCCGCCATCAATTTTTGATAAGCAGCAACCGGATCAACCACCTCGACCATCACGTCTCCAACAGATTGAGAACCGATTTGTTGAAGGTCGAAGTCACCGATTTCGTTGATCAAGTAAGATGATATAGATTTTGTTTCATTGAAGATTGCATCGGTAACGGTCTCGGTTGCAGGGCCACCATTGGCCATATTAAACTTCAAGCCAAAATCTTCATCGATCCCGCCCGGATTATGGCTTGCGGACAAGATGAAGCCACCATCTGTTTTGTTGTGTCGTATTAGATGGGAGGCTGCGGGTGTTGATAAAAGGCCGCCCTGCCCCACTATGATTTTTTTGGCGCCATTGGCAATCGCCATCTTGATGATCGTCTGAATGGCTCGCTTATTGAAAAACCGCCCATCGCCGCCAACAACAAATGTTTTGCCCGAAGCGCCGCCAATAGCATTGATGGTCGCCTGGACAAAATTTTCCAGATATCGTTCCTGCATGAAAACACGGGTCTTTTTACGAAGCCCGGATGTGCCAGGCTTTTGGCCATCAAATGGCTGGGTGGCAATAGTAGTGGTTTTCAAGATATACTCTCCTCTGCTTCATGCCGGAAGGCTACCCTACCATTGTCTGCCATGATTTCTCCAATTTGCTTTAACCCGGAATGGTTGGCAATATCGTCTATTGGCGACGTGGATTTTCGACGGCAATTGGGATGTTCATTGATAGTACCAGGTAGATTTTGTGCCTCTTCATTTGCTCCCTGATTAGCAATGATGAGCCAAAACCACTCCCTAAGGCAACTAGCCCAATCTGTCCATTAGGCGTTGATGGCAAACAAACGGAGGAATTTCAATCGATTTAATTCCTAATGATTCAATTGTCACGCAGGATTGCAAATGTCCATACATGGTACTGTGGCCCAGCACCCTAGAATCTTTTGATCTCTAAGAGGTGAAGCCCTGAATACAGTGTGATCCACAACCACCAAACAAGTACAGGTAACCGCTAATCAAAGGCTAAAGCAGTTCAATAACGTCCGGACCGTATCAGACGTTCAAAATGCGCCTCATTCCCCGAAACTCCATCAGGAAATAGCCCATGACAACGGCCTTCTACCCCGCCAAACAAGATATCATGCTGAATGTTTGCATGGTGGTCCGATCTCGATGATTCCATCCTTGGCCTTGCTGCATCCCATCTTTTCAAAAATCATTCATCCCAATAAAGGCGCATGGGATTGTCAACCAACAGCTTATGCTGGAGCTCAGCAGTTGGCGCAATTTTTGGAATAACATCAACCAGAACCCCTTCATCAGGGACATGTGATTTCATGTTTGGATGCGGCCAGTCTGTTCCCCACAAAACTCTATCAGGGAAACTTTCAACTAAGTGTCGGGCGTAGGGAACAACGTCGTTATAAGGAGAGCCTTCAATGGTTAGCCGCTCTGGACAACTCACCTTTGTCCAGAAGTTTTCATGGTCAGAAAGCAACGAAACAAACCGCTTGAAATCGGGGTGGTCCACTCCTTTTGTCACATCAGGTCTTCCCATGTGATCCACAACAACTGTAGTCGGAAGGGTTGTAAGAAACGGGGTCAGGTCTTCAAGATCCGGCGCTTCGAAATAAACCACGATGTGCCAACCAAACTCCTTGATGCGTTCGGCGGTTCGCAGAAAAACTTCCTTTGGGGTCGCATCAACCAGCCGCTTGACAAAATTGAAGCGAACGCCTTTTACGCCCGCATTATCCATCAATTCCAATTCACCATCGGAGATATCCGGCGAGATCACGGCAATGCCGCGGGCAAGATCACCGGCGGTTTCAAGCGCATCAACCAATGCGGCATTGTCCTTGCCGTGACAGGATGCCTGAACAATTACATTGCGCGAAAAGCCAAGATAGTCGCGTAGCTCAAAAAGCGTCTCCTTGGGCGCGTCACAAGGCGTATATTTGCGCTCCGGTGCATAGGGGAAAACATCACCAGGGCCAAAAACATGGCAATGGGCATCAACGGCGCCAGCCGGAGGTTGAAAGGTCGGCTTCGATGGATTTGGACGAAACGGCAGATAGTCATCGTCCATTTTAAATGTATTACTCATTTTGCAAATACTTCCCCGTCAAACAATTTGCGAGCCGTTCTTAAAACCGCCGCGCTTTCCACGTCACCATTTGTTCCAAGTGTTGCAATAACTGTCGTTTCACCAATTGGATGCTCGACACTGATGGTTTTGCGATTTCCCTTGGAAATATTGGCAAGCTGATTAGCCGGAGATCCCGGCAACAGACAGGCTGTGGCAACGCTGACCGCCCCCAAAACCCCGATTGATGCATGGCATCGATGTGGGATAAAGGTTCGGGTAGAAATTGCACCACCCTGTTTTGCTGCGCTTACCATGGTCATCTTGGGAACTGTTTTGTCTTTAACATCCCCAAGATTCATCATCGGCCCGGCAATCAAACGGATCGCTTCAAGGCGTTGCTTGAGTTGATCATTGGCTTCCAGCTCTTCACGGGTTTCAGTGCCGGAAATTCCAAGAGCTTCCGATTTCATCACAACCACTGGCATTCCATTGTCAATCAAGGTCACATCAACGCCATTGATTGTATCAACAGCATTGCCTGTCGGCAGCAAAGCGCCACAGCTGGAACCTGCCGTATCCGTAAAGGTAATGGGGATAGCTGCTGAAGAACCAGGCACGCCATCAATTTGCGCCCCGCCTTTGTAAGTGACTTTACCTTGAGGCGTTGAAACCTTGGCAATCGCAATCTGCCCGGTATTTTCCATGTAGATTGAAACGTCTGATTCTTCGCCTGTAACTTTGACCATGCCTCGCTCAATCGCGAAAGGACCAACACCCGCCAGAATATTTCCGCAATTTTGCGCATCGGAAACAATCGCCTGATCCACAAAAACCTGAAGAAATAGATAGTCCACATCCACATTCTCGCGACTGGATTTCGATATTACTGCGATTTTTGAAGTCAGTGGATCTGCTCCACCCATCCCGTCAATCTGGCGTGTGTCTGGCGAACCCATAATGCTCAAAAGAAAGGCGTCGCGGGCGACCGTATCAGACGGCAAATCGGAAGCGAGAAAATAGCCTCCTTTCGAAGTACCCCCCCGCATCCACATGCACCTTGTGCCCTCAGACATATTTCAGGCCTTTCTCGGCCAGTCTTTCGCGCATATTGTATATATCCAGACCAAGTTCCCCTGCTTCAAAACGAGTTCGTTTGGCAGTTTCATTTGCCTCTCTCGCCTGAGCCTTGATGAGAACGTCTTCAGCCTCTTCGCGAGCAACAACGCAAACGCCATCATCATCGGCAACGATTACATCGCCCGGATTGATTGCAGCGCCAGCACACACAATCGGCACGTTTACCGAGCCAAGCGTCTCCTTGATTGTTCCCTGAGCGAAAATGGTCTTTGACCAGACTGGAAATTTCATTTCGGTCAGATCGGCAATGTCACGAACGCCCGCATCAATGATCAACCCGCGACAGCCTCGGGCCTTTGCAGAAGTTGCCAGTAAATCGCCAAAGTAACCGGCATCCGAAGGTGATGTCGGCGCTAAAACCATGATATCCCCTTGCTTCAACTGCTCAATAGCAACATGCAGCATCCAGTTGTCACAGGGTGGAGAAGAAATTGTTACGGCACTCGCGGCCATGCGCGCGCCATAGTAAATCGGTCTCATATACGGCGCGAGAAGTCCCTTTCGTCCTTGGGCTTCATGAACAGTGGCAACGCCGCATTTGCCAAGTCCATCAATAATTTTCTGGTCAGCCCGTTCAATATTTTGAACGACAATGCCCGCTTGTCCGAACACGCCCGCCATCAGAGTTCATCCACAGTGCGAGGAAACACGGACTGAAAGCCTTCGGCAAATCTGGAATTACGCCCGCCCGATTGCCCGCCGGAATTGCGGCGAAAATGATTGCCGCGGTTAGCAGCAACATTTGTATAAAAATCCCAAAGGTGCTCCTGTCCTTGCATGCATTCGATCGCTACTTTTTTCTTCTCCCACACATCGGTAATATCGAGGAATACATCAGGCTTCCAACCCATCTGCTCGGTTTGATGCGGTTCGAACAAATATAGCTGTGGCGCACCCAGGACTTTTTCACCAGGATTATGTCCCCAGGCCTGGGCGATCATTCTGCATTCAAGCACAAATTTGGTCGTGTTCATGTGATCCGTATTATAAGGATCCCACATCGAGTGGCTCATCATGAAGCTTGGCTGAACCTTGCGGATCAGGTCGACTGTTTGATCGCGGGCCTCAGGGCCCAAATCCAGAGGATAATCACCCAAATCAAAAAACCGGATATCATGCACATCAAGCGCCTTGGCGGCATTTTCGGCTTCCTTGCGACGATCAGCCTTGACCTTTTCAAGGGTCATCCCTTCCTGCTTCCACAATTTCGCGCTTTCGCCGCGCTCCCCATATGAAAGGCAGGCAACTGTAACATTGTACCCACGCTCTTGATGAAGGGCGATAGCTCCGCCAGCACGCCAAACAAAATCTGCGGCATGGGCACTAACAACCAATGCGGTTTTCTTTTCAGTCATGTTCAATTTCTCCAAAACAGAACGATAATTTTAGAATGATTATGACCACAAACAAAAAAATGGCTATTTCAAACTCCGCGATTTAGTATAATTTTTTGCTATAACTTAAACTGGTATAGGCACCTTAATTGATAATCGACTTTCCCAATATCCGCCATTTGAGAGCGTTTCGAGAAGTCGTGCACACTCAAAGCATTAGCGAAGCAGCAAAACGGGTCCATCTTTCACAGCCAGCAGTAACCCAGGCAATCAACAAACTCGAAGACATCCTTGAGATCAAATTATTCACCCGCCGCTCCAATGGTCTTTTTCCTTCCGTCGCATGCGATATCTTGTTTCCCCGGATTGAGCGCCTGTTTGAATATCTTGCTTCAGGCGGACAACACGCAAGTCGTATTGCCAGCCGAAACCAGCAACAGGGATTTTCCAATTTTCAAGATCTGGTAACGGCAGCCCACCTCAAAGCGTTGATAGCAATTTCAGAAACAGGCAATTTCAGCCTGGCTGCTCGTAGTGTTGATTTGTCTCAACCAACCATCCATCGGGCGGCCCGCGATCTTGAAAAACTTGCTGGCTTCGACCTGTTTACGACCACCAGCAAAGGAGTTGATCTGACGCCAGCAGCAGAAGCGTTTGTGTTACAGGTCAAGCTTGCAGCCGCTGAGCTGCGCCAGGGGATGGCTGAAATAGGTAATCACAGGGGCGCCGAATCAACCAAAATCTATGTTGGCTCAATGCCACTATCACGCACCAACATTCTGCCAACCGCAATCCACGAGCTGTTACAGGAAGCAAAAAATGTTCAAATTCTTGCGATAGACGGCCCCTATTCTGACCTGCTCAAACAGCTTCGCCATGCGGATCTGGATTTCCTCATTGGCGCTTTGAGAGACCCCATTCCAAGCGAGGATATTGTTCAGGAGCACCTGTTTGACGACCCTTTGTCGATAATTGTCGGCGCGCACCATCCACTGACCCGAAAGCGGAATCCGAAAATTGAAGACACGTTAGCATTTCCATGGATCGCGCCGCCCAAGGGAACGCCAGCCGGAGGCTATTTGGCAGAAGTACTTCGTATTCCAAGTCTGCCACAAACTCCTGTCCGAACTGTCTCCAGCTCTCTCGTACTCATGCGCGGGCTTCTTGAATTGGGTGATTATGTTACCCTCATGTCGCGACATCAGGTGAGCCGGGAAATCGAACAAGGGCTTGCTGTCCCTCTGGATATTGATCTTCCGGGAGGTCACCGTCCCATCGGATTGACCTATCGCAAGGATTGGCGAGCAACCGGCACACAGGAGCGTTTTATGGACATCCTTCGAAAGACCAGTCTTGTCGCTGCTTCCAAAAGTTCAGTAAGGTAAGACTGGTCTGCTATTCAAAAAACGAATAGCCGGACAATTATTCTAATTTTACGACCGGCTAGGTAAATGGTAATTCTGGAACCAGTTGGAATGCGTCGACCGTCTTTTTGTGTCGAAAAATCATAGGTAGAAAAGAGTTTGCAAATGACAGACGTCAAGCAGTCTCAGCATATTGCTTTGATCGGGTTTGGGGAAGCCGGCCAGGCATTCGCCAAGGGCTGGCTATCCAGCGGAGTTTCGGCGAAAATCTCAGCTTTTGATATCAAAACCCAAAACGACACAAAATCTATCGCGATTGCGAAATTTGAAGACTACCAAAAACATGGGGTCATCGGATGCGATCGCACCCAGGATGCGTTGAAAAAAAGCGAAGCGGTCTTTTCCCTGGTGACAGCTGATCAAGCCGAAAATGTTGCAAGTGACGTCGCTAGCAGCATCGCTGAATGCGTCTATTATTTTGATTGCAATTCCTGTTCACCGGGCTCAAAGCGCCAGTCGGCCGCGATCATTGAGGAGGCAGGCGGGCGTTATGTCGATATGGCTGTTATGGCACCTGTTCACCCAAAATTGCATCAGACACCTGCTCTTGTTTCCGGCCCACATGCATTGGAAGCCAGCACCTTCCTAAACACCCAACTCAACATGTCTGCAAAACAGGTGGGTGGCGATATTGGCGCAGCCTCTTCCATCAAGATGGTTCGCTCGGTGCTGATGAAAGGCCTTGAAGCTGTTATACTGGAATGCGTCCTAACTGGCAGACGCGCGGGTGTTGATGATATTGTTCTTGAGTCACTGGAACAGACTTATCCGGGATTTGGTTGGAAAAAACGCGCGGCCTATATGATGGAGCGCGCCGCTACCCACGGAATTCGTAGAGCTGCCGAAATGCGCGAAGTGGCCAACACAGTCCGCGAATTCGGCTTTGACGGCGAGATTAGTGATGCCGCAGCGAATTGGGAAAAGACGATCGGTGATTTGAACGTGGATATGTCCGAAGTTAAGATAGATGATCATGGTGCAGTTGCTGATGCCCTGCTTGCCGCATTAGATAACCAAATTAATAAAGCCGAAATGAAGAAGGAAACAAGATGAGCAACCCAAAGGAATATGACGATATTCCAGGAACTTTTGTATTTGATGCAGACCGCTCCCGGGAGGGCTACTGGCTCAACCAATTCTGTATCACCTTGCGCCTGGAAAAAAACCGCCAGCTATTACGCGAGGATCCAGAAGCCTATATGGCAAAATTCCCGATGAGCGAAGAGCAAGCGCAAGCCGTTCGCGACCGGGCCTGGAACCGTTTGCTCGAACTGGGCGGGAATGTTTATTACACCTCTAAATTGGCTGCTTTTGACGGCATCAATTTTCAAGGCCTTGCGGCCATAATGACTGGTATGAAAACTGAAGATTATCGAGACATGATGCTCAAGGGCGGGCGGTCCATTGAAGGCAATCGATACAAATCTGAATGGGAGAAAAAATAGTGGCAAAGATTACAGCAGGCGTAGGCTGCTCTCACGTGCCGGCAATTGGAGTTGCCATGGATACCGGCATCACCGATCAACCTTATTGGCAGCCGATATTCAAAGGATTTGAGTTTTCGCGTCAGTGGATGAAAGATAACAAACCGGATGTGGTCTTCCTGGTTTTTAATGATCATTGTACCGCATTTGATGCCTCTTGTATTCCGACATTTGCCTTGGGT
>JBAUHS010000035.1:0-4134 GCA_049680405.1 Salaquimonas sp. | reverse complement strand
AATTCAAGGTCTTGTTCACCGCTGGATACTTGTCTGGAGGTTTCAGCCATGAATTCTTCTGCCCAATCTCCTGGAAAAATGTAGCTAATGAGGCGTGCTTCCTTTTTTCCAATATTTTTCATGTAATGGGAAACGCCGCGCGGACAATGAACGGTATCGCCGCTCCCAATTTTGAGCACTTCATCTCCAATTTTGGCTTCTAGGTGGCCTTCTATAACGTGAAAAGTCTGGTCTTCCCATAAGTGATAGTGGTCAGGAATAAACCCAGCAGGGGCAATTACACCATCGCTTATGACATATTCGCTGTCTGTCACTTCCTTTCCCACAACGACACCTGTGTATTCGGTTGCGGACATCATGAACTTCTTACTGTTTGCCCAATGCGCAATAATCGTCTGTTTTCTTGTATTTACAGATTTCCCCGTCATTCAGATATCTCTCCATAACATCGGTCGAACTGTTACTTTATGCGAGGGTCGTTCATGATACCAGCATTTCGTACAGCGAAAAAATTACCAAATAAACCCTGTGCAAATGCAGAGCGCTTTGCAATCATTTACTTTTCGTGCTCATGACAATGCCACTAACGCAATGACCGTAAATATGGACTCTGAGCTGACCCTCATTGTCGCATAATTTGCATATTATAGAAGATACGGCCCAGGTTACCCCAACAACCCAAACGCGAAAAGCCCGTCAACGAAAGCTGACAGGCTCATTCAATTTGAGTGCAATCGCTCTTTGACTTACCGCATATCCTCAAACGCTGCCGTTTGAAGGGGATAGGCTCTAAGCGCGATAGTCCTGGATGCGGGTGGTGCGCAGACCGGCGAGGCCATGATCGTCGAGCGAAGCCTGCCAGTTGAGAAACTCCTCAACAGTCAGCGTATAGCGCTCACACGCTTCTTCGAGGGATAGAAGGCCACCGCGAACTGCAGCAACAACTTCCGCCTTGCGACGGATAACCCATCGTCTTGTTGATGTTGGTGGAAGATCTGCAATCGTCAGCGGACTACCGTCCGGTCCGATCACATATTTCACCCTAGGTCTAACCTGTTCGGTCATGGGATACTCACTACTAATTACTAAAAAGACCAATTCCTGCGTCGAAGTTACGTCATATGGTTTAAATTTCACCTAATGGCTTGGTTAGGATTTGGTAAGAATTGAAAATGGTTTAAAATAAGCGTATCAGCGTTGCCAAGCCGCGCTGATGAGACCAACCGATTGTCACACCGCTGGCGTGGATATGGAACGTGACCAGTATTTCGCAGTTAACAATTGTCCGAATTGTTTCGATCTTCCTGCTGATGCTTTCAGCTGTGATGCTCATACCGCTGCTGATCGATTTGCTAGATGAAAATCCTGACTGGCAAGTGTTTGCGGTTGTTGGAGGCTTTACCGCATTTTTATCCAGCTACGGGATCATGATTACCAATGACCGCCCAATGCCGTTCAATCTGCCAACCGGGTTTGTGCTGATCAATATCATGTGGGTTGCGATCTCGGTCGTATCGGCTCTCCCCTACATATTCTCTGACTATCATGTCAGTTTTACCGATGCTGTATTCGAGTCTGTTTCAGGGCTGACAACCACTGGCTCCACGGTGCTGTCCGGGCTGGATGATATGCCGCGCGGATTGTTGTTTTGGCGATCGTCAACCCAATGGTTTGGCGGGGTCGGTTTTGTGGCAATGGGTATTGTCTTGCTTCCCTTCCTGCAGGTCGGCGGTATGCAGTTCTTCAAGATGGAATCTTCCGACCGCTCCGATAAACCCTTTGCCAGGATACGTACCTTCGGACGGGCTTTACTGGCGATCTATGTGATAATCACTCTGCTGTGTTTCCTCAGTTACATGCTCGCAGGCATGTCGGCATTCAATGCCATCAATCATGCAATGACCACGGTTTCCACGGGCGGCTTTTCCACCACCGACAGTTCGATGATGCAGCAGTCCGGGCCAGTGTTGGTGGTCGGGATCATTTTCATGTTGGCCGGGGCCATTCCTTTTACGCTTTATATGTCGGCGATTGTTGGAAAGCGTGGTCGCTGGAGTGACGGCCAAATGGAAGTGATGCTGTGGATTGTATTTTTTGTAACAGTGACGATCTTTTTACAGGCTTTTTCGAACGCCCATATGAGGGCTGGAGAACTATTCCTTCACACCCTTTTTAATGTGGTGTCTTTGGTCACCACCACTGGCTTTGCCTCTGCAGATTATCTTGCCTGGGGACCTCAGAGCATTGGGTTGATCCTGATTGCAACTTTTGTGGGCGGCTGTGCCGGTTCTACGGCTGGAGGGTTCAAGACGTATCGCCTTATCATTATGGCCAAATTCGCCTGGGCCTCGTTGAGGGAATTGCGGTTTCCCAATGGTGTTTTCCAGATCTATGTGAGCAAGAACCGTGTGTCTGACAATGCGCTCAAAGCGACAAGTGTTTTTTTATTGCTGTTTTTCGTTTCACTCGGTTTGGCGGCTATTGGATTAATGATGACAGGGCTTGATTTCGACACGAGTTTCAGTGGCGCCCTAACAGCGCTGAGCAATGTGGGGCCAGGATGGGGGACAGTCATTGGGCCAACGGGTAATTTTACGTCTTTCAGTGATCCGGCAAAATGGATCATGATTTTTTCGATGTTATTGGGCCGATTGGAAATCATGACCATGCTGGTCGTTTTCACGCCATTCTTTTGGAAGGGTTAGGATCTTGACCCTAGAGCTGGCCGTAATAGGCAAAACCTTGCGCAAGTTTTACAGAATATTGAATTGGCTGCGGATGGCAGCATCCTGTGCATCAGTCAAATATTTTGGGTGATGATTTTCCAGAATATCCCGAGCGCGTTCACGGGCAACACTCCAAGCATCCTTTGCACCATTGTCAGCCCATGTGCGTGGTTCTGTGCGATCCGCCAAAGACGGGTAAAAATAATCGCGCTCCATGGCCGCCAAAGTATGGTCTCCGCCGAGAAAATGGCCCGGTCCCAATACAGCCTCATTGATCGCCTCAAAACCTAGATTGGCTTCGGTTACTTCGATCCCGCGCAATGCGCGATAGGTGTTGGAATGCATTTCGTCGTCCAACACAAAGGCTTCGAAACTGGCGCCCAAAAGGGAGGCTGTCATGCCAGAGCTTTCATAGATGAGATTGCCGCCGGCAAGGGCGGCCGCCAGTGAGCTCATGCCTTTTTCCACACCATATTGGGCGTCGATGGCCTTTGCGTCTGTCATGGAGCAGGCAATGCCCGATGGGAGATCCAGCCAGTTTGACAATTGTGCTGAGGCTGCATTGAGGAGGGCACTTTCGCCGCTACCGCCGGAAAAAGCTCCGGTGCGCAGATCTACCACCAAAGGCCAATTTGAAAAGATCATTGGATGGCCCGGCTTGATGGCATGCACCATCACAAGGCTGGCGAGAGTTTCTGCAAGGGACTGGGCCAAAAAGCCTGCCATTGTGGCAGGTGCAGTGGCTCCGGCCTGGGCCGCCGTGATGCAGGACATGGGGATATTGTGCTTGATGCATCCATAGACCACGTCCACAGCATCTTCGCCGTAGCGCATGGGCGAGATGACCGGACTGATATGAGCCTTCATGAATGGGCGTTTTGAAAATTCCCCCTCGCCGCCTGCTGCAATATCCAGCATTTTGACGATGGGCTCTATGTGTTCGGCCAGTGTGAAAGAGGTTGCGGTCGGCTTTGTTGTATTGCGCAGCAAGGCGTAAACAGTGTTCACATCCAGATCAAAATTATCCGGCACATCAGTCGCCACGCAGCAGCGCGTATACCAGCTGACATTGGCCAGTGTATCTTGCAGGCGAGTGAAGTCATGTAGATCAGCTAGCGTTGAAGGGCGATAGAGCCCCTTGTCCAAATCCAGGGTCTGTACGGCGGCACCACCAGTGCCGAAATAGACCTTGTTGCCACCCACCTCAATCGAGCGGGCTTCATCGCGGCCATGCAAAACGAAAGTCTTGGCCGCTTTGGCAATGGCGTCTTCCACAAGGGAGCGGGGGAAAAGGATCCGGCCATTTTCGTTGGCTGTTGCACCAGCTTTCAAAAGGTCTCGGTGAAGCCGGGCCGGAACCTCGCCCATACCAAGATCAGAAAGCAGTTTGAGCGCAGTATCGAAAATG
>JBAUHS010000034.1:0-33844 GCA_049680405.1 Salaquimonas sp. | reverse complement strand
GACCAGAAGCGTGTTATGACACCTGGCGCCGCCATAAAAGCGGGCTCTTCTCATCTGGTAATTGGCCGGCCAATCCTTGCGGCAAATGACAAAAAGGCTGCTGCAAACGATATTGTCGCCGAGATGGAGGCTGCTCTTAAGGCTTAACCACTCAATTTATATATATATTTCAATGCCTTGTAGATTGATTACGCTTTTGTAATCTCTTCGGAAGGTCAGATTTCTTGATTCTCAGCCTTTTAATTCCTACTTTTATTGTAGGCGGCAACAGCTCGTCTACGATTGCCAAAATGGCCCGAAACGAAAAGCGTTTTCTTATGTCATGAAAGGTCGTCGTTTTATGGTCATTGTTTAGAGGGCTAACAAAGATGAATACAACTTACAGACAAGACAAACCATCCGGCGGCATGGCAGCAACCCTGATACGTCCGGCTTGGACACCAGTGACAATCGCGATGATGATTATTGGTTTCATGATTTTCTGGCCTTTGGGATTGGCAATGATTGCCTATATCCTTTGGGGTGATCGATTGGACGAATTCAAATCCACGATGAATGGTCGAAGTGGATTTGGAAAAAGCTGGAGCCGTGATTGCGGATCAAGAGGTAGAGGGTTTCGTTCAAGCGCCCGTTCTGGAAATGTCGCATTTGATGAATGGCGCGATGCCGAGATCGAACGACTTGCTGAAGAACGTCGTAAACTTGAAGAGATGCGTGCTGAATTCGAGGATCATGTCCAGGAATTGCGCCGTTCAAAAGACAAGCGCGAATTTGATGAGTTCATGAAGAACTACAAGGCTAATACACAAGAATCCGACAAACCGGATGGTGACAACAAAAAGTCTAAAAAGAAATCTGTTCCTGACGTTTAATCGTCCTGGATGGGTATGAAATTAAGCCGGAGCCACATGGCCTCCGGCTTTTTTGTTTTTCGAATTTCACTAGAATCAGATAAGCTGGATCAATGGCAATTGGTTTATTGAATTCATTCAGGAAAAGTATCCGCGCATCTGCTTCTAGAGACAGGGATCTGGAAGTCGATGGGGAAATGCTTGCAGTCAAGGTTGTTGAGCATCCCAAGTCAAAACGAATCACTTTGCGCCTGCTCCCTGGTGGTAATGGACTTAAAATAACCATGCCTGCTTATGTTAGTGATCGGGAGTTGGATCAGTTTCTGGAGCGCAACAAGAATTGGGTTGCTGCTCGGCGAGCACGGTTACCCGAAACCGTAGAATTGAGTGATGGCGCTAGCATTCCCTTTCGAGGTGCGGAACATCGTATCGTGCATCTTGATCGCTTGCGAGGGGTTGTTGAAGCCAAGATAATCAGGGATGAACCGTCTTTGCTGGTCCCCGGCGACCCGAAATACATCCAGCGAAAATTGCTGGATTTTCTGAAAAAACAGGCCCGTGAAGAATTGAACCACGCAGTTTCGCGTTACTCAGCCTTGTTGAATGTTCGCCCAAAGCAAATACGCATAACAGATTCCACCAGCCGTTGGGGATCGTGTTCGTCCACGCGAACCTTGTCTTTTTCCTGGCGTATCATCATGGCCCCGCCGGAGGTTCTGGACTATCTTGCTGCCCATGAAGTTGCCCATCTCAGAGAGATGAACCACTCGGACCGTTTCTGGAATCACGTTCGTGAAGTTTGCCCAGATATGGAAAGACAGAAAGCCTGGCTTCGCAAGAATGGCACAAGTCTCCACGCCGTCAGCCTTAATGGTGTTTGAGGCTGGTTGTAGACTCCATGACGGATTCATGGCATTTCAGAACTGAAAACTTATTTCAGGCAAAGCTGTAAAATTTCAAGATGCAAACCGTGATCAAAATCTGCGGTCTCTCCACCAGGGAGGCTATTTCCACCAGCATTCATGCTGGTGCAGATATGCTTGGCTTTATTTTCTTTGAAAAAAGCCCGCGTCATTTGGAGATTGAAAAAGCAACTGGATTATCTGATTTTATTGGTTCGAAGATCGAAAAAGTCGCCGTTACCGTCAATGCGGATCAAACCTATCTCGATCAGATTGTGAAGCGCGTAAAACCCGATATTCTGCAATTGCATGGCGCTGAAACGCCTGAACAGGTGGCATTGGCCAAACAGCGTTATGGAATTCCGGTAATGAAAGCGTTTGCAATCCGCACTTCAGAAGATTTTGACAAATTGATCCCCTTTGAGGGAATTGCGGACCGATTTCTCCTCGACGCCAAAGCGCCTGAGGGGGCAGAAATTCCAGGCGGAAATGGAATATCCTTTGATTGGAATTTGTTGATCAAAGCCAAGTTTAAAACGCCCTACATGCTTTCTGGCGGCCTAGAAGTTGGAAACATTATAGATGCATTGAAGATCTCCGGGGCGGCTGCAATTGATATATCATCAGGCGTCGAATCGTCGCCCGGCGTAAAAGACATTGCAAAGATCAACGCATTCATTAAGACCGTACGAGGTTACGATCTGTCAGTTGAGAAAAATAAGGATCTGGCCCCGGTTGGGTTATCGCACTAGTAATTAAAAATTTATGCAAGGCAACTTTCCGTCAGTTCATCAATAACAAGAGGCATCCAGTGAACAAGCAAACCGCTCCAAATTCCTATCGCACAGGTCCCGATGAAAACGGTCATTTCGGCCTTTTTGGCGGTCGTTATGTTGCTGAAACTTTGATGCCACTCATTCTGGAATTGGAACAAGCCTACAAAGACGCGAAGGCCGACCCTGAATTTGCCGCAGAGCTTGCCTATCTCAACAAGCATTATACAGGCCGTCCCTCACCGCTCTATTTTGCCGAGCGTATGACTGAGCATTTGGGTGGTGCAAAAATCTATTTCAAGCGTGATGAGCTTAATCACACCGGCTCTCACAAGATCAATAACTGCCTTGGCCAAATTCTTCTTGCCAAGCGTATGGGCAAAACCCGTATTATCGCCGAGACAGGTGCGGGCCAGCACGGCGTGGCGTCAGCAACGGTTGCGGCGCGGTTTGGATATCCATGCGTGGTCTATATGGGCAGCACGGATGTGAAACGCCAATCCCCGAATGTTTTCCGCATGAAATTGTTGGGTGCCGATATTGTCCCCGTCACCGCTGGTGCTGGTACGCTGAAAGATGCGATGAACGAAGCCTTGCGTGACTGGGTAACCAATGTAGAAGATACGTATTATCTGATCGGCACCGCCGCCGGCCCGCATCCTTATCCGGAATTGGTTCGTGATTTTCAATCTGTGATTGGTGAAGAAACACGCAAGCAATTGATGGAAGCTGAAGGCCGTGGTCCAGATATGCTGATTGCTGCCGTTGGCGGTGGCTCAAACGCCATTGGCCTGTTCCATCCTTTCCTCGATGACAAGGATGTCGAGATTGTTGGCGTGGAAGCCGGCGGTCTTGGCTTGAAGGGCAAAGAACATTGCGCATCTTTGACTGCAGGCAGCCCGGGCGTCTTGCATGGAAACCGAACCTATCTTCTACAAGATGGCGATGGCCAGATCTTTGAGGGCCATTCGATCTCTGCAGGTCTGGATTATCCTGGAATTGGTCCGGAGCATTCTTTCCTGAAAGAATCCGGCCGGGTCAATTATGTGCCCATAATGGATAAAGAAGCGCTTGATGCGTTTCAACTTCTATGCCGGATTGAAGGTATTATTCCAGCCCTTGAGCCTTCCCACGCTCTTGCGGAAGTCATCAAACGGGCTCCTAAAATGGGAAAAGACCAGATCATCGTGATGAACCTTTGTGGCCGAGGCGACAAAGACGTTTTCACCGTAGGCGAAGCATTGGGCTTCGATCTTTAGACAGCGCCAGGCATTCTTAACGAGTAAAGACAATCCTATGAAAAAGACGAGAATTGACACCCGCTTTGCGGAACTGGCGGAAACATCACGCCCCGCCTTGGTGACCTTTGTGATGTCTGGTGATCCAGACTATGAAACTTCTCTTGAAATCATCAAGTCGCTTCCGGCGGCAGGTGCGGATTTGATTGAGATCGGCATGCCGTTTTCTGATCCAATGGCTGATGGCCCGGCAATCCAGCTTGCTGGCCAGCGTGCCTTGGCTAGTGGCCAAACCTTGAAAAAAACCCTCAAAATGGTTGGAGAGTTTCGCAAGACCGACAAGACAACGCCAATTGTATTGATGGGTTATTATAATCCGATTTATATTTATGGCGTGGAAGCCTTCGTCTTAAAAGCCAAATCCGTGGGGGTTGATGGTCTGATCGTTGTCGATCTCCCACCAGAAGCTGATGATGAATTATGCCTGCCGGCAATGGAAGCAGGAATTAGCTTCATCCGGCTGACCACCCCAACAACCGATGACAAACGTCTTCCCAAGGTACTGCAAAATACTTCAGGTTTTGTCTATTACGTGTCGATTACAGGAATTACTGGCGCGGCAGCGCCAGACCCGAAGAAAGTTGCCGCTTCTGTTGCTCATATCAAGGAAAAGACCGATCTTCCGATTGCCGTTGGTTTTGGTGTTCGTACGGCTGAACAGGCCGAAGCTATTGGCCGAGGCGCTGACGGGGTAGTGGTCGGCTCGGCCATTGTTTCGACAATTGAGGCGAGCCTGAATAAAAAAGGCGAAGCAACCTCAAAAACTGTTAAATCGGTTGTGAAGCTTGTAAAAGAGTTGGCAAATGGCGTTGCAAAGGCCGGCAAATAAGTTGCTGAAGGGATTCACTGGCGAAAGAGCTAACCAATCCTTATCTGTTAAGAACAAATTCATACCGATCTTGCCCCAGCTTTGTAAAAGCGATATTTCAGGGCATTGATCGCCGGGACAAAAAAATGAACTGGATTACCAACTACGTTAGACCAAAATTCAATTCTTTCTTGCAAAAGAAGGAAATGCCGGAAAATTTGTGGATCAAGTGTCCGCAAACTGGCGAGATGGTTTTTCACAAGGATCTCGATGCCAATATGGGCGTGATCCCGGCTTCGGGCTATCATATGAAAATTCCGGCGGCTAAAAGGCTTGGATATTTTTTCGACGATGGCAAGTTTGAAACTTTGAAACAGCCTGCTGTCGCGCAAGATCCCCTGAAATTTCGCGATCAGAAAAAATATACTGATCGCTTGCGCGAAAACCGCGCAAAAACCGGCATGGAAGATTCTATTCTCAATGCGGTTGGCAATCTTCATGGCATGCAGGTGGTTGTCAGCATCCATGAATTCGCTTTTATGGGCGGATCTCTTGGTATTGCTGCTGGTGAGGCCATCATCAAGGCATTTGAAAAAGCCATAGAGCTGAAAGTTCCCCTGATCATGTATCCGGCCTCTGGCGGTGCGCGTATGCAAGAAGGAATTCTATCCCTGATGCAATTGCCCCGTACGGTGGTGATGGTAGAGCGTCTTAAAGAAGCAGGCCTGCCCTATATCGTGGTTTTGACCAATCCGACAACAGGCGGCGTTTCAGCTTCTTATGCCATGCTCGGCGATGTGCATATTGCAGAACCTGGCGCCGAGATAGGCTTCGCCGGAAAGCGCGTGATTGAACAGACCATTCGCGAAAGACTGCCGGACGGTTTCCAAACAGCTGAATACCTTCTGGAGCATGGCATGGTTGATATGGTTGTTCCGCGCAAAGCGCTGCGGGACACGATTGGAAATCTGCTCCATATTTTGATGAAGCAGCCAGCCATCAAAAAATACGATGAAATCGTTGATGAGCGCAGTTTGGCTGAAGTTGACGAGGTTGAACTGGAAGTTGCTCCCGAGCTCGAGATAGCTGGTGAGCTCATCGATGCGGCGGCCACAAAGCCGAAGCCAGCAGAATAGCCTTGTATGAAGGTCAGGCTTGATCAATGAGTGCTGAAGCCGCTATTTCCCGTTTAATGCAGATTCATCCCAAGGGCTTTGACCTTTCGCTTGATCGTGTCTTGGGTCTGCTTGATAAACTGGGAAATCCACATTTAAAAATTCCTCCCGCTTTTCATATTGCAGGAACGAACGGCAAGGGATCTACTTCCGCATTCTTGAGAGCAATTCTTGAGACAGCGGGAAAAACCACCCATGTTCATACCTCTCCTCATTTGGTGAACTGGAATGAGCGTTATCGCCTTGGTGCAGAGGGCGGCGGCAAATTTGTTTCCGAAGAGATTCTTGAAGAGGCGATAGTCCGCTGTGAAACTCTCAACAAAGGCAACCACATTACCGTGTTCGAAATCATGTCTGCCGTCGGTTTCATTTTGTTCAGTGAACACCCGGCAGATTATTGCATTATGGAAGTGGGGCTTGGCGGAAGGTTTGACGCTACCAATGTTTTGCAAAACCCGGCCGCATGTTTGATCACACCGGTCGGGCTTGATCACGAAGCCTATCTTGGAAACACCATCGCTAAAATTGCTTTTGAAAAAGCAGGAATCATCAAGCCCAAGGCACCAATATTTGTCGGATTGCAGGACGAGGCTGGGCTGGAAGTGATTGAGCGACGTGCTGCAGAAATGGACTCACCCATCAAGGTCGCCCGTCAGGATTTTGATTTTTATGAACAGGCCGGGCGTTTCATCTATCAAGATGAGACAGGCTTGCTAGATCTGTCCATGCCGCGGCTCTTGGGTGAACACCAATTGGCAAACGCGGCTTTGGCCATTTCCGCCTGTCGGCATGTTCTGCCTGACCTTGGACAAGAGATCTATGAAGAGGCGATGAAACAGGTTGAGTGGCCCGGTCGTTTTGAGAGATTGAAAAAGGGCAAGTTACTGGAAAAACTGAAAGAGAAAGCTGATAATTCGTCTAATATCTGGCCGGACATTTGGCCGGACATTTGGCCAGACATTTGGCCGGACATTTGGATTGACGGCGGCCACAATCCTCAGGCAGGTAAAGCGATTGCCCGACAAATTTCCAAGCAGTTTGCCAAAAACAAATCAAACCCACCTTTGATCATGATTGCCGGAATGTTGACGACAAAAGAGCCTCAAGGTTTTTTCGAAGCCTTTTCGGGTCTTGTTGACGAAGTCATCACGGTTCCTGTCAATCAAAGTGACGCCGGATTTCCACCGGAAAAACTTGCGGAACTCGCCGCATCAACCGGTCTGGTGACCCGTGTTTCCCAAACCATTGAACAAGCGCTTGAGATGGCTACAGCTGCACATGGTTATGACAGTCATATATTGATTTGTGGGTCATTATACCTGATCGGAGAAGTGCTTGAGAAAAATGCAACGCCACCAGGTTGAGCATCATCATAAAAAAGCAGCCACACCGTTAGGCATGACTGCTTGATTCCACGAGAAAGCGAAATTAGTTGACCGATTTGATCCAGTCAGCCAATGCGCTTTTAGGTTTTGCCCCAACCTGCATACCGGCAGGCTCTCCATCTTTGAAGATCAAAAGTGTTGGTATTGAGCGCACGCCAAACTGGGCGGCAAGATCCGGATTCTCATCAATATTGAGTTTTGTGATTTTAACTTTACCGGCCATCTCTTCCGACAACTCTTCAAGGCTCGGGCCAATCATCTTGCAGGGACCGCACCATTCTGCCCAGAAGTCCACGACTGTAGGAACATCCGATTCCATAACTTCTGATTGAAAATTGCTGTTATCTACTTTTACGGTCGCCATGATGCATTCCTTTCGGCTGGACGAATCCCGTCCATGTTGGTGTTGTCCTCTAGTTAAGAACGACTGGCCGCCACGTCAAGAACTACCCGTTCAACACTTTTTGACGATGATTGCGAATTCGTTCCAGCTGTTCGTCTAGCAAGGCATCTGCAATCGGCATGATCGAAGCATTTTCGGTCCAAATCAGTTGGCATTTGACTTCAAAGGAGGCGTAAAGTTCTTTGATCAATTCACGATATAATGCCAATTGTGCAAGGTAATCAGCTGATACTTCCATTGGTGAACCAGGTATCTGCCGATTGGTCTTATAGTCGGCAATCGTAACGGTGCCATCTTCGACGATGAGTAAATCGATTTTCCCACGGACCATATGCTCCCGACCATTCAGATAGAGTTTCCCCGACAGCTCCACTTCTGCTCTGGTCTGGCAGGTGTATAAATCTCTTATTCGCGGGGTTTCAAGAAGCATAAGCAGGCTGACCGAGATTTCCGACTGAATAGCTTGCGAAAGCCCGTGTCCAGAGAGTGAGAAGTATTTTCCAATGACGGTTTCACGTTTTTCCGCGTCTATCGGTGGCAATATCTGCAAAAGATTGTGAATCGCTGTTCCACGTTCCAATGCAAAATTGTTGTCATTGATAAAACGGGTGTCCGCATCAGGAGCAATGTCCAGAAGTTCGAGAACGCCTGAAGGGCTTAAAGGTCTCGGCGGTACAGGCTCCGTCGGAGCAGGCTTGATCCATTCGGGATTGTGCGGCTTGTCAGTTGCAGCATCTTGCTTGGAAGAAACCAAAGCAACTTCCTTATGGCTTTTCTTAATCAACCATTGGCGGGCTATTTCATTGCCACTCTCATCAATAACCGGAACCAGTTTTCCCCCGAGTTTCTTATCGTCACATTCAGCTGCGAGTCCGTTCTCGATCATTTTGTACCAATAAGGGTATTTAGGTTCTTCTTCCGGTCTGTAACCACAGATGATCAGACGGTCTGCCGCGCGGGTCATCGCAACATATAACAGCCGTCGGTATTCTTCTTCTGCATCGGATTCTATACGTTCGTAAACAGGCCCGGTTTCATCAATGCGGTCGTCTTTTTTCGCCTGCCAAAGCATCAGCGAATGACCGGATGGCGTTTTGTAATTGATGATCGGCGGCGCATGGCGAGTTTCATAGGCCTTGGTTCCAGGATCAACCAGAAACACGATTGGGGCCTCAAGTCCTTTTGATGAATGGGTGGTGATAACGCGTATTTCATTTGTGGCCATGTCTATTTCGCGTTTCAATTCGGGCTTTGTAAGTTCCAACCCTTCGATAAATCCTTGCAGGCCCAAGCCATTGCGATTGTCATAATTCATGGCCGCCTGAAAGAATCCGTCTAGGACTTCTTCCACCTCATGGCCCAATCGCTCCAGATATTTCTGGCGTAGACTTGTTCTGGCAAAAAGGCGGGCAAAAAATTCATAAACAGGAAGACTGGCAGCATCGCGTTGGATCATTTTCAAGATGTGCCAGGCGCCGATCAGCTTCTTGATCAGAGCCTCATCGTGATGTTGCGTTACTTCGTCATCAATCAGCTTTTTGATTCTTTGCCATATGGATAAACCATCGCGATCGTCGCATATCGCAAAAAGCTCTTCTTCGTTGAAATCAAACAAGGGGCTCTTCAAAGCGCCAGCCAAGGCAAGATCGTCCATTTCCATGGAGGCAAAGCGGCCTATGGCCATCAAATCTTCAATAGCAATATGTTCGGTCAATTTCAGCCGGTCTGCACCTGCTGAGGTCAAACCTTTTTGTTTAAGCGCACGGTTCATTGCGGTTACGAATCGATCCCGCTTGCGAACAAGGATCAGAATATCCCCATACCGTATGGGCTTGTCTCTACCCGGTAGTTTTTTTCCTCCATCAATCCAGCTTTTGATGGTTGTGGAGATCTTGTCCGCCAGACGTATTTCGGCTTCCGCCTCCGTCTCGTCCCCGGGCGGTGTTCGCCAATCGGTTTTTTCAACTTTTTTGGGTTTCAGTTCCGGCGGCCATAAAACAACCTCACCTCTGTCATGCATCCGGTTGGCCGTGTGAGGTTGCGATCTTGTATCAAGTCCCAAACCTCGGGCATTTTCTTCCAAACTGAAAACTTGATCAACAGCGCTCAAGACTTCATCTGTCGAGCGGAAGGAGACGCTCAAGCCGACTGTTTCAAAATCGAGTTGGGCATCCTTAGTCTTTTTGCGTAAACTTCTATACTGTTCGTTGAATTTTCTCGGATCAGCCCCTTGGAAAGAATAAATGGACTGTTTTTCGTCTCCAACCACAAAGGTCGTGCGGATTTTCTCTTTGGTGCCCTTGCCGGAATAAAATTCCTGTGTAATCGCTTCGATAATTTCCCACTGAAGCGGACTGGTATCCTGGGCTTCATCAACCAGAATATGGGAAATACCCGAATCCAGTTTGTATTGTATCCAGGCGGAAATCTCCTTTCGGTTTAGAAGGCTTGCCGTTTTCGAAATCAGATCACCAAAATCAAGCAGACTTCGTTCCTGTTTCAAGGTCGCATATTCAATCAGAATTGCTTGAGCGACTGTGAAAAGAGCTTCGCTGGCTCGAAGCACTTTCAAGGTTTTCATCCTGTTCAGTTGGGCAAGCAGAATATCCTGCTCCCGTATGAAAAGCTCTTCTTGTTCAGGCTCCTCTTTCAGAAAACTCTTGTTGACCAAAGATTTTCTTTTTTCGAGCTTTTGAGTCAAAAACACCTGGCAGCGCAATCGGTGTTGAACCTGTGCATCGGAGCAATTCTTGATCGCTTCCAATTGCTCCAGCAAGGTTTGATAGCTTTGAGCTGTCTTTGCTGAGGCAAGCTGGATCAGTTTTTGCCTGGATATATCATCATACTCAGATTGGCTGGCAAATTCCTCATAGAGGGATATTGCCGTCACTGATGAGGATAAACCAAAACCATCCCAGGCGGGAGCAATGGCACTTGCGGCATTGCCGCCACCTTTATTGATCCATGCTTCAAAAGGGTCTCTATTGTAAATCAGATGACTGATCGCTTCATCTATTGCCCCATCACTGGTAAATTCACGCATGGCCGAAAGCGCATGGTCAAGCTGCTCTGCGAGCGCATTTTCTGTTGCGCTTCCATCAGTTTTCAATCCGAGACTGGTCAGGATCACATTGCGCCTTGCCAACTCCATCAGGGCCTGTTGATCAAGGTCATCCATCATCTCGAATTGCCCGGGTATATTCGCCTCGAGTGGAAATTGGTGAAGCAGGGACTCGCAGAAAGCGTGAATGGTCTGAATGCGCAGACCGCCTGGCGTATCAAGTGCCAATGCAAACAGTTTTCTTGCCTGAACAAGATCACGTCTGGCTGCTTTGCGCCCGGTCAGCTGATGAATGGCGGCTTCAAGGTCGCGATCCTCCATCATCGCCCATTCGCCAAGATGCTTGAATACCCGGTTCGACATTTCCGCAGCGGCTGCCTTGGTGAAAGTCAGACATAAAAGCTCCGAGGGCTTGTTGCCTTCCAGCAATAAACGAATGACCCGTCGTGACAAAACATAGGTTTTGCCGGACCCCGCATTGGCAGAAACCCAAATGCTCAGTTCCGGATTGGTAGCGATTGATTGACGTTCATTGACGCTTGAGTGAATATTTACAACGTCGCTCATTCTTCGCCCTCACCGTTATCTGTGTCGCTGAGGGACCATTCGCGAATGCGCGCCAGATGATCATAATCGCCTGCATAGCTTTTGTTTGGTTGCGGAGCGTAAAGAGAGACATAGGGTTGATCTTCAGATTGATAGGCAATGATCTGTTGTATCAATTCTTCATAGGTGATTTCAGCCAATTCGCCCGGTGTGCACTCATTGCCATGCTTGTCTTTTCCCTTCGAAATGTCATCGGCCTTGAATTCATTTCCGGCTTTCAGTCGCACATATAAAAGTTCAGAAATAGGCGCTTTCGAAATGCTGTCAGCTTTGCCTCTTGCTGCAAGCGCTGCCTCCAGTGATAATTGTGGCGAAAGCGTTTTGGCTTGTTTTACAGACGGGGTATTTCCCGTTTTATAATCGATAATTGCGAGCGAGCCGTCTTTCAGTTCATCAATTCGGTCTGCCCGCCCATGCAGGAAAAACCCGGTTGCTTCGATTTCGCTGGCTAGATCAATCTCACAATGGCTGGACCTGATTTTTTCCCACCGCTCTTTTTGCCAATTCAAAAAGCCTTCACCAACAGCATCAAATCTCGGCCGCCAAACTGCTTTGATTTCAGCAGGCAGATTGTGGGAGCTGAATTCCCGATCGGCAATTTCCGATAATTTTGCCTTTGCTTGATCGTCGATTGGACCAGGCCAGCACGTAATAAAGCTCGCGAGGGTATTGTGATAAATGGTTCCTCGCAAAGCGGGATCGGCCTCGCGGATCAAGGGCGGCAGCTTGCGAAGCTTTAAAATATGTTTGGCATAAATTGCATAAGGGTCGCGAATCCATGTTTCAATTTCTGTGATGGAAAGCCTTTTGGGTCTGGTTGAAACAGGCGGTTTGGGTGCAGGGCGTTTCAGCGGTGGCTCGGGATGCCTCGCCTGATCTATTTGTTTAGCCAGATCGAGATAATAAGTGCCGCGGTTGGAAAGTACTTCAATTTGATTGGCTCCCAGAAAGGTTTTCAACCGTTGTAGCCATCTCGAAGCGATTGCCGGTGTGTCATCGGTTCTTTTTGATCGAGTGTAATAGACCTGACGTGCGCCGGAAAACTGACTGAAATCATGGGCGGCCAGTCCAATGCGGCGCTCAGGTAGAGGCAGTTGCAACTCAGAGCGCATGGGTCTGTTGAGATAGGGATCATCATTGGGGGATTGAGGCCAAATACCTTCGTTCAATCCACCAAGGATCAAAACATCGCTATGTTGCAGGCGTGCTTCCAACGCTCCATAGATATGTAAGCGCGCCCTGGTTCGACCCACTTTGCGGGTTCTGTTTCCGGCAACAAGCGCATCAAATACCGACGGCGCTTCCTGAGGTTTGAATGTAAACCCGGTGTTTCGGTCCTCGCAATGTTTATCAAGAAGAGACGAAAGCTCTGGGCCGCCCACATCATCAAACAGGTGGGACACTCTGTTTGCATCACTGCTAAGTTTTACTGCGCAGCTTCGTAATGCGTTCATCAATTCGGATGGGTTGATTTCACCCGATGCTGTCGAAAGCGCGATCAAAGGGGTGAGTGTCTCTGAAATAGTTTTCGTCGCCAACTCAATTTCAATCCAATCTTCATCGTCCAGGTTACGCAGTTGCTTTGGTGAATAGGTTGTCGTCTCGATCTCTGTTCTGCGTTTTGCTGTGGCTGAAGCAAGGTCCTTCAAATTCGGCAGGCTTATTGCATCACGCACCAAAAGTAGCTCCAGCAATTCCTGCAAAGATTTGGAACTGCCACGTTCTTTGCCTAAAACAAGAAGATCACTTTTGAGAAAGGAGGAAAGCGACACAGGATCATCGCCGGTAAACACGGAGCGAAGAATATGCCGCAGAAAACTTGCGGGCTTTGAAATCAGTAACGCCTCACCGGCTGAATCGTCAATTTGAATATTAAACCGTTCAAGCTCACTGGAAACACGTCTTGCAAGTTTCCTGTCCGGCGTTACCAGAGCTGCGGTTTTTTGTGGATCATCCAATGCTTCACGCAAAACAAGAGCAACTGCCAGAGCCTCCTGATACTCACTTGTAGCTTCAATCAGGGATACGTTTTCAAAAGCCTGCGTAATTGCATCTTCATGATATTGTTTACGCAGATCCATCCATAATTGACTATCTTCTGCCGGTAGAAGAACAGTATTGATGATCTCGTCGCGCAGAGTGAATTGTTCTGCCTGTGCCCCTAGCGGCGTAACTTCTGCGTGACAGGTCTTCAGCTTCGAAAGAAGCCTGACCAGACCAAATTGCGGATGCGTGCTGATAACGCCTTCATCACTCATTTCATCCGTATCGATGAAGCGCTTGATAATGTTATCGGGCAAATCCTTGTCCAGCCCCGGCAATATGATCGACCCATTGGGTAGATTTTTAATGGCAGCGAGCAGTCTGGCTGTAGCGGGGATTGAGCCTGTTGTTCCGGCGGCAAGAACAAAACCATTCCCGCCTTGTCGTTGAAGTTCCTTTATCCGAAAATCAATCACCTGATTTCGAAAAGCCGCTGGATTGATCATGTTTCCAGCAGCAAGGAACTGTGGCCATTGTTCCATAATGATATGCAGAAATTCCAGTGTCAGCTGCCACCAGCCGGAAAAACTATCTTCGCCGGTAATGGCTTTGATGCTTTGCCAATCTGCTTCTTCCGTTTCGATCTGATCCATGAAACGCGCAAGTTCATTAGCCATGTGCAGAGCATCGCCGGCAGAAGAAGGTAAAGCTATCTGTTCCGGCTCCAGTAATCGCGAAACTTCAGGAGACATGGATTGGGCCCATTTTTGGGTAAATCTTGCCAGAATCAATTGTCGTTCAATCGGATCAATCACCTTCAAAGAGTCAGGCAGTTGTCCAAGAACATCAAAATCCCCCGCGGCATTTTCAGCACCTAAACCAAGGAAATTCTCTTCTTCATCGAGATCGCCAATCGTGCGGATTCGAGGCAGAATAACAGCCCTTGAATGGAATTTTCGATTGGCAGCTTCAAGCAGTTCAACGCCAAGGCTTCGCGCAGCACGCCGTGTGGGTAAGAAGATGATTGAGTCAGAAAATGCCAACGGATTTGCTTGAAGATCAGCTTCACCAAATTCACCGTCTAAAATGGCTTCGGCCAATGTTCTCAAAAAGGGTAGGCCGGGCGCAATGGAATATACATTGTTGGTCGATCGATCCGTAGCCGGAGCACCTTTTCGATCAGTTGATAACTCTGCCATTTAAGCGCCTTACATGATTCTAAAACGATAGAATTACACACGCATGGCGCGTCTGAAAGCTTCTTTAGGCGTTATGTGAAAAGTAACTGGAATTTATGCAGCGCTTTTGGCAATGGCCTGTTCTGCTTCCTGAATTGCCTCAGGTGTGCCTACATGGAGCCAAAGGCCCTCCATTCGCACGCCATAGAGAGTTCCAGCCTCAATTGCCCGATCAAACAACAGATTGAGCGAGAAGGCAGCATCAGGCGCATCCTTGAAAACCCGTGGGTGAAATATGGCCGCACCAGCATAGGCAAACGGTGCGATCTTTTTCTCGCTGCGACGTTTGAGACGTCCCTCAGTCTCCATTTCGAAATCACCACTGCCATGATATCCGATTGCATTGGTCATACTGCTCAAAAGAAGAAGAATATCCATTTTCGATTCATCAAACGCATTGCTGAGGTGATCAAGATTTGGATGGGTTCCTTCCAGCCAGAAAGAGTCTGCATTCAACAAGAAGAAGGGTTGATCTCCAAGTCTGTTCAAGGCTTTTTTTACCCCGCCACCTGAGTCGAGCAGAGTTTCGCGCTCATCGGAAATCTCAATGGCAGGCGATGTTCGTTTGGCCAGGTGAGTTTCAATCTGATCCGCGAGATAATGGACATTGACCACGGCTGAAGCCACGTTCGCTTGTTCCAGCGCATCCAGACCATAATCCAGCAATGTCTTTCCAAATACTTTTACCAGTGGTTTGGGCTTCGTATCGGTAATCGGGCGCATTCTCTTGCCAAGCCCGGCTGCCAAAACCATGGCAGTCGTTGGTTTTGTTTTTTCCAATTCGGTCACAATTTTCTCCTGTTTCGGATTCAGGCGTTATCGTTCAATTATTACAATTCGATGACGGTTTCGTACCAATACTTGTATTTATCCAGGACGGGATGTTTCATGCTCCGTCTGATATAGTCCTGCATACGCGGCAGGTGAGCAAGGTAAGACGGTTTCTGATCTCTTTCGTCCAGGCGCACGAATATTCCCAGGATTTTTGTCGAGCGAAGGGCCGACATGATTGCGTAGTCCTGGAGAAAGCGCTTTTGGTCAAAGTCGCTTCCCCTTTTTCTGAATTCACAATATCGCTCGATAATCTTCTGTTCGATTTCTTCAGAAACATCCACTCTTGCATCTTGGGCGAGAGAGGCAAGATCATAGGCTGATGGTCCCATAACCGCATCCTGAAAATCGATAACACCTACTTTATTGGCGCCGATCTCTTGCTCTCTCCAGATAATGTTAGGAGAGTGATAGTCTCGCAGGGCAATCTTGATTTCAGAGTCCGAAAGCTGATCGACAAGATCATTCCAGATTTGACTGAAAGCAGCATATTCTTCATCGCTAAGCGATGCGCCCTTGAAGCGCGGCGCGTACCATTTAGCCAGAAGATCCACCTCAATCAGCATGGCCTCCCGGTCGTAGTTGGGAATGGTATGGGATTTATGATCCGTCAATTGGATAGTTGAATAATGTTCTTTTGAGTGAAATTCAGCGAGCAATTCGCCTGAAGCAAGATAGCGTTCGACAATCGGTTTTCGGGCCTCATCTATTATTTTTCCCTCACCGAGGTCCTCAAGCAGGATTAGTCCTTTTTGCAAATCATGGTGAAACAGCTGCGGTACCCGCAGACCCAAATCGTCCAAAATCTTGTCAACGCCCACAAAAGCGGAGATAGATTCGGCAAGCTTTGCAATCTGACTATATGGCTTGCCATCTTGAATAATCGGTCCATCCGGTTGGCGTGGGGCATTCATCAAAATTCTCTGCTGATTGTCCAGCGTAACGATTTCGTAAGACCGGGAGGAAGCATCACCCATCAGCGGTCTGCGCGACACATTTTCTGCCCAACCTTCTGTTACAAACCGGCGGATTGTCAGACTGCGATTGAGAGAGTTTAACCAATCATATTGTCCTGAGACGCTGACCGAACGCCCCTCATCAGCCTCGCCTTCTCGAAGTGTTTCAAATTTGAGGTGAAGAGCTGGAATTCCCATAGAACCTTGGCCCTTTTCTGGCCATTCGATCAAGGCAATTGTCTGCTCGTCCAAAGAGGTTAGACCAAGCTCTTCGACTTCGCCTGGATCATTCAAACGATACAGATCAGCATGAATGACTTCTGTCACTATGCTGTGAGGCGAGAACTCGTAGTGTTGAACAATCGAGAAAGTGGGGCTTGGAACCTCAAGATGATCGTCTCCGGAAATCTGGCGAATAAATGCCCTGGCAAAACAGGATTTACCTGCGCCGAGATCCCCTTCTAGGAACAGCGTTCCCCCTTTTGATACGGACATTGCAACATCGGCTGCAAATTGCCGGGTCGCGGCTTCGTCATCAAGCTCAAGCTTCAGCTGAAGAGCGGGTGTTGCATTCATCGACAACCTATTGCGCCGCTTGCAGATCAGCTGCAGGCTCAAGGGGAAGCTTGCATACAAAGCGCGCACCTCTTTTCCCGGCATTTTCCACGTAAACAGTTCCGCCGTGAAGTTCAGCAATACTCTTCACGATTGAAAGGCCGAGCCCGGCGCCGCGTTTGCGTGTCGTGCCTTGCAATGTTTCAAAGCGTTCAAAAATATTCTGTTGATTTTCTTCCGGAATTCCCGGGCCCTGATCCGTAACGCTCAAATCAATATTGTTTCCGCTCTGAGCAACTTCGATTTCTATGGTCCCGCCATCTGGAGATACATTGATCGCATTGGACAACAGATTGATCAGAATTTGATTGAGTCTGGTGGGATCAGCAATGATATTGGTGAGGCCAGGTTCGATTTTTACATTGGCTTTGAGTTGGAACCGCTCCAGTTTTTCTGAAACCTTCTCAAGGCTTGTAGCGATCACCTGTTCAACATCCACATTGTTCAGTTCAAGCTCCATGGCACCGGCATCAATGGTTGCCAGATCAAGAATGTCATCAATAAGGGCTTTGAGGACGTCTGAGGATTTGGTGATATATTCCAGGTATTCACTCTGCTTTTCATTGAGCTTGCCCGGACTATTACTGGCCAAAATCTCTGCAAAACCTGAAATACTGGTAAGTGGCGCACGCAGTTCATAAGATACGTGTTGGATAAAACGGTTCTTTAATGAGTCAGACTCTTCCAGAGCATCGTTCCGCTCTTTCAAGGCACGTTCAATATTAACCGCAGCAGTCATATCCGCCAAGGTCAACATGGATTGGCCTTCGGGCAGGAACACCAAATGATAGTCAAAAATGGCGCCTGAGTTCAGTTCAAGCCTACCGTTCAAATCATTTCGGTCATCCTCAACTCCGGTAATCCCGAGGCAAATTGTCTCCCAGCTTTCTTGTGTTTCCAAGGCGCTTTTGATGGTCTTGGAAATTTCCTTAACGTGAAAGCCTTCGACTTCTTGAGGGCCATTGAATTTCCAGAGTTTTTGAAAAGCAGGATTGGTTAGACGCACTTTTCCATCAGAACCGAAAACGGCTACGGCCTCATTGAGGTGATCCAGAGTTTCCCCTTGTACCCGTACCAGAGAATTGTAGTTGCTTTTCAGAGCCAGTTCTTCTGTGACATTTTCAAAAACCCAGCTGGCGCCGCCCTGATTTTGCGGATTGACGATCACTCGCAAAGTTCGTCCATCCGGCAAATGCCAGTTTTCATCACGTGTTTCTGTAGAGCGGTAAATGCTGAGTTGCTGTTCTTTCCATCGCTTCCAGTCCGGTTGTTCCGGCAGTCTATTGGTGTTGCGTAGCGTATCCAGCATATGTGAATTGCTTGGTTGCCCCTCAAGGTCAGAGGCGTTCAATTGCCAAAGTTGTTGGAAGCTTGAATTGTAAAACTGAAGTTTCTGGTTTTCATCAAAAATAGCGATAGCCGTACCCAGATGGTCAAAGGTCTGTTGATGGCTGGCAATAACGTGTTTGAGCGTTGTGCGAACCGCTTCAACATCTCCGCGATCAATGGCAATACCGCAACTGCCATTCTCCGTGGCAACACTCAGGGTTTCCATAGTTCTGCGATCGCCGGCGACAACGACCGGCATTTGCTTGTGGATTTGTTTCTCTTTTACCAGGGTGCTCTCAATGACGTCTCGCTCTTTGCTGTCGAAAAGGGTCTTGTTTCCGCTGACCGCAATATCGCAATTTTCGACTTCAACTGCGGCTGCATAGGCTGGATTGACATAAGCAAGATTACCGTCGTGATTTTTAATCCAGATTGGCGCCGGTAATTTGTCAAATAGATTTTCCAACAGGGCAAATCGGTTGAAAAGCGCGGTGTAATCGGTGCTGATCTTTGCTAGCTCCTGCCTTGCGCCATCAAGTAGAATGAAACGGACAAAAGCATATCCACCGGAAACTCTGCCTTGGGCTTCCAACGCGTGTCCGCTATGGGTTTTTACTCCAAAGGTAAACTGTTTAGCATCAGCTCGAAGCGCATCTATTGCATTTTCAAGAATCGTCGCAGAATTGGGGTGCAGCCATTTTCCAAAAGCCAGAAAGTCAGAATGGGAATTGGGCGCTCCGCATGCCACATCAAGGGAGCCAAGAACCTTTACCTCGCTATTGCCATTATCCCACAGAACAACGCATTGATCGTCAACTTCGACCAGGGAGGCCATGCGGTCGCGGGAGGCTTTTATCCCTGAATGACTTTTACGAAGCTGGCTGTTTTCTTCCATGATGCGTGCGCGCTCGCGTATTAGCCAGAAGGCCGATAAAAGCGCAAAGCTGACAGCGCCGCCAAAAATAGCGAGTAACAATATTGAGGTGCTGTTAAGAGGCTGAATGACCCCTGTTTGTAAAGCGCCTTGAGCTGCAGCAACCGTTGTCGTGGCCATTAGAGCGCCGCTGAGGCTAGTTGTCATGCCCGCAATATTGGCAATTGATCTGACAGCTCCTTTTGGCAAAATTTTGCTTGAAACACGCAGCAGCATTCCTCCAGCCAATGGGCCTGAAAGTTCTTGCCGGGTATGGTGTTTCTCCCCAGCGCTGTTTGCGAGACTCGCAAACGTCATTTGTTGGGTTTCCCCTGGCATGTCCGGGTCCTCTTCTGACTGATTCCCAAGACCGCCCTGCCGCATTAATCCAGCCTTTTTGGCCGGTTATCATTTTGATTCGCTTTACTTTACATCATTTAGCGAATCGGTCGGAATAAAAAATGCACAAAAAAAAGGGTTATCTGATTTGTCAATCAGATAACCCCAATATCTTGTGGGTACTAGCTAATTTATTAATACCTGTAGTGTTCCGGCTTGTATGGGCCTTCCTGGGTTACACCGATATAATCGGCTTGTTCCTTGGAAAGTTGGGTCAATTTGACGCCGATTTTCTCCAGATGCAGTCTGGCAACCTTCTCATCAAGGTGTTTTGGAAGAATATAGACTTCGTTTTTATATTCATCACCTTTGGTCCAAAGCTCGATTTGAGCCAGAACCTGGTTTGTGAAAGATGCTGACATCACAAAGCTTGGATGACCTGTGGCATTACCCAAATTCAACAGGCGGCCCTGGGAAAGCAGGATCATGCGATTGCCTGATGGCATTTCATACATATCCACCTGGTCTTTGATATTGGTTACCTTGTGGTTTTTAAGCCCAGCAACTTGAATTTCGTTATCAAAATGCCCGATATTGCCAACAATCGCCATGTCTTTCATTGCATGCATATGTTCCATGCGAATGATGTCCTTGTTGCCGGTAGTGGTGATGAAAATATCCGCAGTCGCTACAGCATCTTCCAGCGTTGTTACTTCAAACCCGTCCATTGCCGCTTGAAGGGCGCAGATCGGATCAATTTCTGTAACTTTCACGCGCGCACCGGCGCCTTGAAGGGAGGCAGCTGAACCCTTGCCAACATCGCCATATCCGCAAACTACAGCAGTTTTACCGGCCATCATTGTATCAGTGGCGCGACGAATACCGTCTACCAGTGATTCCTTACAGCCATATTTATTGTCGAATTTCGATTTTGTAACGGAGTCGTTCACATTGATTGCCGGGAAAGGCAGCTGGCCCTTTTTATGCAACTCATACAGACGGTGCACGCCTGTGGTTGTTTCTTCAGACACGCCTTGGATGGCATCGCGGGTTTTTGTAAACCAGCCTGGGCTTTCCTTCATGCGTTTCTTGATTTGTTCAAAGATTGCTTCTTCTTCTTCTGAATGAGGCGTTTTGATCAAATCAGTCTCGCCCGCTTCAACGCGCGCACCAAGCAAAACGTAGAGCGTGGCATCGCCGCCATCATCAAGAATAAGATTTGCACCTTCCGGGAACATGAAGGATTTATCAAGATAGTCCCAGTGCTCAACGAGGGTTTGGCCTTTGATGGCAAAAACCGGAACTCCGGATGCGGCAATGGCAGCAGCAGCATGATCCTGAGTTGAATAGATATTGCACGATGCCCAACGAACATCAGCACCAAGGGCAACCAGGGTTTCGATAAGAACCGCAGTTTGAATGGTCATATGCAGCGAACCAACAATGCGCGCACCTTTGAGCGGCTTGGAAGAGCCAAACTCTTCACGCAAGGCCATCAAGCCCGGCATTTCCGTTTCGGCAATATCAAGTTCCTTGCGACCATAGTCCGCAAGGGCGATGTCTTTAACAATGTAGTCATGTTCAGCCATGGAGTGTTCCGATAAATAAATTGAGGAAAATTGACACACGGGGTCCATCAGAAAACTGCGGCACCGAGCAAACTTGGTTAGGCCATACCAGCAAGTGTCCGAAAGATCAACATCATATAAAGAAATCGTTATGTCGTTATCTAGGCGATAAGCTATTCGCCTTCACCAAAATGATCATCAATCAGGCCTTGCAGCGCATCCAGGGCGGCTTCGCTATCTGAGCCGGTAGCCGTCACATGGATTGTACAACCCGGACTGGCTGCAAGCATCATAAGACCCATGATCGATGTGCCGCCAACGACATGACCGTCCTTGGAGACCAGAATTTCCACATCAAATTTCTCAACACATTTTACAAACTTGGCAGAGGCCCTCGCATGAAGACCTCGCTTGTTGAGAATTTTGATAACCCGGCTCGTGTCACTCATCACATCATCATTTGCAAAATTTCAGTATTAATCACCGCTCAGCAAAGCGCTGGCGACATTAATATATTTCCGGCCGGAATCCTGCGCTGCCGTAAGAGCTCCAGCCATGTCGTCACTATCACGGATACTGGCAAGCTTGATCAGCATTGGTAGATTGACGCCGGCAATCACTTCAACAATGCCGGATTGCATCACTGATATCGCCAGATTGGAGGGTGTTCCGCCAAACATGTCAGTCAGAATAATGACGCCTTTCCCGGCATTCACTTCCGCAACTGCATCCAGAATATCCTGCCTGCGCTTTTCAACATCGTCATCCGGTCCGATTGCGATTGTTGCCATCAGCTCCTGGGGGCCAACAACATGTTCTACAGCCATCTGAAATTCATGAGCCAGCTGTCCATGAGTGACCAAAACAATACCGATCATGCTTTATCCAATCTGCCAATTATGGCTATGCTTGATTTTTCGTCGCCAATATAATGATTGTTGGTTGGAAAAGACCAGAGTGAAATTGCCGCTTTAACCGAAAAGCAATTCCAACTTTGCATTTACCAGGCGAATGCTTTGGGCTTCATGGCGTTCAGGAACTTCCAATAACGGAATCAAGACGCCCCGGAGTTGATCATATCTTTCTTCTGGCATCCGTTCAATTAGTTGATCGGGTATCAAACGTACTATCAAGTCCACCTGACTGGAACGGATGGATGGAGTATCGACAATGCCCAACCCATACAGTTCAACTTTGCCCTTGATTGTTTCTGGAGCGTCGGCTTTCAAAAATAGCGTCCCATCCGCTTCGCCATGGCTCAAAATAACCTGATCATCACTAACCATTAGAGCCCCATGCCCTTTGGCCTTGAACCAGTCAATAAGGCCAAGTGCCAACGAGGTTTTTCCTGAGCCTGAAGCCCCTTCAATAAGGACTCCGCGACCGGAAACCTGTAACATTGAACCATGATGGTTATGGATATCGATCTCCTTTGAAGTAATGGCGTCAACGCCCATGCATTGCTTCATCGTTTTGAAGATCCGCGCTGGGACTTACTGGCAACAAGAACCGGAAGTCTGATCGTAAATATAGCACCGGTTTGATTACCGCTTCTGTTTTCAGCGGTTATCTCGCCCCCATGCGCTTCAATGATTTGTCTCGAAATCGAAAGCCCCAATCCGGAGTTCTGTCCAAATCCCTGACTTTCCGGGCGATCAGTGTAAAATCGCTCAAAAATACGATCCACATTTTCTGCTGAAATTCCCGGCCCATTATCCGACAGAGTCAATACTATGCTATCCGAATTGCGGACGAGATTGATATCAATTTTGCCGCCTTTTTCCGGCACGAAGGATTTAGCGTTTTCTATTAGATTGATCACCACTTGCGCAAGGCGATCCTCATGGCCCATCAGTCCGAAAAGGCTATCTTTAGCCGGCCTGATGTTAAGATCAATCTCGACAACTTTTTTACCAATGGGCACATTACGAGACATCGAAACGATATTCTTTAACAAATTTGCCAGACTGACGACCTCGGATCTATCTCGGGCCAACTCACCATCAAGCCTTGATGCATCAGAAATATCGGTGATCAGCCTGTCAAGCCTGCGAATATCATGTTGAATGACTTCATGCAGCCGCCGCTTGGATTCTTCCGTTTTTGCGAGCGGCAGGGTTTCCACCGCGCTGCGCAGAGATGTCAATGGATTTTTCAATTCGTGACTGACATCGGCGGCAAATTTTTCAATAGCCTCAATCCTCAAATAGAGCGCATTGGTCATCGCCCGAATGGAGCTCGACAAAGTTCCGATTTCGTCATGACGGTCCGAAAAATCCGGGATCTCCTCGCGAGACTCAACACCCCTTCTGACCCGGTTAGCAGCTTCACTCAGCCGCCGTAAAGGCGTGGCAATGGTTCCTGCAAGCAATACGGACAGTACAATCAACACAATCGCTGCTACGAGAAAAATCCGCAAAATGGCCAGGCGCTCCTGCGTGACGATCTTGTCAATTTCATTGCCCTCAGAAGACAACAGTAAAACGCCGGAGATCACCCGCAAACGCTGGATTGGTACGGCTACAGAAATAACCTGTTCCCCAGCCTTGGTCATTCTCACTACTGTGGACGGGGAGCCTGTCAGCGCAGAGACAACCTCAGGATAATTGATTCCGGAATTTTGGTGTTCTTCATAAGTAGGAAGGTCGCGCCTCTGCAATATCCTATTCAGGAAGCTGCCAAGCGCTGTGCTGGACCACCAGCGGGTTTCCTGAGTGGGATCAGGCAAGTTATATCGAAGGACTTGCCCCCCCACATATAGAAATCGAGAATCGAGAATAAGAATTCCCTCCCGGTCATAAATTCTCGCCCGCGCCCGGTTCGGTTGCACAAGACTTCGCACCAATGGAGCTACGATTTCGGGATCAATTGGCGAGGACAAATCATCCAGCGATGTGATGGTCGGCGTTGAACTTTCACCAGCCTGCAGTTCAAGCAATTTGTCAGGATCAACGGTAATAGAATTAATCTCGACAGCAGCCGATGCGGCAATCGCGCCGGCAATGATTTTTCCCTGAGCGACAAGACTGTCTTTATAGGCCTCCACCAAACCTTCGCGGAATTGATTGAGATACAAGATACCGGAAAGCAGTACAGCCAAAGCAGAGAGGTTCAAAAAGATAATGCGTCGCGTCAAGGACGAGAACATCAATTGGCGAAGCCGTTTTCCCTGGTAGGGAAAACGGGGCTTGGATTGGCCAGTGTTTCGTATTGGATTGTCAGACGCCTGATGAAGGGACGAAGCACCACCGCCATCATTCTCATTTGCAGGAGGATCTGGCAGTTTAGCGCCAGATGGCTTGGGCGCCGTTGAATCCATTCGTGCGCCGACAGGGGTATGTTTATCCCCGGCTTCTAAGTGGTCCGCAGACCTTTTGTCGGAAGCACCAAACTCCATCAAGTTTCCATTGGGCCTTTGAACTGCCTACCATCCTAACAACACATGTTGATGGCTAAACAGAGTTTCAGTTTCAAGCCTCGCGGAAACGATATCCCACACCATAAAGCGTTTCGATCATTTCGAAATCGTCGTCTTCGACTTTGAATTTCTTGCGAAGTCTTTTGATATGGCTATCGATCGTACGATCATCAACATATACCTGATCATCATAGGCCGCGTCCATGAGTGAGTCACGGCTTTTGACCACGCCGGGCCTTTGAGCAAGAGCAAAGAGAATAAGAAATTCGGTGACGGTCAACGTGACCGGCTTGCCACGCCAGGTGCAGGTATGGCGTTCCTGATCCATCACCAGGCTGCCACGTTCCAGAAGCTTGGCTTCTGTTGATCCGGTACCGCGAGTGCCCGGTTCACCAACTGCGGCGGCTCTGCGAAGAACGGCTTTAACCCGCTCAACCAGCAATCTTTGGGAAAATGGCTTCTTGATAAAGTCGTCCGCGCCCATTTTGAGGCCAAACAGTTCGTCAATTTCATCATCTTTGGAGGTCAGGAAAATGACCGGGAGGTCGGATTTTTGACGTAGACGGCGCAATAGCTCCATCCCGTCCATTCGAGGCATCTTGATATCGAAAATCGCAAGATCAGGACGTCTTGCAGCTAGACCATCCAATGCCGAAGCGCCGTCTGTATAGGTTTCTACCCGATATCCCTCAGCTTCCAATGCTATTGATACAGATGTCAGGATGTTACGGTCATCATCAACCAGTGCAATCGTTGGCATTAAGTAAACTCCAATTTTTGGCCTTTATGGAAACAAATAAGATTCCGGCCTGAATTCCTAAAGATAATAATTCAATACCTGCAACTTCTGCAAAAATACGCGCAAATTGTGACAAAGGCCATTTTAAAGGCAAATTAGGCTTTTCTGTCACCTTAGACAAGCTTGTGTGGTGCATTATCAAAACAAGCCTTTAAATCGTTTAAAAATTTTAAATCGATTATTAAACTGATTTATTTGTGTTTTGCTCGCAGATTCATTGTTCAGTCACGGCTTTTAAAGTATTGGACGGCTTAACTGGGAGCCCTGACCAATTCTTATTGCGAATTTTGGACAGAGTTCTCGCATTCATAAACGGTATAAACCAGAACTTTTGTTGCTTGGGAGTCTATCATGAAGCAGTTCGGCAAATTCAATTCCAACAATGACCTTGGATCATTCGGTTTTTCCGATCTTGAAGCCGTCTATTGGAATTATACCGCACCTGCTTTGTATGAAGAATCCATTTCCCGCAAGGAAAGCAAAATTGCCAAAGGTGGCGCACTGGTTGTTGAAACCGGTCAACATACCGGGCGTTCAGCAGCAGACAAATTTGTGGTTCGCACCTCTGAAACAGAAAAAACGATCTGGTGGGACAATAACAAGCCCATGACGCCGGAAGCTTTTGATCTTCTCAAAGCGGATATGCTGGCCCATGCCAAAGGCAAAGAGCTTTTCGTTCAGGATTTATATGGCGGTGCTGATCCAAAGAACAGGATCTCCTCGCGTATCGTCACGGAATATGCTTGGCATTCCCTGTTTATCCGCAATCTGCTCATCCGCCCGAAAACAGCAGAGCTCGCTGGTTACGCCCCTGATATGATGATCATCGATCTGCCAAGCTTCAAGGTTGATCCAAAAAAATATGGTTGCCGTAGTGAAACCGTTATTGCCTGCGACCTGATCAATCGTGTTGTTCTGATTGCTGGCACATCCTACGCAGGTGAAATGAAAAAGTCGGTTTTTTCAGCCCTTAATTATTCCCTGCCTGAATCCGGCGTGATGCCAATGCATTGCTCGGCCAATCTTGGGGACGCTGGCGATAGCGCTGTCTTCTTCGGCCTTTCTGGCACGGGTAAGACAACATTGTCTGCCGATGCATCGCGCACCTTGATCGGCGATGATGAACATGGATGGGGTCCGAATGGAATTTTCAATTTCGAGGGCGGTTGCTATGCAAAGACCATCCGTCTCTCCGCTGAAGCAGAGCCGGAAATTTTTGCAACGACTGAGCGTTTTGGCACGGTTCTTGAAAATGTCATTCTGGACGAGGAACGCATTCCTGATTTTGACGACGGATCCCTGACTGAAAACACCAGATGCGCTTACCCGCTGGATTTCATCCCCAATGCTTCGTCTACCGGCCAGGCGCCGCATCCAAAAAATATCATTATGCTCACAGCTGATGCATTCGGCGTTCTTCCGCCAATTTCCCGCCTGACCCCGGCTCAGGCAATGTTCCACTTCCTGTCCGGCTATACCGCGAAAGTGGCAGGCACAGAAAAGGGCGTGACGGATCCTGAGGCAACCTTCTCAACCTGCTTCGGCGCACCTTTCATGCCGCGTCACCCTTCCGAATATGGTGATCTGTTAAGAAGCCTGATTGCAAAACATGACGTGAAATGCTGGCTGGTAAATACCGGTTGGACGGGTGGTGCTTATGGTGTCGGTAATCGTATGCCGATCAAGGCCACACGGAAAATGCTTTCCGATGCCCTTAATGGTAGCTTGAACAATGCCGAATTCCGCATCGATGAGAATTTCGGCTTTGAAGTTCCTGTCGCAATTGATGGCTTTGACAATCAGATACTCAACCCGCGTGATACGTGGGCAGATAAATCTGCCTATGATGCGCAAGCCGCCAAACTGGTCGGAATGTTCCGCAAGAATTTTGTGAAATTTGAAGCCCATGTTGATCAAGATGTTTTGGACGCTGCATCAATTCATGTCCAAGCCGCAGAGTAATTTAAGCTAATTTCCACTTTATTACTAAGGACGCGACCTGATTGAGGGTTGCGTCTTTTTCGTTTGTGCCGTTCAATAAGGGCGAATCCGGTAAGAAAAATATTTCAGGAGAATGTGACATGGGAATTTTTGATTTTGTGAAGTCAGTCGGTAAGAAACTGGGCATTGGAGATGATGATGCACCGGACGCCGAGGCACTGAAAAAAGAACTCGACAGTCACGGTCTTGGATCTGAAAAACTCGAAGTTTCCGTTGAAGGCGATAAAGCCGTGATTAAAGGTGAAGTTGCTGATCAATCGGTTTTTGAAAAGGCAGTCATCGCCATTGGTAACACTTTGGGCGTTTCGAAGGTTGAGGCGAGCGAGATCAAGATTGCTGATCCTTCTGTTGAAGATGCCCCGAAAGATCCACGTTTTGTAACAGTGGAAAAAGGCGACAATCTCTGGAAAATTGCAACGCGGGTATATGGCAAAGGCAAAGGACCGAAATATACGGTGATCTTTGAAGCCAACAAGCCAATGCTCAAAGACCCGGACCTGATTTATCCAGGCCAGGTTCTGCGTATTCCTGAACTGGATTGATCGCAGAGACTTTCCAGCCGGGCTAATTACCCAGCAAAAGTTCTATAATTGATTTTGGTTTTTGTCTGTTTTGATTGGAACCAAGATCAGCTGCTGGCTTTGGTGTCCCTGTTGTCAACGTGGACAAAGGCCTTCGTTGGTTCGGATCGCGAACTGATGATTGAGTCGCTGCAAGTTGCCCTTGAGGTCGAGGATTATTGAATTGCTCGTTTTCATAGCCTCGCGGGCTCGGCGTTGGAACAATATCAATTTCCTTTGGAACATAATATCCCGGCAGGCTAGCAACGGGCACGCCCTGATGAGCCGTGCCCATGAAGCTCGCAAAGGTTTTTGCAGGCAATCCGCCGCCAGTCACTTTTTTCATCGGTGCGCCATCATCATTGCCATACCAGACCCCGGTAATGAGATTGGCAGAATAGCCCACAAATAGGGCATCTTTGAACCCTTGGGTTGTTCCGGTTTTTCCGGCAATTTGCCAGCCGTCGATTTTTGCTGCTTTGCCTGTACCCTCGCTAACAACCCGGCGCAGCATCTGATTCATCATCGAAACTTGATCTGATCCAAGTACCTTTGGGGCATTGGTTGCGTTCCGATCATATAAAACCTTGCCATCAAGAGTTGTTACTCTTTTGATGATGAAAGGTTGGGCGAGATATCCGCCATTGGCAAATGGCGCATAGGCACTGGTGAGCTCCAGTAGGGATACTTCCGAGGTCCCCAAGGCGATGGACGCATTGCGGGATAATTTGGAAGTGATGCCAACGGATTTGGCTGTATCAATAACAGCACCTGCGCCGATTTCCGAAACCAGTTGAGCCGCTATCGTGTTAAGGGACCAGCTCAACGCTTCTGACAAGGTTACCGGGCCTCGATATTTTTTATCATAATTCTCCGGTTTCCAACTGCCGATGGCAACGGGCCTGTCCACCCGAACTGTGTCCGGTGTAAAGCCGTTTTCAAGCGCTGCCAGATAAACAATTGGTTTGAACGCAGATCCCGGCTGGCGTTTGGCATCTACCGCACGGTTATATTGACTGTCGGCATATTCAGCGCCGCCCACCAATGCACGGATCGCCCCTGTTCCATCCATCGAAACCAATGCGCCCTGAGACACGTTGAACCTTTTTTGGTTGTCTTCAAGCGTTTGTTTGATCAGTGATCCACCTTGTTTCTGTAAAGTAAGATCAATTGTCGTATCGACAAAAACATCTTCCCGCATTTCGCCGATCAGCGAAGGTAATTGTTGCATGACAAAATCCGCCGCATAGTGCTCTGATCCGCTCCAGAACCGTTTGGCCTTTTTTGCCTCCATGCTGAGCGCAGTTGCAACCTCACTATCGGTTACAAACCCCGAACGGCGCATGGCCGCCAAAACAACCTGGGCCCGGTCTTCAGCTCCCTTTGGATTGCGCGCGGGCGATAAGGAGGAAGGGGCTTTTAACAATCCCGCCAGAAGTGCCGCTTCAGCCAGATTTACATCCCGGGCTGATTTGGAGAAATAGCGCCTTGCGGCCGCTTCAACACCATAGGCTCCCGAGCCGAAATAAACGCGATTGAGATAAATTTCCAAAATCTCGTCCTTGGAAAATTTGTTTTCCAACCAAATTGCAAGAATCGCTTCCTGAACCTTACGCTCCAGATTCCTCTGGGGTTCCAGAAACAGATTTTTTGCCAATTGCTGGGTCAGGGTTGAACCACCCTGGACCGTTCGCCCGGCTAGGATATTGGCAATCATGGCCCGGGTGATACCCAGTGGATCGATTCCAAAATGTGATTTAAACCGTCGGTCTTCGATGGCGACAACGGCCATCGGTAAATAGGGTGACATGTCATCAAGCGCGATCGCAGAGCCGCCGGTAAGTCCCCGATTGGCAATCAACTCACCATCAACTGAAACTATTTTGGCATTTGGCGGTCGTTGCGGGATGGACCAATCTGAAGCAGATGGCAGCTTTACACCATAATAGGCAACCAGTCCGGTAATCGCTATTCCGCCCCATATTCCTAAAACGAATGACCAATAAGTTACCGATCGTAGAAACCCAAGCAATCCGCCGCGCTTTTGGCGCTTCGTCTTGGCATTTGATTTTTTATTCAAGATTCTTCGATTTGATGAACCATTTGTGGCAGATTTGGCAGCGGATTTTGGTCCTGGCTTGGCCGCGCGATCTCTTGGTGAAACCCGTAGTTCCGCGCTGTGCGAGGGCTGTGCTGAACCTTCAAAACGCGGTTCAACACGCTGGCTGGGTCTTTTTCTGCCGGCCATAGGATGACTCTTTTGCTGCTTCATTCTTCGAAAAACTAGGTGAATAGTAAATGAGGCTATTTAATGAGCCGTAAATTTTCAGCGACTTTAACGCTAAAACCTGCCCATTCGTTCCTTTTCGGCACAATTGGATAAAATTTTACGGAATTCCTGAAGCATAAATTCAACATTTCCCCCTAATTTGTCTGACAAGCTTAAGAGGAATTTGCCGATGTCCAATTCATTAACTGCGTCTTTGAATCCAACTTTTTCCGAAGGAAAGAACCCTTCAAAATTCCGGATCGACTGGGTGGATTATGCAAAAGGCATTTGTATTCTGCTCGTGGTAATGATGCATTCCTCCCTTGGGGTTGAAAAGGCAGCCGGTGGAACAGGTTGGCTGGGTTATGTGGTGGAGTTTTCCAAACCGTTTCGCATGCCGGACTTCTTTTTGATTTCCGGGCTCTTTTTGGGTCTGGTGATAGATCGCCCATGGCTGCGTTATATCGATCGCAAAGTGGTTCACTTCGTCTATTTTTATGTTTTGTGGCTGACCATTCAATTTGCCTTCAAAGCCCCGGTCTGGATGGCAGAAGGACTGACACCAAGCATGCTTGCCGGAAAATATCTGATGAGTTTCATCGAGCCGTTCGGAACGCTTTGGTTCATCTATATGCTGCCAATATTCTTTCTGGTCACGCGCTTTGGTAAAAAATGGCCGCTACTATTGTTCGCTGGAGCCGCACTTCTTGAAATCCTGCCGATTCATACCGGTTGGTTGATGATTGATGAATTCGCTGCCCGTTATGTCTATTTCCTTGGTGGATACTTGTTCGCAACGCATATTTTTGCAATTGCCGACTGGGTTCGTTCCAATAGCAAAATCGCTCTTGGCTATCTCGCCCTTTGGGCAATGGTCAACGGACTGTTGGTTTTCGCCCCGGTGAGCCCGCTGATATCGACCGTCATTCCACAAGGATTTGAACTGGCATCTTATTCTCAATTGCCATTTGTTTCTCTTGCCCTTGGAGCAATGGGCGCTATGGCGATCATTTGCGCAGGTGTGTTGATATCGAGTCTTAAATGGGCAGGGTTTTTCGAATATCTCGGAAGAAATTCCATCGTCGTCTATCTTGCATTCTTCCTTCCAATGGCCGTTTCAAGAGCTGTTCTTTTGAAATTCGCACCCTTTCTGGATATCGGAACGGTTGCCTTCCTCGTGATGGTCTCAGCGGCCTTGGGTCCGGTCATTTTATACTGGGTTATCCAGTGGACAGGCTACGGCAAGTTTCTGTTTCATCGTCCGCAATGGGCATGGTTGGATGAGGGAAAAAAATCTGCCAAAGCTCAGCTGCATCCGGCTGAATGACAGACTTGAACTGATCAAGCCAAGGCGTGCAAAATACGGGCCCAGGATCGGGTTCCTTTGTGAAAACTGTTCAGTTCGTATTTTTCATTGGGCGAGTGAATACGGTCGTCATCAAGGGCAAACCCCACCAGCAGCGATTCCATTTTCAGCAATTTCTGGAAATGACCAACAACGGGGATTGATCCGCCCATTGCGATCAGTGCAGTCTCCTTCCCCCATTCGTCTTTCAGGGCAGCTGATGCCTTAGCAAGCTCTGGCAAAGAATAATCAAGCTGGATCGCGCCACTTCCCCCTTCGCTGTGAAAGCTTGCCTTGCAGTCCTTGGGCAGACGCTCCTTGACGAATTTATGGAACGCATTCTTGATTTTCTTCGGGTCCTGCGTTCCTACAAGTCGGAAGGAGACTTTGGCACTTGCCTGAGCCGGGATAACGGTCTTGAAACCTTCACCGGTATAGCCGCCATAAATACCATTGATCTCGCAGGTTGGCCGTGCCCAGACCATTTCGAGAACCGAACGGCCCTTTTCCCCCGCAGGAATTTTCAAACCGACTTCGCCTAAAAACTCTTTCTCAGAAAAACCCAGATTGTCCCATTGTTTCAAAATACTTTTCGGGATTTCCGGGACGCCCTCATAAAACCCCGGCAGGGTGATTTTCCCGTCTTTGTCCCGCATGTCGGCGAGAATGGATGTGAGCAAGTGGATGGGATTCCTTGCCGCAGAACCATACATGCCTGAATGCAAGTCACGGCTTGCCGCATGAATGGTCACCTCTTCACCCACAAGACCGCGTAATCCGGTCGAAATGGCAGGGGTCTTGCGGTCCCACATGCCAGTGTCGCAAACCAATGCGATATCGGCTTGAAGTTCCTTTTTGTATTCCTTCAAGAATGGAATGAGGGATGGAGAGCCGGACTCTTCTTCCCCTTCAAACAGAATGGTCACATTGACCGGAAGTCCTCCGGTTTCGCTTTTCCACGCCCGGCAGGCTTCGACGAATGTCATCAACTGGCCTTTGTCGTCAGAAGTTCCGCGCCCGACCATTTGTTTGGTGCCAGGTTTCTTGCCTTTTTTGGCGGAGGTAATGATTTTTGGCTCAAACGGCGGATTATCCCACAATTCAATCGGGTCAACGGGCTGAACATCATAGTGACCATAGAACAAAACCGTCGGAGCACCTTTGGCCTTGTGGTGCTTTGCAACCACCATCGGGTGTCCAGGCGTTTTGATGGATTTTGCGGAAAAGCCGATGGATTTTAGATCTTTCACCAGCCAGTCTGCGGCTGACTTACAGTCCTTTTTGTAGGCGGCGTCGGTAGATATGCTCTTGATGCGAAGCAACTCAAATAGCCGTTCAACAGATGGCTCCAGCTGATTATCAATCATTGTCAGAACATTATCTATTTTATCTGCTGATTTAGCCAAAATCTGATCTCCAACACGTTGCGATAGGAGTCAGGATTGCACTTTGCGCCGAGGTTTTACAAGAGCGTTTTGCAAGAGTTGAAATTTGTTAGTTTGAAAAACTGGAAGGTTCGGGGCCACCCCGCTCACGGCGGGTGGGGGAAATGGAACAGGGCGGCTCCGACCTACTTTGATTACACATTGGGTAGTGTAATCTATACGGCATGAGGGTATTTAGGGGGAGTAAAACCCTCTGCCTCTGCCAATCAACCACTGGCATGTGACATATTTGTGTAGCTCAAGGCCAAGTTTCAAGATAATCCACATCAAATAGATGTGAGAATTTCGTGAGTTTTCGGGGGTTGAAACTAGAAAGGTGAATGCCGTGGCATTGTCAAAGAGTCATATTTATGAAGCGGTTATCGAATGGACAGGTAATTCGGGTACCGGTACCAGCGCTTACAAGGCCTATGAGCGAACATGGGATTTATCCTCGAACGGTAAGCCTATCGTCAATTGTTCGAATGATCCGGTTTTGGGCGGCGATGCGTCAAAATATAATCCCGAAGACCTGTTTCTTTCCGCCATCGCCTCTTGCCACATGCTTTGGTATCTCCATCTATGTTCTGAAGCTGGTGTGGTGGTTCAAACCTACCGGGATGAACCCCAAGGCATTGGTGAGATGGAACCTTCAGGCAAGGGCCGCTTCACCTCAGTTACCCTGCGGCCAATTATCGGAATTACAAAGGGCAGCGATCTGCAAAAAGCATACGCACTTCATAATGAGATTCATCAATACTGCTTTATTGCAAGATCAGTGAATTTTCCCGTGAGTTATGAGCCACAGATCACAATCAATGGCTAGTCTTCCAAAAGCGCTTGCCCTTTGAGCGAAGCGAAAAAGGATAAGCAAATGCGTTATAAACAGCGCTTGCCTCTTGAACGCAGAGAAGAAGGATAAGCAAATGCGTCACAAGAACAATTGGGGTCAGGCCAATAAAGCCTCTTTCACAAAATCCAATCTGTCCTGACC
>JBAUHS010000033.1:0-10311 GCA_049680405.1 Salaquimonas sp. | reverse complement strand
CGGTCTGCCTTCAGGATGGTTGCAAGGCGGTGGGCGATGACGATGGTCGTGCGGCCATGCATCAGTTTTTCAAGCGCCTCTTGGACTAGTCTTTCGCTTTCGGCATCAAGGGCGCTGGTCGCTTCGTCCAGCAAGAGGATCGGTGCGTCTTTCAGAATTGCCCGGGCAATAGCCACGCGCTGGCGCTGACCGCCTGATAGGGTTACGCCGCGCTCGCCCATTTGGGTGTCATAGCCGTCTTTGGATGCCATGATGAATTCATCAGCGCTGGCGGCTTTGGCTGCGGCAACAACTTCTTCGCGGCTGGCTGTGCTGCGGCCCAAAGCGATGTTCTCATGGGCGGTGGCGGCGAAGATGACCGTATCCTGGGGGACGATGGCAATCTGCTCGCGCAGTTTTTCCGGATCAAGGGTTTTGATGTCTTTGCCGTCGAGTTCGATTGTGCCTTTCAGCGGGTCATAGAACCGCAGGATCAGGGAAATGAGCGTGGACTTTCCTGCCCCTGAAGGCCCGACAACGGCAATGGTTTCGCCTGCCTTGATGGACAAGGACAAGTCATCCAATGTTGTTTCATCCGGCCTTGTTGGATAGGCGAAAGAAACATTGGTGAAGCTGATCTGGCCATTGACCGGCAATTGCAACTGATCAGGGTTTTCAGGTGAGCGAATCTCCGGTTGCTCTTCAAGCAATTCGGATATGCGTTCGGCGGCTCCGGCGGCTTGGGATAATTCTCCCCAGACTTCTGATAGTGCGCCAAGAGAGCCAGCTGCGAAAATGGCGTAAAGCAGGAATTGGCTCAATAGGCCCGGCGTGATGGTTCCGGCCATGACATCGCGGGCCCCGATCCACAAGACGGCAATGACGCTGGAAAATATCAGGAATATGGCAAAGGCTGTCAGCATCGCTCTTGTGCCAACGGCTTTGCGGGCGGCTTCAAAAGCGATTTCAACAGCGCCACTGAATTTTTGCGAAGCATGTTTTGAGACAGCAAAAGCCTGGATGATTCTGATTGAGGATATGGTTTCCGACGCATAGGCGGTTGCATCTGCCAATTCATCCTGGGCGGTACGTGAGCGTTTTCGTACGGCCCGGCCAAAAGCGATGATGGGAAAAACAATCAGCGGTATGGCACCGATGACGATCAGCGACAGGCGAGGCGAGGTATAGACCATGGCACCAACTGCGCCAATGCCGAGAATAGTATTGCGAAGGGCCATGGAAGCGGTTGCGCCAACAGCGGACTTCATCTGGGTTGTGTCGGCAGTAAGGCGCGAGATGATTTCGCCGGTTTGGGCTGTATCGTAAAAAGAGGCCGATAGCTCCGCCACATGGGCAAAGACATCCTTGCGCACATCGGAGATGACGCGCTCACCGAGCCAGATAACGAAATAGTACCGCATGGCGCTGGCTAGGGCGAGCACCGCTGCCACGGCTATGAAAGCTGAGAAGTAATTTCCTACAAAGCCCGGGTTTTTACCTACAAAGCCGAGATCAATCACATTGCGCACGGCAACGGGCAAAGTTAGCGTGGTTGCGGCCGCCAGCAGGAGGAAAAAGATCGCACCGAACATATGACCTTTATATCTGGCAAGATAGGGCCACAGCCGCGCCAGGGGACGCAGGTTTTTGGCAGCTTTTTTTTCGGGTGTATCGCTCGTCAATGAAGTATCCTTTGGAAGGCTTTTTTCAACATCTGGCCCATTAAGGCAAGTGATCTCTCACGAACTGCGGCAAAGTGGTAGTGAATTCGAGTAAACTTGCCGTCAATCAAATTGCAGGCTTGTGCGTTTTGGAAGGCTGGTGTATGGAAACGCCAAGTTTACCGCCGTGGAAAGCGTCAAAATGCATTCTGCGGCTTTTGGTTGTTTTGGTGAACGGTTTTTACACTCGATTTTTGCAATGGGTTTTGGCCTATTGTTAGAGAAAAGCCGGACAAGCCAGATGAAATTTGAAGGAAAAGACGATGAAAAGCGAAATTCATCCTGATTATCACATGATCAAGATTGTGATGACTGATGGCACGGAATATATGACACGCTCAACCTGGGGCAAAGAAGGCGATACCATGAATCTTGATATCGATCCGACTTCTCACCCGGCCTGGACTGGCGGCAATGCCAATCTGATGGACCGTGGTGGTCGTGTATCACGCTTCAAAAACAAATATGCAGGTCTTGGTCTCTAATAGATCAAAGATTTTGTTGGATAAAAGAAAACCCGGTGAGCAAATGCTACCGGGTTTTTTATTGTTTATAAAAATTCTCAGTCTGTAATTCACTGTTGAATTAGCTATTTTATTTCTAGTTCAGCTTGCGCGAAACGCCGAGAGCCGTTGACAGCAAATCAAGTTGTTGGCGAACAGGGTTGGTTTCTTCGGGTTCGCTTTGCTTCATTTCATAGACTTCCGCATCAATCACGGTAATACGGTTTTGAAGGTTGAGCGAACGGCGCACCAGATCGCAGAACTCAGAAGGCAGATGCTCCCAATCTGTAGTCATGGTGCTTTCAGGCAGCGTATGCAGTTTTACTTTTTTCTTTTCTTCAAGAAACTGCTCGCTGGTCATTTCGCCTTCATTGGCAGCGCGTTGCAACAATAACCAAGAAGCCAGTTGCATTAGCCGGGTCGTCAGGCGCATTGATTCAGTGCCGTACAGAACCACGGAATTTTTATTGAGGGTTTTAGCTGCTTCCCGGCCAGCGCCATCGAGATAGGTAGCGCTTTCTTCAACCAGCGACATGCCGTCCCGGAATAATTTGTTGAACTTGTCCGAAAAGGCAAATTTCTCAGCGAGGCTGATCATATTGCTTGTTTTGGATTGACCGTTATTGTCCATTTTCATTCCACCCTTGATTTGAATCAGTTGTAGAACGCCAAGGCAAAAGCGTAAAGGCCTGTTGGAAAATTGTCTTCAACAGCGTTAAGATCGTAAGCATCTGATTTTTAACAAAAAAAAGAGCCGCAAGAGCGGCTCTGAAGAGTTAACAGGGAGGCGTCAAACAGGGTAACCATCAAGATCACCGTGAATGAATCCAGAAAGACTGGATGAAATTATTAATAGGCCATAAAGCTTAACGCTTGGTTAATGGTTGTATTTTGTTGAACCATTGCCCTAAATCGCAGCAAATTTAGCCTTTCTTGGCGAACAATGCCGCTGCTGCATCAAGATGAGCGCTTTTTGCATTTTTCGTTGAGTCGAGCCGTTTGATTTCATCCTTCAGGACCTCAATTGTTTCTGCGAGTTCTTCCACGGACATATCTTCCAGATTTTGGCCTATCTCGAAACTGGGTTTCTTTTTCGGATTGTCCAGATCATCAAACATTCCATTACCTCCATAATTCAATTTCGTCTCATCTATCAGTTGCCTGCTTTTTGCTGGCGCTTATAAAGAGTGAACCATGAATTTAGTCTCCACATCAAGAAAGTGTTGCCATGAGCTTGAATGATAATCTACCCCCGACAATGATTGGTATTGATATCGAAAAGCCGGGCGGGCCGGAAGTCTTGGTTGCACACCAGCACCCATTGCCGATGCCAAAGGCTGGAGAGGTGTTGATCAAGGTCAGTCATGCGGGAGTGAATCGCCCTGATTGTCTGCAGCGAATGGGAGCCTATCCACCGCCAACAGGCGCTCCGCTGATTCCCGGTCTTGAAGTCTCCGGTGAGATTGCCGGACTTGGCGAAGGTGTTGAACAATCAGAACTTGGCCGATCTGTGATGGCCCTTGTTCCAGGAGGCGGATATGCGGAATATGTCTGCGCAGATTTGTCGAACACGATCCAAATTCCCAAGGGACTTTCGATGGCGGAGGCAGCATGCGTGCCAGAGACGTTTTTTACGGTCTGGCACAATGTGTTCCAGCGCGGCAGGCTCAAATCTGGAGAGATATTTCTGGTTCATGGCGGCACCAGTGGCATTGGCACAACGGCGATCCAGTTGGCAAAGGCCTTTGGCGCAAAAGTTATTACGACGGCTGGAAGCGACGAAAAATGCGATGCCTGTTTGAAACTGGGGGCGGATCACGCGATCAATTACAAGACGCAGGATTTTGTTGAAGAGGTTCGAGATATTACGCAAGGCAAGGGAGCGGACGTTATTCTGGACATGGTGGGTGGAAGCTATATCGAGCGTAATTACGACGCCTCGGCGGAAGACGGGCGGATTGTTCAAATTGCTTTTCTGGGTGGGCCAAAGGCTGAGGTTAATTTTGCCAAATTGATGATGAAACGATTGACCCATACAGGCTCGACCTTGCGGGCAAGGCCTGTCAGCTTCAAAGCGCAAATCGCCAGTGAGTTGAAGGAAAAGGTCTGGCCTTTGATCGAGACGGGCAAGGTCAAGCCGGTGATGCATTCAGAGTTTGCCTTGTCTGATGCGGCCAAAGCCCATGCTTTGATGGAGTCGAGTGATCATATTGGCAAGATTGTACTGACGGTTTGAACCCATGATCGATGATGAAACGATTAAAGTCTACGATGCGAAAGCTGCCGAATATGCAAAAATGGTCGAGCGGTCGACACTGGATCCTGCGCTCGTTTCCTTTCTTGCGAATGTAAGACCAGGCGGGCGTGTTCTTGATCTTGGTTGCGGTGTTGGCAATGCTGCTTCAGTCATGCTTGACAAGGGATTTCAGGTTGATGCGGTGGATGCATCCATATCGATGGTACAACTTGCCAATGAAACCCATGATATTGGCGCGGTACAACAACAATTTGATGATCTGAAGGCTGATGATCTTTACGATGGTATCTGGGCAAATTTCAGTTTGTTGCACGCCAGGCGCGCGGACTTCCCAAGACATTTGAAACAGATATCAAAAGCAATGAAGGCCGATGGTTATTTCCATATCGGTATGAAACTTGGTGATGGGGAAATACGCGATAGTATTGGAAGACATTACGCATATTACAGCGAAGCAGAATTGAGGGGATATCTTTTTGACCATCAATTTGAAATCTTGGAAACCGGATTTGGGAATGAGCCGGGATTGTCGGGAGAAGACTGGCCCTGGATCACAATATTGTCGCGTAGTAACAAGGCGTAGTTCGATAATTTCCGTTGAACTTGGAAATTAGTGAATTCAGTTTCTCAATTCTTGCTTAGCAATTCGAGTTCAGTTATACAGTTTCCAATTCCCAGACAATTTGTCGAGAACACTGCCCCAAAGAGGGGTGCCGCCCAAGACCCGGACCGGCTAACAGAAGGATTGTATGAAATGACCGAATTGCTGATGCCAAAAGCGACTGCTGTGTGGCTAGTTGATAACACCTCGCTTTCTTTTAATCAGATTGCGGAGTTCTGCAAATTGCACCCGCTGGAAGTCAAGGCGATTGCAGATGGTGAAGCAGCGACCGGCATCAAAGGTCTTGATCCGATTTCAACAGGTCAGATTTCCCGTGATGAACTGGAGGCTTGCCAAAAAGACCCAAGCCGGAAAATCAAACTTCAAGAGTCGCGCATCAAATTGCCTTCAGCGAAACGCAAGCGCCCTCGTTACACACCGGTTTCAAAACGTCAGGATCGCCCGAACGCCATTCGCTGGTTGACCCGCAATCATCCTGAATTGAAAGATGCGCAGATTATTCGTTTGGTTGGCACAACCAAGAATACTATTGAAGCTATTCGTGACAGCTCCCATTGGAATGCTGCAAATTTGACGCCAATGGATCCTGTGACCCTCGGTCTTTGCACACAAATCGCGCTCGATCTGGAAGTTGCAAAAGCCAACAAAAACCGTCCTGTTGATGAACAGACCCAAGTTGTAGTTGAAGATGGCAGTGACCAGTTGATCCCTGCGTCACAAACGCAAGACGGCGACGCAGCCAGCGCGCCTGAAGCGGACATGGATGCTGCATCTGTATTCTCCAAATTCTCAAACCTTAAATCTGATGACGCGGAAGAAACCGAAGACAAGAACTAATGATCAGTTGGTGATGGGTTTCGCGAATATCCCTCATCAATATCATTTCTGGTTTGAGCCAACAGATAGTCACGAAGGGTGCGTCCTTTCGTGGCTTTTGTTTTTTCACCGGTCCTTTTCATTGTGACAATCCGGTCGATTCGGAAAGAGCGAAAAGCCTCCCGCAATCTGCACCATGAAGCAAGCGTCCAGGTGCTTCCCCAATAGTAAAGCCCCAAGGGTTCAATCTCGCGGGAGGTGATTTCACCATCGGGCGTTTGATATTCAACCTTGAAAACTTCTTTCTGCAAAATTGCTTCATTGATATCATCAAAACGTTGTTTGGTTTCGTCCGGCAAACGGTGATCAAAGGCAAAAACCGGAGTGGCATTAGCATGTCCCTGCATGTCATCGGGTAGAATGTTTTCGATTTTTGACAAGGCAGTGTCTGCTGCCAAAGCCATTTTGGCACCGCTCCAGGCACCCACCATTCGCGCGCCAACAATGAGGGCGGCGACCTCTTCTCTCGAAAACATCAAGGGTGGCAAATCATAGCCCTCCCGCATCAGATAGCCGATGCCTGCCTCACCATCGATGGGAACACCGGAACCCTGAAGGTCAGCGATATCGCGATAGATAGTACGCTCGGAAACCTCGAGACGGTCAGCCAGAATTCTCGCAGTCAACAATTTGCCTGCCCGTAAATATTGCACGATCTGGAAAAGTCGGTCTGCCCGTCTCATGGGATATCCTTGATTGGTTCTCTTTACATTTACGCATATCCTTGTCTCTCAAAGGTGCGTTTGAGATGGATAGGCTTTAGGAAACAAAAATGCCGATTGAGTTGCCATCGGGATCAAGGCAATAGGCGAACCGTCCAGCGGGTATTTCAATAACCGGTGACAACACTGTTCCGCCAGCTTCCGTGACGCGCTCCATGGCTTGTTCCACTGTGCCTGATACGGCGAGGTGGACGGTATTGCCAGCGCCATTGGCAGCAGGCTTGCCCGGATAGATGTGGCCTGCAACGCCGCCACTTGATTGAAAATCGGCCATCGGGTTGGGGCCGTTCACATTGTCTTTCAGTTCATTGCCCACAACAGCGGTATAAAAAGCCTTGGATTTCTCCATATCTGTTACTGGAATTTCTGCCCAGACGACGGCGTTTGCGGGGAGGGGATTATTCATGATGCTTTCCTTTCACCTTGCGATCTGATCTCCCAAATGAGTTCAGACCCTGGTTGATGAAACGTCTTTAGCACCCCCCTACTGACAGCATACTGTCAGGAGTGATCAAGCTCCCTTCACTGGAACGGTATAATTTAAGCCCAGCCGCCCGCCATCGGCATAAATGGTTTGGCCAGTGATATAGCTTGCCCCGTCTGAAGCAAGAAACCCGGCAATGGTTGCGATTTCGGACGGTTCACCAATCCGACCCAAAGGTGTGCGTGACAGGATGCGCTTGGTGGCTTCCGGGTCACCGGCTACAGCTTCCAGAATCTTCGTCATGATGGATCCGGGCCCAATGCCATTTACCCGAATGCCGTGAGGCGCAAGGGACAGGGCCATCACTTTTGTCAGCTGGTTGATGCCGCCTTTGGAAACGGAATAGGGAACCTGATTGGCAATGGCGAATACGGCATTGACCGATGAAATATTGATAATGGTGCCGGGATCGCCTCCGGCCTTGACTACATCCACCATGTTGCGTGCCACGGCCTGGCTGCACATAAAGGCACCTTTGAGATTAACCGCGATGACCCGGTCGAAATCGCTTTCGCTGATATCCAGAAAATCGCCGGTAGCGACCATGCCTGCATTGTTGACGAGAACATCGATTTTCCCGTGAAGGTCCAAGGCCGAGGCAACCAGATTATGGACATCCAGTTTCTGACTGACATCGCAATGGATGAAGGTGCAGGAATTGATCTTGCTCAGATTTTTTGCAGCTTGGCGGCCGACTTCATCATCCACGTCTGCGATCACGACTTTGGCTTTCAAACGCAGCATATGTTCTGCAATGGCATAGCCGATGCCTTGAGCACCCCCGGTGACAATAACGATCTTGTTTTCAAGCGACATGAAGAAGGCTCCATTTTTGGAAATTTGTTACCGGAACCATTAAACGCAGGGCTTGGAAAATCAAGTTGGATTAGGAGATGGGTGTTTGGGATACTACCTTCGCCCTCAAGGCGGCGAAGGGTGCGTGGTTCCAAGCGTCTTCATTCCGGGACACCAAAGGTGGACCCGGAATCCAGTTTTGAGAATTTGATCGAATTTACAGCACTCTCGGCACTGGATCCCCGTTTCTCGCTGCGCTCGCCCGAGGATGACGAGGTAGAGATCGGGCGTCATCCTCGGGCTCTGACCCGAGGATCCAGTATTCAATAGACACACTTGTGCGCACTCGATACTTTTCTCTTCGCGAAAAGGCGCACTTATGGGCTCTCATTGTTTTGCCTAAAAAAAGGGCAAAACAACTGCTGCCCTTCAATACACTTGTTTACCCCGCCAATCCTCTTGCTTTCAGTGCTTCGGTGATTTCGTCCAGAATGGCCGGATCGTCGATGGTGGCTGGCATTTTGTATTCCAATCCGTCGGCGATTTTTTGCATGGTGGCACGGAGGATTTTACCGGATCGTGTCTTGGGAAGGCGCGGGACGATCAGGGCTGTTTTGAAGGCTGCAACAGGGCCTATTTTTTCACGCATCAGGGCCGCCACTTCCTTTTCGATTTCAGCTTCTGTGCGATCGAAATTCTTGTTCATGATCAGAAAACCGACGGGCATTTGGCCTTTGAGTTTGTCGGCGATGCCGATCACGGCACATTCGGCCACGTCCTTGTGTCCGGCGATAACCTCTTCCATTGCGCCTGTGGACAGGCGGTGGCCGGCCACATTGATGATATCATCGGTGCGGGCCATAATGAAGAGGTAGCCATCTTCATCGATGAAGCCTGCATCGGCGGTTTTATAATATCCGGGAAACTCTTCGAGATAGGCGGATTTGAAGCGATCTTCCGCATTCCAAAGGGTTGGCAGACAAGCCGGAGGCATGGGCAGCTTGACGACCACATTACCGAGTTTGCCAGCCTGTATGGGATGGCCCGCATCGTCGAGAACCTGAATGTCATAGCCCGGCATGGCAACCGTTGGCGAGCCGTATTTGATCGGCAAGGCACCAAGACCAACGGGATTTCCTGCGATGGTCCATCCGGTTTCTGTCTGCCACCAATGGTCATAGACCGGGACATTGAGCCTATCTTCGGCCCAGTGGATGGTGTCTGGATCGGCCCGTTCTCCAGCGAGGAAAAGTGCGCGGAACTGGCTGAGATCATAGTCGGCGATAAACTCACCGTCCGGGTCTTCTTTCTTGATAGCCCTGAAGGCGGTTGGCGCTGTGAAAAGCGTTGTTACTTTGTGTTCGGAAATGACGCGCCAGAAGGTTCCGGCATCAGGTGTGCCGATGGGCTTTCCTTCAAACAGGATTGTCGTGCAGCCCTGTAACAGGGGCGCATAAACAATGTAGGAGTGGCCAACGACCCAGCCCACATCAGACGCGGCCCAGTAGACCTCGCCCGGATCAACATTGTAGATGGCTTTCATGGACCATTTGAGGGCAACCATATGTCCGCCATTGTCGCGCACGACGCCTTTTGGCTGGCCGGTGGTGCCGGAGGTGTAGAGAATATAAAGCGGGTCCGTGGCGGCCACTTCCGCGCACGGTACTTCAGCGCCCGCTGCCTTGGCTTTACCAACCAGTTTTGCATAGTCGAAATCACGGCCTTCGATCAGGTCGCAGGTTTGTTGTTCGCGTTGCAGGATAAGGCAGGCATCGGGCTTGTTTGTGGCCATTGAAATGGCTTCGTCTAAAAGTGGCTTATAGGCAATGACGCGGTTTGGTTCGATGCCGCAAGAGGCGGATATAATAAGTTTGGGAGCGCAGTCCTCAATGCGGGTGGCAAGTTCGCTGGCGGCAAAACCGCCAAACACCACTGAATGAATTGCGCCCAATCTGGCGCAGGCCAGCATGGCAATGGCAGCTTCTGGAACCATCGGCATATAGATGATGACCCGGTCGCCTTTGGTGACGCCTTTTTCCTGCAGAACAAAGCTGAGGGCCTGCACTTCATCCAGCAGTTCTTCATAGGTGATGGTGCGTTGTTTACCTGTGATTGGGCTGTCATAAATGATTGCGGCTTGGCCTGCACGCCCGCGTTCCACATGACGGTCAACAGCGTTGTAACAGGTGTTGCAGGTAGCGCCTTGAAACCAGGCGCCATAGGCACCTTGATCCGCGTCGAAGATCTTGTCGGCTGGTTTGATCCAGTCGATTTCATTGGCCGCTTCTGCCCAAAATCCTTCAGGATCCTTTTTCCAGCCTTCATAGACCTCGTGATATTTTGACGCCATTT
>JBAUHS010000032.1:0-16661 GCA_049680405.1 Salaquimonas sp. | reverse complement strand
ATCAAATATCCAATTGTGCGAATTCTGCGTTATCCTGAATAAATTGAAACCGCGCTTCTGGCTTGTTTCCCATCAACTGGTCTACGGATTTTGACGTGGCGATTTCATTGGCTTCCGTAACCTGAATGCGTAGCAGGGTCCGCTTTTTCGGGTCCATGGTGGTTTCCTTCAACTGGGCTGGCATCATCTCACCAAGGCCTTTAAAGCGGGTAATATCAATCTTGCCGCGCCCATTGAACATGGTTTCAATCAGTTCCTGACGGTGTTCCTCGTCCCGCGCATAGGCAGACTTGCCCCCTTGAGCGAGTTTGAACAGCGGTGGAACAGCCATGTATAAGTGCCCCCCTCGAATGATCTCGGGCATTTCCTGATAGAAAAAGGTGATCAAAAGTGAAGCAATATGCGCCCCATCCACATCCGCATCTGTCATGATGATCACGCGGTCATAGCGCAAGTCAGTCTCGCGATATTTCGAGCGCGTTCCGCACCCAAGGGCCTGAATGAGGTCAGAAATTTGTTGGTTGGCCGCAAGCTTTTCGGCGCTGGCTGAACCCACATTGAGGATCTTGCCGCGAAGGGGAAGGATCGCCTGATTGATACGGTTGCGCGCCTGTTTGGCAGACCCGCCAGCTGAATCTCCCTCGACGATGAAAAGCTCAGTGCCACCCTTCGCATTGGCCGAGCAGTCCGCCAATTTGCCCGGAAGGCGAAGGCGTCTTGTGGCGCTTTTGCGATTAATCTCTTTTTCCTTGCGGCGACGCATGCGTTCTTCTGCGCGGTCGACAACCCATTCAAGCAATTTGGCAGCTTGGGTCGGCGAGGCCGCAAGCCAATGATCAAAAGGATCGCGGATGGCATTTTCAACCACCTTTTGAGCTTCCACCGTAGCAAGCTTGTCCTTGGTCTGACCGACAAATTCCGGCTCGCGAATGAAGACAGACAGCATCGCCGCGGCGGAGGTCATCACATCATCAGTCGTGATCATGGAAACCTTTTTGTTTCCAACCATTTCGCCATATTGCTTCAAGCCACGTGTGAGCGCAATTCGAAAGCCGGCCTCATGGGTTCCGCCATCGCCGGTCGGGATAGTATTACAATATGAATTGACGAACCCGTCGTCACCATACCAGGTAACAGCCCATTCCAGCGAGCCGTTCTTGCCCGTCTGATCCGATTTGCCTGAGAACGGTTCTGTGGTCACTTTGTGCTGGCTGCCGATGGAGGCCTCCAGATAGTCGCGCAAACCGCCCGGGAAGTGGAATACTGCCTTGGGTTCCGCTTCGCTCTTTTCGCCAATCAGGGATGGGTCGCAAGTCCAGCGAATCTCTACGCCGCCAAACAGATAGGCCTTTGAGCGGGCCATTTTGAAAAGCCGCTCTGGCGAAAACTTGCAGCCTTTGCCGAAGATTTCCTCATCCGGCTTGAACTTGATTTTGGTGCCGCGCCGATTGTGAACGTCACCGCCCTCAGTCAGTTGTGTTTGCGGAACGCCGCGCGAAAACTCCTGCACAAAGAGTTTGCGGTTTCTGGCGACTTCCACAATCAAATGCTCTGAAAGGGCGTTGACCACAGAAACACCAACGCCGTGCAGCCCGCCGGAAGTTTCATAGGCTTTACCGTCAAATTTTCCGCCCGCATGCAGCACGGTCAAAACAACTTCGACAGTCGATTTTTTCTCTTTTTGATATTTCGGATGAACATCAGTCGGGATACCGCGTCCATTGTCCGTAACGGACAGATAGCCTTCAGCGTCCAGTTCGACCTCAATCCAGGAAGCGTGGCCCGCAACAGCCTCGTCCATGGAGTTATCAATCACCTCGGCAAACAGGTGATGCATGGCGCGTTCGTCTGTGCCGCCAATATACATGCCCGGGCGCTTGCGGACAGGCTCAAGGCCTTCCAGCACGGATATCGCATCAGCACCGTAATCATCGCCACTGGAAGCCGTAGGTTTGGCAGCTTTTGCAGGTTTTGGGGCTGCAGATGGTTTCTTTTCAGGTTCGTCAGAACTTGAGCCAAAAAGATCGTTTGTATTGTCCATAACTATCGTCGTCTTATCCGCCCCGATGGGCCGTATTACTCATGTTTCGAATCACTTTACCAAGCTTAACCATAGAGATCATGATATGCGATACTCGAAGCTGATTTTTCAAGTGAACTGACTTTGTGTTCCGCATTTGCGAGCCATTGTGGACTAATTTCCACACCCCAGCCGGATTTGTCGCTTACGGTCACTTTGCCGTTTTTGACCACGTAGGGACTTTCAACGAACAGATCCTTTTGCCAAGGATAATAATCATCGCCTTCAATCGCAAATTCCAGATATTTGCCACGATTGGGGATAGAACGCAGCAAATGCATGGTGAAAAGCGTTACCATAGAAAGATTGGCCGCATGGGGTGTGCAGGGTAGTCCCGCCGTTTCGCCCATTTGCGCAACTTCAAGACTGCGCACCATGCCGCCCATATACAACACATCAGGCTGAATAATATCGACGGCACGCATTGAGATCATACGTTTCCAATGATGAATATCCCAGTCCTGCTCACCGCCGGAAACATTGATGCTGAGCGCATCGGTAACCTGTTTGGTTTCTTCCATTTCCCAATAAGGGCAGGGCTCTTCAAAATGCTCATAACCATTGGCTTCCAGCATTCGCCCAACTTCAATCGCCCGTTTGGCAGAAAAGCCGGAATTGGCATCCACCAGAAGCGAAGCCTCATCGCCCAGTGCTTTGCGCATAAAAGGAATAATCGCCTCCGTGCGGCCTTCCCATTGATCGACATCATGGCCGCATTCCGCGCCGACGCGAACCTTGAAAGCGTCGAAGCCATATTCACCCGCGAGACGTTTCATCCGTTCGGCTTCCTCGGCAGGCTGGATATTGCGTTTCATGGAGGAGGCATAAGCCCTGATTTCGCCCGGTGAGCCGCCTAGCAGGCTTGTCACTGGCTTGCCGGCCTGTTTGCCGCGCCAGTCCCAGATGGCGGTATCCAGGCCGCCAAGGGCGCGGTACAAATAGGTGCCTGGGTATTTGTGCTCATGCTCGGGTATTTCGGCAACCAGCATTTCAAGATCATCTGTATCGCGTCCCAAGGCCCAATGGGCAATCTGCCGATGAAAAATCTCGCTGGTTATGTCGCTGTTATAGGTTGCCACCTGGCCCCAACCTTCAGATCCATCTTCCGTGGTGACACGAACGAAGCCGACAAACTCATTGGCAAAGGTTTCTAGCCGGGTGATTTTCATTGCACTATCCCAATACCACAATCGCTGAAAGCTTAAGATTTAAACCAAACGCCCGGAGAGAAGAACAGTCAATATCAGCTGTGGTAGTTTTAGATTGCGTCCGTGTAGAGAAACGAAATGAGAAAACAAAAAGGCTCCCGCCATTTCTGACGAAAGCCTTCATTAGTTTACTTGAAAGTCAGCCTGTGGGCTGGCTGAAGTAAATTGACCTACATCGCAGCAGCAGCAGCGAATTCCTCAGCGTTCAAAGAACCATCAGCATCTGTGTCAGCAGCTTTGAAATCTTCTTCTGACCATTTCCAGCCAGCAGCAGTAGCTTCTTCCATGGAAACCATTGCGTTTGCATCTGCGTCAACAACTGTAAAGTCCATTTCGCCTGCATGTGAAGCAGCGAAAGTAGAAACGGCTGAGAAGCCAACGAAAGCGATTGTTAGCAACAATTTATTCATACTAAAAACTCCTGTGAGGAACAATACCAGCAACATGATGATGCTTGGAATGAGGTTGCAGATATTCCGGAATTCAGGCGGAATATTGTCTTAATTCGAGCGGAATGATGAAACCCTGGTAAAGTCGATGAATAAATTTCAACAATTATTTCAAAGCGTTATAGGCCGTCATTTGGGATGGTTTTTATGGGCTCATAAAATATTGTTTTCACCAGCAGATAGGGTTGGAACTAGAAAAACCCGATCTGTTTCCAGACCGGGTTTTACACGTTTGCGATACGCGAGAAGTCTTATTTTACGACACAGAAATGGTCGAGACCATCATAGCCGCGAAAGGTTCCGGTGTTGCGGTTGAAGCTGCGATACTTGTTATCGCACCATTCTGCCCAGGCCGGTGTCCAAGGCTCGTAACTTGCGCCAACTGTATCTTCATAGCGAATGACCTGTGGCTGATCATAATCATTCACAACAGGCGCATTGTAGAGATCGCGCGGCTGATTATAGTCCGGCAAGGGCTGGCGATAGACGGGCTGCGGCTGGACGTAAACCGACTGAGGCTGGACGTAAACTGGAGGCTGTTCAACATAGACCGTGCGGTTGCGCGATGACTGATCCGCAATGATAGCGCCGATGGCAAAACCGATGATACCTGCTGCCAGAGCGTCGCTACTAGAACTGCTTCTACGTTGTTTTTTGTAATGACGCGGCTGATGATGGCGCACAACGCCCTGGCCGCGATAATCGTTTTTCCAGTGACGCTGTCCTGCTTCTGCCTGGGCAATCGGCAGGGCGCTTGTCAGCATGAAACTGGCGGTCAAAGCGAGAGCCAGGGTTTTTGTTGCAGTTTGCTTCAATAAGGTCATTTGGGCCTCCTGATCGATGCATTTCGCATCCGTTTTGCAGCTTTGATATTTATCTGCTGCGTTATCTGATGGTCCGAAATTAGCAAACCATGCCTGAATGCAATCTGAACAGAATATTCATTGAGCTTATATTGAGGGTTTCAAGTGTTTTTTCGGCTCTGCAATCTGTTCACGGGCGTTGAATCCGGCTAACAAACTTCCATGAAAAAAGCACCAGACACACTCAGAATCGCCATCGCCCAACTCAACCCAGTTATGGGCGATATCAAGGGAAATATAGAACTCGCCCGGGAGGCCAGGGCCGATGCTGCCCGGTCAAAAGCCGATCTGGTATTTTTTACCGAACTATTTGTGTCGGGCTATCCACCGGAAGACCTTGTGCGCAAGCCGGCCTTTCTGGAAGATTGCATGGAAGCCGTTGCTGATCTTGCCAAAGACACGGCCGATGGCGGACCGGGGATCATTATCGGCTCGCCCTATGCCGAAGACACGCCCGAAGGTCATAAGGTCTACAATGCCGCTGCGGTGCTGGATGATGGCAAAATCCAGACCTGGCGCTTGAAGGTCGATCTGCCGAATTACGGTGAATTTGACGAAAAGCGCGTTTTTGATGCCGGGCCAATGCCCGGTCCGGTCAATTTTCGCGGCGTGCGCCTTGGTATTCCCGTTTGCGAGGATATTTGGGGCGATATGGGTGTATGTGAAACGCTGGCCGAATCGGGGGCGGAAATCCTGCTATCCCCCAATGGTTCGCCCTATTATCGCGGTAAAATGGATATCCGCCATCAGGTCGTGATCAAACAGGTGATCGAATCGGGCCTGCCGATGATCTATGCCAACCAGATGGGCGGCCAGGACGAGTTGATGTTCGATGGCGGTTCTTTCGTCATGAATGCGGACAAGAAGCTTGTCGTGCAGATGAACCAGTTCGAAACCAATTGTATCACCACCACCTGGCGGCGCGGTGAGGATGGTTGGGCCTGTGATGAGGGCGTTCGGGCCAAACCGCCTAGCGATGACGAAGCCGACTGGCGCGCCTGTGTCATGGGTCTGCGCGATTATGTGAACAAGAATGGCTTCAAGAATGTGGTTCTCGGCCTTTCCGGCGGCATCGATTCGGCGATTTGCGCGGCCTTGAGCGTCGATGCGCTGGGCGAAGAGCGCGTTCGCTGCATCATGATGCCTTATAAATACACTTCAAAAGACAGCCTGAAAGACGCCGAAGACTGCGCAAAGGCTTTGGGCGTTCATTATGAAGTGATCCCGATTGAAAAGCCTGTCAAAGGCTTTCACGCCGCCCTCAAAGACGCCTTTGACGGCACCGATGAGGGCGTAACGGAAGAAAATCTTCAATCCCGGGCGAGGGGTGTCATCCTGATGGCGATCTCCAACAAATTCGGCTCCATGGTGGTGACAACTGGCAATAAATCGGAAATGTCCGTCGGCTACGCAACGCTCTATGGCGACATGAATGGCGGGTATAACCCGATCAAGGATCTCTATAAAATGGAGGTCTACAAGCTATCCGATTGGCGCAATTCCCATTGCCCGCCCGATTGCAAAGGTCCGACAGGCATCGTCATTCCGCAAAATATCATCGACAAGGCACCCTCTGCCGAATTGCGGCCGGACCAGACTGATCAGGACTCTTTGCCGCCCTATCCGGTGCTGGATGATATTCTCGAATGTCTGGTGGAAAAGGAAATGTCGACCGAGGAAATTGTCGCCAAGGGTCATGACGAGGCAACCGTCCACCGCATCGAGCATTTGCTTTATATCGCTGAATACAAACGTCGCCAATCAGCCCCTGGCGTAAAAATCACCCGCAAGAATTTCGGCCGCGATCGCAGATATCCAATCACGAACCGGTATCGCGACAGGGGGTAGCTTGGATGGCAGCAAAGCGGACTCTTAATACAATTACACAATGTCGCAACTAAAATTTTGAATACAACTCGACCATCTTGAGTTTGCTCCAAGTATTTTTTTAGAAAATCTATACAACTTGAAATTTATTATAGACAAAATTTAAAAAAGTGGAATACTGAATTTCAAAAATTTGCAATAACAAAAGGAGCGAAATACATGCTATCTACTATGAAGTTATTGTCTCGTGTTATAGCAATTGTTATTAACGTTTGCTTTATGGCTGTTCACTCATTTGCGCAAACTGCCGGACCGCAAGCACTCATTGACTGGCAATCTGCTAATCAGGTCTGGATTCAAGCTAATGCTGATTTCCAAAATGCTGGAGCTGCCTACAATCAAGCTGGAGCGGAATATCTCCAAATCACAACTACCGCTTCAGACCAAGACGCCATTGCCAACGCACAAGCTGACTGGCAAAATGCTAGCCAAAATTGGAACCAAGCAAACATCGATTTTCAAAATGCTGGAAAAGCCTTCTTAAATGCTGGCGCGATTTTCAATGCAAAAAGTCTTCCAATCCACAATGCCGAAGGTCGCTATATTATAATTCAACCCAGCACAATTCCAGTTGTGGTGGTGAACAATGGTTCTGTTGTTCATCTTAAAGACCTTCCTGAGCCATTTAACAAATTAGTTCCGTCTGGGCAGGGGCCTGGTAAATTTGCTTACAATTGGAGCTATGCGGACAAAATCTATGGTTACGCTTATCTGGTAGTCGACGAAAATGGCTCGGGTAAAATAGTATTCGAATTTACTAATGGCACCGGCAACACTAAACCGAGATACTCTTCTGTTGCGATAACACCTTTGGATTCTCAAGGAAACAAGATGGCTATTTTTGGCGTCAACACATATATCCACAGTGAAGGCGGCACCAGTTTCTCCTACAAACTGAGCAAGGATGCTCTGTTACCAATTGGCGGCCCGCCAAACCACGGCCACGCACATTCCATCGACATCACTGCTCCAGTTGAATGGTGGAATACGCTTCGATCCCTTACTATTGAATGGACTGAAGCCACTGAATCTGACGCACGGGATTGGTTCGCGAGAAAGTCCGCCGGTTTTCCTGACGATAAAGTCTATTTGTCAAATTAACTGCCCATACAACGCATAGTAGTGGAATGGCCTTTTGCATTTTAGCTTTCTAAACACACAAAATGTAACTTTGGGCTCAAAGCTGCCATCCGTTGGCGCATAATTTGTATATTATGAAACCTTCTATTCAGATTTAGTTTAACCTGCGACCCTTTGTGAGTTTTAAGGGGGGGTAAATCAATCCAGCAACCTCATCTTGAGCATGTCGAAGGAAGAGTTTGCTGCAACCTTCGTCATCTATTGCCCGGCAGGCAATTTGCGCAGCAAATGTCGAGAGGGCTGGGCTTGACCCAAAGATCCAGAATATTCAGTACAATGAGAATAAGTAAGTTTCTTTTGCGTTTAATTATCCAACTAAACATGTAGTTTTATCAAGCAATACTGGATCCTCGGGTCAAGCCCGAGGATTAACGCTGACATCAACCCGCAAGCGGCTTGACGTTTGCGTCAACTTATCCCCACTCCAAAACCCTCCGTTATTATCCATCCCATCGCAGCGTTACTGAACTTGTTCTATTGTGACCGAAGCAATGGGGCGCGTTGCGACGGCAGAGCCTCGCCATGGTACTTTCGGGGTATCGGGTTTTAACCAGAGGAAGCTGGACGGAGGGTTGGGTTTTGGGAAACTGAAACCTGTAAAGCCCGATACACCGTCAGATCTACAAATCTCTGCACAGGGCATTTGGAAAAGTGCCATAATCTAAATTACAAGGTACTTCTTCGAATGCCCTGTAAGTTTAAATCGCACGTTGAGCGACCGCGAAGTGCAAGATTTAAACCAACAAAAATGCCGCCAAAAGTTATTTTGCGAAGCAATGTAACGAGTGGCCACAGTCAGGAGAAAACCGCAAAGCGGTTTTCCCGTTAGGGTGGCAGTTGTTTTGCTCATTATTTTGGGCAAAACAATGAGAGCCCATAATTGCGTCTTTTCGCGAAGCGAAAAGTACCGGGTGCCTACAACTGCGTCCGATAGTTTCTGGATCCTCAGCTCTCTCAGTGATTGCATCACAATCACCTGTCGACCGTCGTCGTCGCTTCGCTTGCCTTGATCAAGCCCGAGGAGGAAAAATAAAAAACCGCCCCAGTAAACCGAAGCGGCTTTTGAATTCTATGACCAGAAAGGTTGAAAAACAGTCAGAAAAATCAGATGTAACGGCGAACCTTGCTGCAATAGCGGGCACTGATCGGGTTCATACTTTTCGCGCCATGGCCTGCATTGTATTTCAAAATGGTACCGCAGGTGGAGCCGCCGGAAAGCTTATGGGCTTTGCCAAGATACATCATGCCATATTTGATATTGGTCGCTGGATCGTAAAGGCCTTTGGCCGAGCCTCGATAACCCATGCCTCTGGCAGTTGCGAGTTTCAACTGCATCAGGCCGATTTCGCCTGCGCCGCCTCTAGCATTGGCGCGGTAGGCGCTTTCAACGCGAACGACCGCATGGGCCAGTTTCAGAGGGATGCCGTTTGCGGCTGCATATTTTGCAATCAGACCATGATAGCGCGCGCCACCAGAGCCTGCATATTTAGGCGCAGCAGCCGCTTGAAGTTTGGCCAACTTGGCTTTGGAAGCATTTGCCTTGGTAGCGAGTTTGTCGCGTTGGCCTTTAAAAAACGTTTTTTGAACTTCAGCAAGAGGAGCCAGACGTTTGTCAAAACTTGCCAATCGCTTCGCATCTTTGTCAGCTTCAGCTTTCGCCGCAGCAATGCGTGTTTTCAAGGAAGGAGTGCTTGCTTTTCTCTGGCTGGTCACCGGCTTTTTAGCCTTAGGAGTTGTTTGCGTTGCAAAACCCTCCATTCGCAGCTTCATTGCGTCCTGGTATTCCTTGAAGTCAAACGCTTTAAACTCGAAAGGCTTTTGCGCTGTAAAAGCATATGTTTGCGCTTGGGTATTGGCTGTGAAAGGCATATTGCCTTCGCTTGCAAGACTTACGGATGAAATTCCGGCAAATGCAATCGCCATCACGGCCCGAAGGCCTGTACGGTTGAACAGTCTAAACATGAAAAATGCCCTATTTTGTCGGCGCTCTACTCTAATACTACTGAGTTCGCCCATTGAAAATTATCTTTTCCGCCGAATACGGCGCCTCTTAAGACAAATATTGCGTGTTCACAATGTGTCAGCAGGTTCAATTGACGTTACACAATGTTACAGAAAATCTGAAAATCAACTTACCGCAAGCGCAGAAATCAAGCGGTACAACGTATCAATAGTCGAAGCGTCCGCTACGCCGTCGGTGCGCTCCTGGCGAAAATGTTGCTGAAAGGCGGAAACAGTTTTTTGGGTTTGTTCATCAAACACTCCATTGATATCAACATTATAGCCGTAGAGGGCCAGCATGGATTGAAGCGCTTCAACTGGTTCGCCTTGATCGCCGAAAGAAAAGAAACGCCCACCACTAATAGGTGTGGGGTCAATCCAATGTCCGACCCCATTTTTCGATAACTTTTCCCAGGGAAATTTTTCTCCCGGATCCTGTTTTCGCCCCGGAGCAATATCTGAATGAGCCAAAACATTGCGATGATCGATCACATTTCGCTGCAATATATCTTTGCAAAGACCTATGACCGACTGAATTTGAACATCAGGAAAATCAACATAACCAAACTGATGGCCAGGATTACAAATCTCAATTCCAATCGATCGAGAGTTTATATCGTCTGCGCCGCGCCAACTGCCTTTCCCTGCGTGCCAGGCCCGGTTTGTCTCAGAAACCATCTGCACAATTCGTCCGTCTTCGCGAACAAGATAGTGGCAAGATACCTGACTTTCTTCCATACAAAGCCAGTTCACTGCGGCATCGCAATCTTGCATGCCTGTGTAGTGCAACAAAAGGATATCCGGCGCCTCTACTTTTCGCTCGTTGAAATTAACCGCTGGGCGCAATTCGCACTTAAGCGCAGTATCCTGTTTTTCAATCAAAGTCCGCGTTCCTTTCGAATATGGTCCCAAGACAAATTGATCGACGCGATACGGTCATTGGCGATTTTCATGAACTCTTCCGGAACGCCTCTTGCAATCATTCGGTCAGGATGATTCTCCATCACCAGTTTGCGATAATGCTTTTTGAGTTCCTCATTGCTCCAATCGTTGCTTGCCCCAAGAGCCAGATAAGGATCCCCCTCTTCCGGCATGACGTGCCGCAGTTTGATGCCTTGATAAGTCTTGCTATCGATTTCAAAAACATCAGCAACAATTTCCACGAAAGAAAGCTCTTTTTCATGAATAATCCCATCCGCTTTGGCGATATGAAACAAGCCGTCAACGACATCGCGCAGAATATCATCATCATCGGGGAAAAGATTTTTCATTTGCCTCGCATAGGCATCAAAGCCTGCGACGTCCTGCTTGGCCAAATTATACACCCGCGCAACGTGTTTAGCCTCGTCGGCTGGCACCTCGAAAAGCTCCCGAAACGCATTCACTTCGCTTTCACTGACAATGCCATCTGCTTTCGCCATTTTCGCCGACAAGGCGATAATTGCGATCGAAAAAGCAACCTGTTTTCGCGTGATGGGATCACCCTCAAAGAAGGTACGAATACTTTCAACAGCAACAGACAAAGCCTGCGATGCTATTGTGGAAACAAACTCACCTATCTGGGTCCAAATCGACATATTGGCTTCTTAGGTGAATCGCATCTGGCTTTGAAGCATTAATTTCATTTGTTTGTTTCTGGCGACCACAAAAATAAAGGAGTAACATTTTAATCCCAATCCCGCTGGCGCATTTTGACGATAATACCTTTATCCTGATCCATGAAGGTAAGTTCGGTGCCTGTTCTGCTGATGGAATGGGAATTATTCAGATCCTCAAGAAATCTTTTTTCGACTTCCATTACATCTTGACCACAAAACATTCGCGTTGCGCCTAACGGGCCTATTTTTATGTTCCCGTTAGCCTTCAATTGAAAGGCTCCGAAAAAGCGATTGCATCCGGCAAAACCGGATACATTCTTATTATCGTGGAACTGAACGAAAACATCACCATTGTAATCAACACCCCATTCTGATCCGGCAAGACGGTCACTTGCAAAAGTAGGCAGAATTGAAAAACAGCAATTTAATGCGAAAACCGACGGTAATAATCGTAACCAGAAAAATCGCATTGAGAACTCCGAATTGAAAACGAAAGGGCAAAACATTGAAAATAATATATTTGCATATTGAGAAGCATGCAAAGCGCTGATTAAGTGACGTTTCATTGGCGATGAATAAAGCCTAACAAATTTTGGATTATGGAGAGTTAAGCATGCCGAACGCGGCCGGGAATATCGGAAAATGGGATTTTTGGATCGATCGCGGGGGCACATTCACTGATATTGTTGGTCGAGATCCAAATGGCGATCTGCATCCCCACAAGTTGCTATCTGAAAATCCTGAGGCCTACAAGGATGCCGCTGTTCAGGGAATAAGAGACCTTCTCGGCATTGAAAAAGACCAATCGATCCCTTCGGGACGTATCGGCAGTGTAAAAATGGGCACTACCGTTGCCACAAATGCGCTCTTGGAACGCAAGGGCGACCGTACCGCTTTGTTGATTTCTGCGGGATTCGAAGATGCCTTGCGAATTGGGTATCAGGCTCGCCCGGATATTTTTGCCAAAGAAATCATTAAGCCGGAACAACTCTATGACCGTGTTGTAACCATCAATGAAAGAATCCTGGCTGATGGAACGATAGAGAAACCCCTGACGGAAAAAGCCGTCAAAAGCGATCTCGAAACACTGCGGGCGGATGGTTACAAGTCCATCGCAATTGTATTGATGCATTCCTGGAAATACCCTGACCATGAGCAGAAAGTTGCAGCCCTAGCTCGTGAAATCGGCTTTGAACAGGTTTCTGTCAGCCACGAAGTTTCCCCGCTCATCAAGATCATAGGTCGCGGCGATACAGCTGTTGTCGATGCTTATCTGTCGCCGATTCTGCGTCGTTATGTTGAACAAGTTGCAAGTGAACTCGGCATATCTGGAAATAATCATGGCCCTGATACCCCGAAACTTATGTTCATGATGTCCTCAGGCGGATTGACTGCCTCTGATCTCTTCCAGGGCAAGGACGCAATATTGTCCGGCCCAGCTGGTGGCGTAGTGGGCGCTGTTGAAACCTCACGTCTCGCAGGTTTTGAAAAAATGATCGGTTTTGACATGGGCGGCACCTCAACGGATGTCTCTCACTATGATGGCGAACTCGAGCGAGCCTTTGAAACCGAAGTTGCTGGCGTCAGAATGCGCGCACCAATGATGCGCATTCATACAGTCGCAGCTGGCGGCGGCTCGATCCTTCATTACAAGGATGGTCGCTTCCAGGCCGGACCTGACTCTGCAGGCGCTAATCCTGGGCCTGCCTGCTACCGGCGCGGAGGCCCCCTCGCCGTAACCGATGCAAATGTTATGGTTGGAAAATTGATTCCAGAATTTTTTCCAAACATTTTTGGCCCCGAACAAAATGAACCGCTTGACGGTGAGACCGTGAAAGCAAAATTCCAATTGCTGGCCGATGAAATCAATTCCACGCCTGAAGAAGTCGCTGACGGATTTTTGAAAATCGCCGTTGAAAACATGGCCAATGCGATCAAGAAAATCTCGGTCCAGCGCGGCTATGACGTAACCGAATATGCCCTGAATTGTTTCGGTGGAGCCGGCGGTCAACATGCCTGTGCCGTTGCCGATAGCCTGGGTATGGAAACCGTATTGATACATCCGTTTTCTGGCATCCTTTCTGCCTATGGAATGGGGCTTGCAAAAGTGCGTGCCAACCGCACGCAGGCGCTCGTAAAACTATTGTCGAAATCACTTGAAGATGAATTGAGAGGAGTTGAATCAACACTTGAGGAAACCACCCGCAAAGAACTTCAAGGACAGGACATAAGCGATTCTACCGTAACGGTTTTCTCCCGTGCCCATATTCGCTACGACGGCACCGATTTGCCAATCCAGGTCGCCTTGTCTGACACCAAAACAATGACCGAAGAATTTGAGAAATTGCACCGCAAACAGTTCGGTTTCATCTTCGAAAACAAGGACCTCATCGTCGAAGCAATTGAAGTCGAAGCAGTAGGCGGTGGGGCTGGCATATTGGAGCCTGAATACGACCTTGTTGATCCGATGATTGCGTCCGACAACATCACCCGAATTTTTTCTAATGGAGAGTGGCACGACACTGGAATTTGCGAACGCCGCGATCTGCGGCCCGGTCATTGCTTGAAAGGTCCTGCCCTGATCATTGAGGCCAATCAAACCATTGTTGTTGAGCCCGGCTGGCAGGCCCAATTCACCAAACTCAACCATATCGTACTGACGCGAATGGAAGCGATTACCCGCGACTATGCTATCGGCACGCAAGCCGATCCGGTGATGCTTGAAGTGTTCAATAACCTCTTCATGTCGATTGCCGAGCAGATGGGCGTGACACTTCAAAACACCGCCTATTCGGTCAACATAAAAGAGCGTCTCGATTTTTCCTGCGCTGTCTTTGGGCCGGATGGATCGCTGGTCGCCAACGCTCCACACATGCCCGTTCACCTCGGCTCGATGGATCGCTCCGTTGAAACAGTGATTGCCCTCAACAAAGGCAATGTGAATCCCGGTGACGTTTTCATTTTGAACGCGCCATATAACGGCGGAACCCATTTGCCGGATATAACCGTCGTAACGCCGGTGTTCAAAGACGAGAGTTCCCCCTCCGTGACAGGCCAAACTTCCGCATCCAGCGGAAGTGCTCGGCCGCAAACGGGCGAAGGCCCGGACAGGGCTTCGAAAGACAAAAAACAGAATGTGAGCGAACAAAATGAAATAATATTCTGGGTTGCAGCCCGCGGACACCACGCTGATATCGGCGGCATGGCCCCCGGCAGCGCCACTCCCCGCGCAACCCATATCGACGAGGAAGGTGTTCTTATCGACAATTTCAAACTGGTTGATCGCGGCATCATCCAGGAAGAAGGCATGCGCAAAATTCTCACGGACCACCCCTGGCCCGCCCGAAACCCCGATCAGAACATGGCCGACATCAGGGCTCATATCGCGGCCAATGAAATGGGCGTCACCGAACTGCGCAAAATGGTAACCCATTTCGGCATGGATGTTGTGCAAGCCTATGTGACCCATGTCCAAAACAATGCCGAAGAAAGCGTAAGGCGTGTCATCGACGCTTTGGCCGATTGTCATTACACTTACAAAACCGACAATGACCAGCAAATCAGCGTCAAGATCACAGTCGACAAGGAAAAGCGCGAAGCGACCGTCGACTTTACCGGCACCTCGGACATTGCGAAAAACAACTTCAATGCGCCTGAACCCGTCACCCGTGCGGCCGTTCTTTATGTATTCAGACTGATGGTTGAAGCCAACATTCCGATGAATGCCGGATGCCTCAAACCGATCAATATCGTCATTCCCGACGGATGCATGCTCAAGCCGGTTTATCCCGCAGCCGTCATTGCCGGTAACACCGAAACCAGCCAGCATGTCACCAATTGCCTGTTGATGGCTTTGGGCGCTTTGGCCAATGCCCCCGGCACAATGAACAATCTCACTTACGGAAATGAGCGCTACCAGAACTACGAGACCGTTTGTGGCGGCGCCCCGGCGGGCCGGATGAACAATGGCAAAGGCTTTGCCGGCGCTTCCGGCGTCCATGTTCATATGACCAATACCCGCATGACAGACCCCGAAATTCTCGAAATGCGATACCCCGTTGTGCTTGAGGAATTCTCTATCCGAAAAGGCTCCGGCGGCAAGGGCAAGTTTAAAGGCGGTGATGGCTGCAGACGCGTCATGCGCTTTCTGGAGGACATGGACTGCGCCATCCTATCTTCCTCCAGATACAATGCCCCCAAGGGCCTTGATGGAGGCGGCGATGGCGGCGTTGGCAAAACCGAAATCCGCCGCAAGGACGGAACCATCGAAACGCTCAAACACTGTGACCAGACCACTGTTTCTACAGGCGATGCCGTAATGCTGGAAACACCGGCAGCCGGAGGCTATTTGCCGGAATAGTCAGAAAAACGATCCGAACGGGGTGGTTGTTTTTGATAATCACCCCATTTATTGCCAATGGAAAAAGACCCCAATATCGAAGTGTTCTACGACGGCGAATGCCCCATATGCCGCTGGGAAATCGCTTTTTATTCAAAGCGCGATAAAACCGGCAAAATCAGATGGACCGACATCATCTCGCTTTGCGCCCATGATCTTCCTTCGGACAAAACAGCATCTGACTTGCTGGGCAAATTCCACGTTCGCGATTTGCCTGCGCAGGCTAATGACCAATGGCATATTGGCGTGGATGCTTTCGCCCGTATCTGGCACGAGCTACCTGTTTTCAAAAGGTTCTCCTTTGTGTTTGCAGTTCCCGGCCTTCGCCAACTGGCAGAATTTGCCTATCGGCTCTTCCTGAAATGGCAGGCAAAAGATCGCGCAAAGCGGACGCATGGAAGCTGAACAAGGACGCGCCTAAATATTCGCTCGGCGGATTCCACCAGCGTTATCAAGATTTCAAAGAGCAATGCAAACGTGCGACCTGTGCGCCATTTCCTTTGACCCATTGTGTACGGGCCAACAGGCCGCACGCGGAGATTTTTTGTATCGGAAGGCTTATCAGTACACCATCCTGCCCGACCATCCAGCCAGACCCCAAGGGAGTTGAACCCTTTCGGCCTGACGCTCCGCTGCTGTTTTTCCCTTCATCGACGGCGATATCAAATCCGGCGTTTGCGTGAAAACAGTGCAGTAAGCATAGGGGAGTGTTTTGGGAAGGGGATAAGATAATCATCTCATAGCGGCTCTATCAAAGGGTCGAGGATGCTTTTATGTTTGAATATCAATCAGCAATCCAACCCTTCGACAAATTCGCATAAGGATAGTGTAGTGATTTATACCCCCTCAAATTCACAATGAGCCGCAGGTTAAACTAAATCTGATAGGTAGGTTCCATGATATAAAAATTATGCGACAAAGGATGTCAGCTTCGATCCCAAGTTGGACATTCGTATTAATGAATCTGGCTACCATTGACATGGTTAGTTGCATTCCGTGTAAAGATAACGATCGGCTTCGCTTACATCATTCGGGC
>JBAUHS010000031.1:0-55337 GCA_049680405.1 Salaquimonas sp. | reverse complement strand
GCTGCCCGTCACTTTCCCCGTTCAACAATATATCTGGCGCATTGCTTCAGCACCTCTGCCCTGTCACCAAATGGCTCCAGGAAGGCCTCTGCTTCATCGGCAATCTCGCCCGCTCGTTTCCGAGCCTTATCCAAACCCCAAAGAGAAACCAGTGTACCTTTTCCGGCAGCCGCGTCCTTGGCAACTTTCTTGCCCATCTCCTGCGTGGTAGAGGTCACATCCAGAATATCATCAGTCAGCTGAAACGCCTGACCGATCTTCCTGCCAAATTCTGCAAGCCGCAAACGATCCTCATTGGAAGCCCCGCCCAGAATTGCTCCGGCCTCGCCGGCAAACCGTAACAGGGCCCCGGTCTTCATGCTTTGCAAGCGCAGGATTTCCGCTTCATCCAGCGTCAAGGTTTCCGCCTCAAGATCCAGCATCTGCCCTCCAGCCATTCCCCCATGGCCTGATGCCCGCGCTAGCGCAAGAACCAGCGCGGAGCGGATTGCCGGATCAAAATGGGTCTCAGGGTCTGCCAACAGATCAAAAGCAAAGGAAAGCAGGCTGTCTCCGGCCAATATTGCCGCCGCTTCATCAAAGGCGATGTGAACCGTTGGCTGCCCACGCCGCAAATCATCATCATCCATTGCCGGAAGATCATCATGAATGAGCGAATAACAATGAACGCATTCCAGCGCCAGGGCTGTGCGCAAAGCGTCACGTTCACTGACACCAAACAATCCGGCACTTTCAATCACCAGAAACGGACGCAGTCTTTTGCCGCCATTAAGCGCCCCATGGCGCATGGCCTCCATCAGTCTTTGCGGGCGGGCAATTTCACCCGCCAAAAGCTGGCCATCCAATTTGGCGGACAGCTCCTGCTGAATGATATATGCAACCTGGCTTAGTCTTTTTTCGAAATCTGTCATTTAACCCAACCCGTTTAAGTCCATTCATCTGACAAGACTTCGATATCCGGTCAAGTCGCAAGCCGTGTCATTGCGGTCACGAATACTCAACGCAATGCAACAAGTAAGCTCTTGTGCCTTTCCATAAGGCCAAACTCCCTGTAAAGCGAACCAAACGACATCGAAGAGAATTGCCGCAATGGCTCGCAAAAAGAAACCGCAAAACGCAAAAGCGCAAAAAACTTTGAAGCCAGTCCGCGCAATATTTCGAAAAGTGGTGACCAGCCGCATTTTCAAATCGTTGCTCGGCATATTTCTGATCATTGCAATGCTGCCGGTTTTTTTCACATTTATTTACGCCATTCCCGGAACCGCACCGGTCTCAACCCTGATGATGGGGCGAATTTTAACGGGTAAAAAAGTCGAACGCCAATGGGTGGAAATTGAAAATGTTGCGCCGGTGCTGACCCATTCCATCATCATGTCCGAAGACGGGCAGTTCTGCTTTCACAGCGGCGTTGACTGGAAGGAACTGAACACAGTCATCGACAATGCTTTGGACGGAGAAAAAACCCGGGGCGCCAGCACTTTGGCAATGCAAACGGTCAAGAATCTGTTCCTGTGGCCTCATCGGTCCTTTCTTCGCAAAGTCTTCGAAGTGCCCTATGCAATTTTTGCCGATTTGATCTGGTCAAAACGCCGCTTGATGGAACTTTATATTAATATCGCAGAGTGGGACGAGGGCGTTTTCGGTGTGGAAGCCGCCAGCCGCCATTATTTTAACAGGTCAGCGGCCAAACTGACGCGCCGCCAGGCGGCCTTGCTGACGGTCTCCTTGCCAAATCCCAAGAGAAGAAACCCTGCCAAGCCCAATAAATCCCTATCCCGTTTGGCACAGGTGGTGGAAAACCGCGCAAAACAATCCGGCGCCTATATCAAATGCCTGGAGCCGTGACGGTGGAGCCCTGTGGCAAAACCCGCCATGAGAAATATTTCGCCAAACCCCCTAGTCAAAACAATCAACTAACTGTATAAGCCGCGTTCAGAGAACAATTTTTTAGGGCTCCCCTGATTGACCAAAAGGTTCAATCAGAACCGGCGGGCCCTTTTTTCCGTTAAGTTGGAGCAGAAAATGGCTGTACCTAAGAGTAAGATTTCGAATTCAAAACGCGGCATGCGCCGTTCAACCCACGCTTTGAAAAAACCTTCCTATGTGGAAGATAAGGATTCCGGTGAATTGCGCCGTCCGCATCATATTGACCTGAAAACAGGCATGTATCGCGGCAAGCAAATTCTTGAGCCAAAAGAATCCATCTGAACTTGATCCTTCACAATCAAATTAAGAGGCTGGTTTTTCCGGCCTTTTTTATTGCCTGATTAAAGCGTCCGCTCCTTATGCCGTGCTAGAAATCAACTCGGCGATTCCGCTACATCATGTTCGGATCAATCGTCCCCATCAATTCCTTATCCCGCAGGTCGTTATTGGGCTTTGTCTCAGAGCCTTTGCCTTCTTTGATACGGATGATTTCAAGTTCACGGTCCGCAATGCGCTGACCGGCATCTTGAAGATAACCCGCCACCGTTCGCAAAAGACTGGTCGCAACCCCTGCGTCATGTTCAATCACATCGGTCAAGACCTGCTTATCAATCCGAAGACCAACAATATCCGTCTTTGCGACCATATCGAGATTGCGGCCCTGTTTCATGATCACCGCAAGGTCACCGACAAGCCTGCCCGGCTCTACATCGCTAATATGCTCTCCGCCCCCCTCTTTGGTTGGCCATAGCAATTCGGCAACGCCCGAGGTGAAGATATAGGCCCCATCCGCCGGGTCGCCTTTTCTAAAGAAATATTCTCCTTTCGGCATTTCGATCCATCTTGCGCCAAAGGCCAAAAGCCTGATCTGCGCCCGATCAAGATCGGAAAGCAACTCAACTTGCGAAAGCACCCTGATCTTTTTCGCCAGATCACTGATGGCAACTGAACTTTCGTCTTCGCTGACTTCGCCTTCATCCACAGCCTCGCCGCCAAGATTGACCAACCGCCCATCCTTCAATTCAAATTTCTGATCATAAGGCTGATCTTCGCCAAATTGGGTATCAAGCTCAATGATAGTCGTTTGCGGCAAAAGTGTTCGCACATTTCGCAAATAGCTTGTTTTGACTTCCGGCGGCGCAGCGGAGAACGGCTTATCAAGGATCAGAACAACCGGCTTCTTCAGAGCAGCGCGCACAAAGGCAATACCCTCAACGCTGATGCTCTCGAGATTACCTGCTGAAAAGTCTGTTTCAACATCCCCGACAAGCAGCAGAACGTCCTTGCCTATGCCGGCTTTTTCCAGCTCGTTCATGACCAGATTTTGAATAGCCTCCGCATCAACGCCCTGGCGTAATTTGCCGAAAATAATATTCTCCATAATGGACAGTTGCGGCAGATACTCTGTTTCATCAATCGGATCATAATAAGAGCCGGATTTTTCCCGCAAGACGGCCGCATTGCTGTTTCGCGCGGAAAGAATGAACTCTTTCAAACTGTCCGGAAACGCGTCGCCCAGTTCTTCGGCTGTCAAGCTAAGCGGCAGTGTCATCACAATCGCCCGGTCATCGCTGCTGATTTCCATGCCGCGCTTGTTGTTATGATAGATCCGCTTCAGTTCATTGAAGGATTCCACGGTGACATTTTCCAACCGCAAGAACATCGGGTGATCCGTACCAATATTGCTGAAGGTCTGAACCAGCGTTTCCAGCATTTCAAAGGCCCAGCGCTCATGATACTCCGCAACGCCCATATCCTGGATCAACGCCCAGATTTTGGGATTGATACGCCCGTCAAGCGATTGGCTCAGTGAATTTCGCAGCCCGTATAAGGCATTCTCGATTGGTGTGAGCGACGGATTATAAACATCAAAGTCAAAGCGATGCAGCATCGTATCCAGCTGCTCGGTTTGGATACGCGCTCTTACCTGCCCCCGCAGTTTGACGATTTCCTCCGTCAGACTTTGGTATTTCTCAACATCTATTTTCGAACGCAGGCTTTGTCTTTGGAAATAGGATTCAAGACCGATTTGGCCAATAATATGGGCCCACCAGTCACGCATTTCTCGGTCACTCAAATATCCCGCCGAGTGAAGATCAACCCAGGATGTATGCGTCGGGTCAGAGCTGTTTCCGACCAATACAGATTCTTCGATTATTTTTTTCTGTTCATCCGACAGATTTTCATAATCAGGCGGTGATCGCCATAGTGCCAATTGGGCATTGTGTTCAATATTTCCGCCAAATAGATGTGGTTCGGCCAGCACCACTCCGATTTTTTGCGAGACTGCATCCTGATGAAATGTATTCAGGTCACTGTCATCAATTAACACTGAACCCGAGCTAAGTAGCATTGCCCGAGACAAGGCGCGCGCGAGCGCATGCCTTCCATCGGCATTTTCCGAGCGGATGGCGCTGTAACTGCCCGGTGGAAATTTTGCATTGAGACCGGATAAAATCGGCAAGCCAAACTGATCCAATACCGTTGCATTTTTAAGCTCAATCCCACCCTTCCATGCTGGCAAGGTTTCGGCACGACCATAAAACAGGTTTTCATCGATCATATCCGGCGGATCAAACTGGTCAATGATCGTATTATAGCGAAGCGATGTATCCTGTATCTGGCTGTAATAGGCCAAAAGCTCTCGCCAGGGTCCGAGCAAGTCCTTGTAGGAGGCAAGCGCCGCAGCCAGTGCCCCAATGGTCAATTGATCATTGATGACCAGATATCCGCCAATCAGCAACAAATAGAACGGGGTAAGCTGATTAAGCGTGTTGTTCACAAATTTCATGAAAAATTTGCGATGATAGATCTCCAGACGAATGTCAAAAAGATGAGCAAAGCGATGGGAAAAATTGGCGAGCGTATACATGATGCCACCATTGGTGCGAATATCCTCGACACCTGTGACGGTTTCGCCAATGTGTTCCGAGAGTTTTCGAACCTCCAAAATGCGTTTGCGATTGATCAAATTGATCTTCTTTTGCATTTTCGGAACGATATAGGCTTGAAGCGGGATCATTGCGACGGCTGCCACACCCAGCCAGAAATTCTGCACAAACAGGAACAGCAAAATGGTGACCATTTGTCCTGCGGCAAAAACTGGAGTGGCGAACGCCTCCCCCATCATGGCGCCAATGGCTTCTGCTTCAGCCGTGACCATCGACATCAAGGAGCCCTGGGAGGTCTGCTTGAAATAGGGAAGCGGAAACCTAACGATCCGGCTGATCAGCATATAGCGAAAACGACGCAGCAGTCTCTCACCAACAATGCCTTTGAAGGTGTTGGTCTTCATTTTCAAAAGGCCCGATGACAGCACCATGAAAAGATAAGCACAACTAAGGGCAACCAGATATTCCAACTGCTCGAAATCAAAACCGAAAAGATTGACCGGAAACCGTTCGCCGCCAATGGCGTCATTGATGATCTGTTTGGGAAGTTCGAGCGTGAGATACAGAAAGGGAAAATAAGCCGCGGTCAGAATCAGGATAATGACCTGCCATCGCGCGCTGTATGTCCAAACAAAATGTAAAAAACTCTTCGACATGGCCGGGCGATTCCAAAATACAATAATTGCCGGACATCAAAACAATATTCGAATTGCGCCCCCCGACGCGGTATTTATGCATTTCTTCACACAAAAAAGCAAACAAGATAGACCTTTAGTTATACAATCAGGGTTTACGAAACGTCGCTTTAAAAATGCCTGAAAATTCTGTAACACTGCTTATCACCTATTTTCGGCCCAACCCCAACACTCAAGGCCATCAACCAAGGAACCCAAAATGCTGACAAATGTACCTTTGATGATCGTGCCCTTCATCGTTTACAATATTTTTGCTTTGGGCATGTTTGGAGATCCTGCAACAGGAACTGACATCTGGCAGAATGTTGTTTGGTCGCTCAACATGATTTCCGGAGTGGAATGGCGCATGACCCTAGGCGATCTGATGATCACGATGGGCCTGTTTCTGTTGTTTTTCGAGATCATGAAATCAACAAGAGTAGGCGCATCCTCGATCATCGACCATTTGCTGTCGACATTCGTATTCATCGCTTATCTCGTGGAGTTTTTGCTGGTTGGCTCCGCCGCCCATGCGGTATTCTTCATTCTCATGGTCATCACATTTGTGGATGTGATCGCAGGATTCACGGTTTCAATCCGCTCTGCAACAAGAGATGTTTCCGTGGGCGGCGGCTATTGATCCAGGGTCTGGACTCAATTGGCAGGTCTGACCCTAGCCGATATCAGCCGAAAAACCGCAGATTTCGATGCCTGCAACTGCGCAGGCCTCGTCTTTATCTGACAGATCGCCGGAAATACCGACCGCTGCAACAATTTCGCCTTTTTTATTTCGAGCCAAAACGCCGCCTGGAACAGGAACAACGCCGCCTTCAATAACCGAGTTAACACCGGCCAGAAAATGCGGACGATCTGCAGCCTGATTGTTGAGCCAGCGCGACCCAGTTCCTGTTGCCAAGGCCCCGCGGGCTTTACCGCTGGCAAAGGCAAATCGGCCAATGGAAGCACCATCCTGCAATTGAAAAGCTTTCAAATTGCCACCTGCATCATAAACGCAAACACCAAGGGGTTTAAGCCCCAATTCTTCTGCCTTCATGAAGGCAGTCTTGATCATTTTGTTGGCCCTAGCGAGCGTTAAATCTGGCAATTGAATACTCCATATCAATAAAAGTCCGGGTAAATTCCCAAAGAGAATAGATAAACTTGCTTGATTTTATTGCAACCTTCATCAGACTCAATTCTTCATAAAACTTTCTTTCAACCGCTATATTTGCACTCCATTAAGCATTTTCCTTCATAGCTGTAGGCTGGGCGTCTGGCTATCGCGAAGTTTGAGGGACAAATGAATAATCCAAGCACGATCCGTGAGCATATGAGGCCTGAAAAGGCTGAGGCCACCGCTAATTGGAAGATGCGGGATCAGATGCACCGTCTGGTAAATGCAACAGACCATATCGTTGAAGCAACAGGACAGGCTTTTTATGTCTGGGATATCCCCACGGACGAAATCGAATGGAGCCGTAATTTTCGAACTTTGGTTGGCCTTAAAGAAGATGAGAGCCGTCACCTCAAAGGTCGAAAGTTCGAATCGATGCTCGGCTCTCAAAGCAAGGAAACCCGCTTTGGGGTTATCGTTTCATCGGACCAAAAGGCCAGTTCAGGTAAGCCGGTTCCGTATCAATGTGTCTATCTGTTTCAACCCGATGTCGAGGCAAATACTGCTCCCCTATGGATTGAGGACACAGGATGCTGGTTTCCCTCACCCGAAGGCAGACCCATGCGCGCCGAAGGCAGCATCCGGGTTATCAATGACCGCCGCCAGCGCGAGGACGATCTGCGCAGACAATCAGACTTTGATGATCTGACCGGCCTGCCTAACCGCCGCTCTTTGGAAAAACAGCTAACCAAAGCGATTGAATATGCCGCCCGCGAAGGCGCTGTTTCCACCTTCATGATCCTTTCAATTGATCGCATGAATCTGATCAACGACATTCACGGTTTTGAAACTGGCGATTTTGTCCTTAAAAGAATTGGCGAAATCATCTGCTCGCGCCTGCGGGCCGACGATATTGTTTGCCGGTTCTCCGGTGCCAAATTTGGGGTTATCCTCAAGGATTGCCCGCCGGCGGAAATTTATGATGCCGGAAACCGTCTCTTGAGTGCTATTTCTGAAGAAGTCATCAAAACCGACAATGGCATGATCGCTGCCAATGGCGTCATCGGAGCTTGCTTTCTGCCGCGCCATGCAGAAACCGCTCATCAAGCCATCCACGCAGCTTTCAAGGCCGCGCGAAACGCCCGAACCGAGGCCGCGCGCCGCGTATCAGTTTATTCCGAAGATGCAGAATTACGGGCCAAATTTCGAGCAAAAGCTCAGTTCTCCAACGATGTCATCAAGGCCATAGAAGATAATCGGATAGAGCTGGCCTTTCAACCGGTCTGCCGAAAACAAGGTGATATAGCCTTCCATGAGGCTTTGGTGAGATTGAAAGGGACCGATGGTAAAATATCGGTCGCTGGAAACTTCATCGGCATTGCAGAAGAACTAGGGCTGATTCGCATAGTCGACAAACATACCCTGTCGCTGGTTTTGCAAGCCCTGAAAGACTATCCAGACGCCGTGATATCCATCAACATCAGCCAGGATACAGTTCTTGACCCTGATTGGCTTTCGAGCCTTGCCACCGGATTGGTTCCCATCAAGAACGGAGCCAAAAGACTGATTGTCGAGATTACCGAATCTCTTGCCGTGACAGATCTTGAAGAAACAAAACGCTTCTTGGAAAACATCAATGCTCTTGGATGCCGCGTGGCAATTGATGATTTCGGCGCAGGTTTTACCTCTTTCTCCAATCTGAAAGAGCTTCCTGTCGATATCATCAAGATCGATGGCCGATTTGGCCTCAACCTTTCCGCCAATGAGGAAAATCAGGCCTTTGTAAAAGCACTTCTGGCACTGGCAAAAGTATTTGATATTGAAACCGTTGTGGAATGGGTTGAGGATAAACCGACCTCCGATCTGCTGGAAGACTGGAAAGTCGACTACCAGCAGGGCCATCAATTTGGCCGCCCGAAGTCCGAACTGCCATACACTAAAATTGAGCAAAACGATTGATCCAACGATAAAGACCTGTTTGTTCCTGTGAGAATTGTATAAATATACAGTTTCTCGAAAACGCAAATCGGCCAGTCAAATGCCCACTCCCCACCCAACAAAAGCGAGAGCGGCGGTTTCTGCTGTCTTCTTTTCCAACGGCTTGATTGTCGGGTGCTGGGCCATTCTCGTGCCCTTTGTCATTCACAATCTATCCATCGCTGAATCTGAAATGGGGTTGATCATTCTGATCGGCGGACTTTCGGCGATCATTGCACTGGGCATGAGCGCTCTTTTGATTTCAAAATTCGGCGCAAGAGCAGTCATTGTTGCGGCGTCTCTTGGCCTTGCCCCCGGGCTATTCGGGATGATGCAGAGCGGGACCTTCCTGACTGCAATCACCATATTCCTGTTCATCATGGCCTCTCTGGCTTTTCAGGACGTGGCGATGAATGCCAATGCGGCTGATCTTGAACATCGGGCCAAGCGATCAATCATGTCATCCTTCCATGGGTTCTGGAGCGCTGGCGCAATGGTGGGTTCTTTGAGTGGCGGTTTTTTAGTGGCGACTTTTGGCGTGAATACCTTTGCCATCACTGCCGGCTTTATCTCGCTGGTAGCAGCCCTTATTGGCTATCCTTATCTGGAACAAAAAACACCTGCCATTTCTGATGCAGGTCCCATGCCCAAATATCTTCCTGCCCAATGGCTGCCCTGGATGTTTGGTTTAATCGCCTTTGTGGGTTTTGTATCAGAGGGTTCCATCATCGATTGGAGCGCGCAATTTTTTCGGGAAGAATTGGCGAGCGGCGTGAAACTCTCCGGCATTGCTTTTGGCGGGTTTTCATTTTCGATGATGATCGCAAGATTTTTGGGCGACGGCTTACGTGAAAAGATCGGCGACCAGAAACTCTTCATCGCCTCGGTATTGTTAGCAGGAACTGGACTTTCTTCCGTCGTCATTGCACCGGACCCCTATTGGGCCGCTTTGGGCTTTTTCATGGCCGGGTTCGGCAATGCCAATATTGTCCCGATTTCATTTTCCGGGGCTGCCACCATCAAGGGCCTTCCCAAGGGCATGGGCATCGCAACGGCCAGCTTTTGTGGTTATGCCGGATTGCTGGTCGCCCCTGCCACGCTCGGTTTTATTGGTGAGCATTGGGGATTCAAACTGGTCTATGGAGCGATGGCGCTCATGCTGATCGCTTTGATCGCACTGGCGCCGATGATTGGCCGTCACTCGGCAAAAAGATTGAGCGAGAAACTCGATTAACGCTGATGTCTCATGTTTGGATGGTCTGGTTGAAAAGTCTAATGCGATCTTCGATCTTTGCAAAAATCATGGTTTTTCCAGCGCTTTGTGAAGGGCCCAAATATCCACATGGCTGAAGTTTGATAATTCATTGTTATCGAGTTATGCCGCCTCGTGTTACACTTGTGTTACTGGCGACTGCGACCAAATAGGAAAAATAAACATGGCTCATCCACCCCGTCGACCCTCAAGTGCAATTGATAAAGCTGAGGCATTATTCAAAGCTGCAACGACCAAGCCGAAAGAAAATCCAACGATACCTGAGAGGCGAATTGTTCCGATCGGCAAAGAGGTTGTTTCGCTCAAAATTGACAACGATGTTTTAGCTCATTTCCAAGATGAAGGCCTTGGTTGGCAAGATCGAATAAATGCAGCGCTACGAAAGCAAGCCGGCCTGGATTGAGTGCACGACAGCCCATTACAAACTAAGGCGCCACATCAACTATCCCTCAGCGCTATAATTCTCTTCAATATAGGTTTGAACCATTGCCTCAAACTCAGCGGCAATATTGTTGCCCCGAAGCGTTGCAACTTTTTTGCCATCGACAAATATCGGCGCGGCCGGTGTTTCTCCTGTGCCCGGCAAAGAGATGCCAATATTGGCATGTTTGGATTCGCCAGGCCCGTTCACAATGCAGCCCATCACGGCCACATTCAAACCCTCTACACCCGGATATTTATCCCGCCAGACCGGCATATTCTTGCGAAGATCACCTTCAATTTTTTGCGCCAGTTCCTGAAAGGTAGTAGAAGTTGTTCGTCCGCATCCAGGACACGCCGCAACCACCGGAACAAAAGCGCGAAAACCCATGGTTTGAAGTAGTTCCTGAGCAACCTGAACTTCTGTCGTCCGGTCACCGCCGGGAGGCGGCGTCAGGGAAATCCTGATCGTATCACCAATCCCCTGTTGCAACAAAATACCGAGCGCTGCCGAAGACGCGACAATTCCCTTTGATCCCATCCCCGCTTCCGTCAGCCCCAAATGCAAAGCATGGTCCGAGCGCTGGGCAAGGCCCGTATAAACCGCGATGAGATCCTGCACCTGACTGACTTTGGCAGACAGAATGATTTTTGAGCGGGCAAGACCAATTTCTTCGGCAAGATTGGCAGACAACAGCGCCGACTGAATAATCGCTTCGCGCATGACCTGGCGGGCAGACATCGGCGATCCATTAGCTTTGTTGTCATCCATCAAACGCGTCAACAGTGATTGATCAAGGGAGCCCCAATTCACCCCGATCCGTACCGGTTTGTCATATTCAATTGCCCGCTCGATGATGGAGGCGAATTGTTTGTCCTTTTTCTCGCCAAATCCCACATTGCCCGGATTGATCCGATATTTGTCAAGGGCTTCAGCGCAAGCCGGATGATCGGCCAACAAGGTATGGCCGATATAGTGAAAATCACCAATCAGCGGCACATCAATTCCTTGGGCCAGCAATTTTTCCTTGATCTTGGGAACCGCCGCCGCGGCCTCATCGCGGTCAACGGTGATCCGCACAAGTTCAGAACCGGCCTTGGCAAGGGCCGCAACCTGGGTAACCGTCGCTTCGATATCTGCTGTGTCTGTATTGGTCATGGACTGGACCACAATGGGAGCTGCACCCCCACAGATCACGTTTCCGATTTGTACAGCAACAGTTTGCTTTCTTGCCAGCGGAGAGGAAAGATAAGGATGGGTCATGATGGGCTCGGTAATCCGGTTGCGACTAGGGTCAGGACCCTAAATGATAGATTCTAAAGTCTTGTTGGCTAATCTTATGTTTCATGTCAATAAATGGCTATTATATCTCGAACATCAATGCGATGGTTATATTTCACCAATATGAAGGATAAAAAATTGAGCAAACAAGATGCAATCGTAATCGCCAGCGCAGCAAGAACGCCAGTTGGATCATTTAATGGTGCTTTTGCCAATGTTCCTGCCCACGATCTAGGCTCCATTGTGATCAAGGCTGTTCTTGAACGTGCTGGTGTTGATGCAAAAGAGGTCGATGAAGTCATTCTAGGTCAAATTCTTTGTGCAGGACAAGGTCAAAACCCGGCCAGACAGGCAGCAAGAAATGCTGGCATTCCCGATGAGGCAACAGCTTGGGGCCTGAATCAGCTATGTGGCTCCGGTCTTCGCGCTGTCGCCCTCGGCATGCAACAAATTGCAACTGGCGATGCTAACATTATCATCGCTGGTGGTCAGGAATCCATGACGATGGCGCCGCACGCCATGAACCTTCGCGCTGGCACCAAAATGGGTCCGGCAAATATGGTCGACACCATGATGTACGATGCCCTGACTGATGCATTCTACGACTACATGATGGGAACGACAGCTGAGAACGTTGCCAAGCAGTGGCAATTGACCCGCGAAGAGCAGGACAATTTTGCCGTTGCTTCTCAGAACAAGGCCGAAGCAGCTCAAAAGTCCGGCAAATTCAAAGACGAAATCGTCCCGGTGACCATCAAGGGGCGCAAGGGCGATACGATTGTCGAGGATGACGAATACATCAAACATGGCGTTACCATTGAGGGAATTTCCAAACTACGTCCAGCGTTTGACAAGGAAGGCACCGTAACAGCCGCTAATGCTTCTGGAATCAATGATGGCGCTGCAGCGGTATTGCTAATGACCGAGTCAGAAGCAGAAAAACGCGGCATCACACCGATGGCGCGCATCGTATCCTGGGCTACTGCCGGAGTTGATCCGCAAATCATGGGCACCGGCCCTATTCCAGCTTCCCGCAAAGCGCTTGAAAAAGCAGGTTGGAAAGTTGAAGATCTTGATTTGGTTGAAGCCAATGAGGCATTCGCCGCCCAAGCCTGCGCGGTCAACAAGGACATGGGTTGGAACCCTGAGATTGTTAACGTCAATGGCGGTGCGATTGCAATTGGCCATCCTGTAGGCGCATCCGGAGCTCGCGTGCTGAATACCCTCTTGTTTGAAATGCAGCGCCGCAAAGCCAAAAAGGGTCTTGCAACCCTTTGCATTGGTGGCGGAATGGGTGTCGCCCTGACAGTTGAAAGCATGTAATTCAAACTGGATTTTGATACCAAAACCGGCAGCAGACATCTGGTCTTGCTGCCGGTTTTTTTATCTTTTCGGCAAAAGATTTGCCATTTCCCCACTGCGTCCTTAAATGAAGAGACGAAGTTCGAAGTCATAACGGAGCGCTCTTTGAATAGGGTCAATTGGCACAGCCTACTGTGTCGCAATCCATTGAAAGTCAGAAGACTTCCTGCTGTCGTGCGCCTTGTATCTGCACAAATCTACGCTTACCATTTCGTGCCAATTTATGAGTCCTGACCCTAGCCATGTTCAATTCAAGCCTTGCCATCATTCTCGGCGCTAATCTTTTATCCCTGTATTACGCGATCTTCTGGCTACCAAAGCCGGAGCAAACCTTTCGCAGTTTTCTGAAAATTGCCCCAATGCTGCTGCTGATCCTTGCGGGGATCATCGGCAATATTCCTGTGTTGATTCTGGCAGGACTGGTCGCCTGCACTATTGGGGACTATTTCCTGTCGCGCGAAGGCGAAAAGAATTTCCTGTTCGGGCTAACCGCCTTTCTTATCGGGCATATTTTTTACATCGGGTTTTTTGCCGGAAGTTTTGACCAACGCCTCCTCACCCATCGGACCGCTTTGGAAACAGGGGTTATTCTGCTCGCCTTGATCGCGATGGTCCTGTTTCGTCTTTGGCCCCATCTCAACGAAATGAAAATTCCTGTTTTGATCTATTCAGTCACCGTCGCCGCCATGGCATTTTTTGCAAAACTTGCAGAGCCCGGCCTGTTTGTTCTGGCAGGAATTGCCAGCTTTGTGGTGTCAGATATACTTCTTGCCAATGACAAATTCACACCTCTCACCAATACGCTGGGCAGGCGCATCATGCCTTATGCGATCTGGATACTGTATTTCATCGGCCAAAGCCTGATTGTTGCTGGTTTTGTTTCGCAATTTTGATTTCTCCGCTAAAATCACTTCACCCCAATTGCGAAACCCGATAGGCTTATCCCATGTCAGTTGATGTCGTCGATCTTCGCGAGTTTTATGCAACACCTCTTGGTCAAACAGCCCGGGATTCGCTGGTAACAGCTATCAACAAGGTCGGCGGGCTTGAAAAAGAACTGGAGCTGGTGGGCTTGGGATATCCAGTCCCGATTTTTGACAAGATCGCCGTAGATAATCCAAATGCAATCATCCTGATGCCAGCCCGTCAGGGCGCTTTGCAATGGCCCCGCGGCGCAAACCCTAAAACAGCACTCGTGGATGAAGACCAACTTCCCATCGAAACCGCCTCCGTGGAATGCGTTGTCGTTCTGCACCTGCTGGAAAACGCCTTGGACCCCTCGCACATACTCAATGAGATCTGGCGAATTTTGGTGCCCGAAGGAAAACTGATTCTGGTGGCCACAAACCGGCGCGGATTGTGGGCGCGTTTTGAGCACACACCCTTTGGCAATGGCAGACCTTTTTCCCGGGGCCAATTGGGTACGCTGCTGAGAAAAGCAAAATTGACCCCCTCGCTATGGGATGGATGCCTCAACTTTCCACCGGCTCGCTATAAAAAACTCATTCGAACCTTCGCCTTTGTCGACAAGATTGGCCATCGGCTATGGCCGATTTTCTGTGGCGCGCTTCTTGTTGTCGCAAAAAAGCGCCTCTATCAAGGCGTTCCCGTAAAGGCAAAAAGCCGTAGCCAGCTGAAAGTGCCTGCCCTTGCTGCCCAAGGCGCCCGCCAGTCGGCCCAGCAGATTTCTCAACCCCTTGAGACCAGCGAAGCCCAGGTCACCAACAAAGACTGACAGGGTGAATTATTGCAGTTGAAATTCTTTCTTTGATTTTGCCCGTGCGAACGAATATGACAGGGCTTCTTTCAACCTTTTGCGCGCCTATGAGAAAACCATGCCAGCCAATGATACCATCAATGCTTCTTCAAGTGCTCCAGAGCCCAAACAGGGCGTTCTGGATATCGCAATCTACAAGCCGGGAAAATCTGCAGCTCCCGCGGGTGTGAAATTGCACAAGCTTTCATCCAACGAAACGCCAATTGGCCCAAGCCCACTGGCCATTGAAGCATTGCAGAATGCGGCCCAGCATCTTGAACTTTATCCCGATGGCAGTTCCACAGCCCTGAAAAAGGCAATCGGCGAAACCCATGGCCTCAACCCGGACAATCTGATCTGCGGCAATGGCTCCGATGAGCTATTGTCCCTGATTGGCGCTGCCTATCTTTCCGCTGGCGATGAAGTAATTTTTACCGAGCATGGCTTTTTGATGTACCGGATTGTGGCGCTTTCCTGCAGCGCGGTTCCTGTTGTGGTAAAAGAAAGCCACGAACATGCCGATGTCGACGCAATTTTGGCGGCCATCACCCCAAAGACCAAACTGGTATTCCTTGCCAATCCCAATAACCCAACCGGCACGTACCTGCCGATGGAAGAGGTTCGCCGCCTCCACCAGGGCCTGCCTGCTTCTGTCATTCTGGTTCTCGATGCAGCCTACGCGGAATATGTTCGCAAGAATGATTATGAGTCCGGAATGGAACTGGTTGCCTCATCGAAAAATGTCGTGATGACACGAACCTTTTCGAAAATTCACGGCCTCGCCGCTTTGCGCGCAGGATGGTGCTATGCCCCCAAACACATCATTGATGTGCTGGAGCGTGTGCGCGGACCGTTCAACGTCAACACATTGGCGATAGCTGCCGCATCAGCGGCGATTGCAGATCGCAACCATGTGGAAAAAGCCGTTGCCCATAACAATCAGTGGGTCGAATGGCTCACCAATGAGCTGACCGCCCTTGGTCTTCGGGTAACCCCTTCGGTCGGCAATTTCATTTTGATCCACTTTCCCGAAACCAAAGGCAAAAACGCCGCTGAAGCAGATGATTATCTCACCCAGCGCGGAATGATATTAAGAGCCGTTACAGGATATGGTTTCCCCAATGCTCTGCGCATGACCATTGGTCTGGAAGAGGTAAACAAAAAGGTTGTGGCAGCCTTGAAAGAATTCCTGTCCTGAACCGACTGAAAGACAACCGATAAAACGGAAGGTGCAATGGCAAAGATTATCAAGAAACTGGCAATATTGGGACAGGGTCTTATCGGCTCATCGATCACCCGCGCCTGTTTCGAGCGGAAACTTGCCGATGAAATCATCATCACCGATAATTCGCCAAAAGTTCGCAGACGTCTTTTGGAACTGGGGCTCGGCGCAGCCAAAGTTGTCGACACCAATGGCGAAGCGGTCAAGGATGCTGACCTAATCATCGGCTGTGTTCCGGTGGCAGCCTATGCTGCTTTGGTCGCCGAGATTGCGCCTTATCTGAAACCGGGTGCCATTCTTTCCGATGTGGGTTCGGTAAAACTGAGCATTATAGAAGACACGTTGAAAGTCTTGCCGAAGAATGTGCATTTCGTTCCCGGTCATCCATTAGCCGGAACCGAATTTTCCGGCCCCGATGCAGGCTTGCCAAAACTGTTCGTCAATCGATGGTGCATTCTGACGCCGGTTCCAGGCACACCTGACAAAGCCACCGAGACACTCAAAGCCCTTTGGGAGGCGATGGGTTCGAAAGTCGAAATCATGACTCCCGGTCGCCACGACCGTGCCTTGGCAATCACCAGCCATCTGCCACATTTGGCGGCGTTTTCCATTTTCCACACAGCCCTTGCCGAAGAGGAAAAAAGCGGATCACCGGTCATTCAGTTTTCTGCGGGAGCCTTCAAGGATTTCACCAGGATCGCTTCTTCCAACCCCACCATGTGGCGCGATATTTTTCTCAAAAACAAAGAGCCCTTGCTTGACGTATTTCGAAAATTTATCGCCGATATGGAATCTTGTGTTGAAGCTATCGAAACAGACAATGGCGAAATGCTTGAAGAATTCATGTCAAAAAGCCGCCTGACCCGGCGCAAGATAATCGAGAAAGAACACATCTCTCTCTTGCCCGATGAGGATGACAGCGATTTGGCAGATACAATTTTCAGACCCTATTCTTCCGGTGACTAGAGCCTATCCCCGGCAAACGGAACCGTTTGAAAGATATGAATATGCGTTAATTTATGAGTCCTGACCCTCGGGCCTGAACTCAATTTGGAGCTCAAAAGAGCCTTGGAACTTCTCCTATTTCGAAAAATCCCAAGAAAATTTTCCCTTGGCGGATCGAGATTTTCAAATCGCGCACCTTGATACCACCATCAGTGTTTTGCGCAAAAGCTTCAAGATATTGGACGCTCTGGGACAATGAATCGGCCAAAGGCGGAAAGATGGATTGGGCATAAGTGACAAGCTTTTGCGGATCGTCAAATTCAAGCACCAGCTCGCCGGATACCAAGCCCTGATTGTCAATCGACAATGGCCCGGTTGCCGCAATCCGCCCCCCGGACTGGGTCGAAAGGGTAAGATCGGTTAGCTCACCCTCCCCGCCTTCATTTTTAATAAAAGTCAGAAGATCATTGCCTGATTCAATGATACGCAACCCATCCTTCAATTTCACCTGCAGATTGAAGGATACAGGCTCGATCAGATTTGCGCCATTATCGTCCACCACCCACTTTTCGCCTGAAATGGCCAGATCAAGATTGGCTCTTGCCGTCTCTGGTACCGGGCGCGCATGCAATTGAAGTTGCTCAAGACTTCCAAGCAAATCACGATCACCAAAATCATTCGCTGATATTTTCAGCTGATCAGCGACAATCGAAATACGTTGAAAACCATCGGTTCCCACATTCGCGCTCGACTTCAAATTGGACCAGTCCAGCGTGAGCGGCACCAGTCCCGGCGCTGAAACATCATAAGGCGAATCAATCTCTGCAATCATATGGCCCGGACGATATAGCTGGGCAGCAGACCTCAGGGCATTGCCGCTTATGGTGATGCCGCCAACTGGATCAGCAAAGGCCAGTTTATCGCAATGAAGGCCAAGACGGAAAGGATAACCACGCACATCCTGATTGGTACATTCAAGCACTTTGCCATCGCGCTGCAATTGCGTGGTGAAATTGGTCACCGATTCATCCAGCTTTGTGGAGGCCCAGTACCATCCCCCGCTCAAGGCGAGGATCAAAAAAAGGATAAACCCGATGAAAAAACCAACTTTCCGACGTGAGGCCGGTGGTATGTGAGCTTGCTCTGTCATCAAGGAATAAAACCTCTTATAGTTTTGGCGAATGTATTAAATTCGTCATTCGATTCTGTCTGGTAGGCTGGCTACACGAATCTTATCAAAATGGATATTGGGCTATATGGGTGATTTTTGGGTTTTTGGCTATGGTTCTTTGATCTGGAAACCAGGTTTCGAGTTTCTCGAAGAACAAAAAGCTGTGCTAACCGGCTGGCACAGATCCCTGTGCGTTCATTCCTGGGTGCATCGCGGGACCCAGGAAAACCCCGGCCTCGTACTTGGTCTGGATAAAGGCGGGTCCTGCGAAGGGCTTGCAAGATATGTGTCCGGCGACAAGCGCGAAGCTGTCATTGAGTATTTGCGGGAGCGTGAATTGGTGACCCATGTCTATCTGGAGCAATGGGTTGATATCAAATTGCAAAACGGTGAAATGACCAAGGCCCTGACCTTTGTTGTGGACCGTGGCCATCACCAATATGCCAGCGGACTGGATGAAAGCCACCAGATAGAGATCGTGCGAGGCGCTGTCGGAAAATCCGGCAATAATATTGATTATGTGGCAAGCACTGTCTTGTCTTTGAAACAGCTCAACATCTGTGATCCCGTGCTGGAGCGGATTGTCGAACAATTGACCGCAGACCCTAGAACCTATCCCCTTAAAACGGACCGTTTGAAAGATAAGGATATACATTAAAACAAATACTTGGAGCGCCGTTTTGATTCCATCAAAACGAGAAGCGCTCTAGGCGGGTTTCAGCGCTGCGATCATTTGGTCTTTTAGCTCCAGCGCCAAGGGGGTTGGCTGATCGGAATTGGCCGTTTCGAGCATCAACCGGTTGGACGCTGTTTCAACACTGTCATAGAGTTTTTTTGAGAATGCATCTTTTGACAGCCCCGGTTGAATTTGATCCAGAAACTCCATGATGATTTTGCCCGGATAAATCAGCGATGCCCGCCTGCCCCAAAACACACCAGAGTTGAGCGCCACCGGCTGGACCGGCACTTTCAAATCATCATACAAATAGGTAATGCCGAATTTATAGCGCACAGCTGCTCCAGCGATCGTCCTTGTGCCTTCAGGATAAATGATGATCTGGCGGTTACGCTCGGCCATCTGCAGCTTGGTATTCTTGGCCATCGACGCAAGCGCCAATGCACCTTTGCCGCGATCGACAGGCACCACTTTCACTTTGCTCATAAACCAGCCAAAAAGCGGGATATACATCAATTCGCGCTTCAGGATATAGCCGGGGTCCTTGAAGAAAAGGATCATTGTGTAGGTTTCCCAGGCCGACTGATGCTTTGAGCCGATCAATTGATTGGCATCAAAATCAATTTTCTCCACTCCCCGAAACTCATAGGTATTTCCGCAAATTTTATGCTGGAGCCATAAATGGCTATAGGCCCACATTTTTGCAATTTTCCAGGCGTCCTCAAGCGGAACAATGAAAAACACCGGAGTCCAGAAAATCATCTGGAACGCATTGCTAAGATAAAACAATGTTTTGAAAAGAAGCGAACGAAAGTAGATCAATATCTTGCCAACCGATTTTGCCTTGATCTCCGGGTGGATGTTAAGGCCCCTGCCCTAGCTACCCAACCCTTGCAACTCTTGTCAAAGGATTCGTGCCACCAAACCAGATTCTTGCCATTGCAGCTAGATATTTTCCATACTCAATAACGCCAACGCGCAAGGATGACGGATGAACTTCCAATTCTTCGTCCGAATTGAGTTTTTTATGGCCTGCCGATTGAGCGGCGAAGGGAAACAGCTCTGCATCAGGAAGAAGCATGCCTATCTCCATCAACGCTCTTGGCAGATGATAATTGCTCGTCACCACAATCAGTTTGGAAAAATCATTCGATTTTGCCCACTCGGCAATTTCAACGGCATTGCCAACAGTATTCTTGGCGGTGTGACCAATATCAATGCAACAAATATCGCTGTCACTATCACGGCCCAAAGCGGCCAAAATGGCGCCTTTCGATGTGTTCACATGAACACCGCTTATCAGTAGCTTTTCACCAGCGGATTTTTCAAGAAGTTTCAAGCCCGTCTCAACCCGGTCATGGCCCCCGGTCAGCACAACAATACCCTCGCCTGTCGGGCGCGAATATTGCTCATAAGATGAGATTTGCGATTGAAACCACACAAACCCAACCACCAGCAGCAAGGCCGAAATAGTTGAAGCGTAAAAGCCTGCTTTCAAGGAAAATACCAACAACCCGCCCAAGGAGGATCTTGCAAACCCTCGACCGGTGGTTTTTCTGTTACCATCCATCGTCATCGACAATTTACCCTGACCGTTTGCTCTCAATAGTCCTGTCCGTCCTGATCGTTGCATTATCCGGTACTGTCACCGAAAAACATCGCAAAAAAATGACGATCTGTTGGTCATACTATGGCAAGAATATTCCAAATTTCGCCAGTAATCAAATACTTAGCGAAATAGGTAACCAGTAGAATTGATATTGAATCAACTTTGCTGGCGCGCGCCATAGGTTTCAAGGCGGCCCACATGGCGCATAACCGTCACCCGTGAAGTCAAGCCGGTCAGTACGGCGACACAGATCGCAACCAGAAGAATGCCCAACAGGCCCCAGCTGCCAATGGAAAAACTGCCAAACAAAGCCGTCATCTGATCAGCTTCCGGGGTGGCCCGCATGGTCGAAGACCAAAAGCTGAGACCAAGAAAAACGAATATTGCCCCAAGGCCTCCACTGAGAGAACCGATCAGCCCAAGGCGTAAGAAGTGATGCTCGAACTCACGGGCTATGAATGTCCGGTCGGCCCCAACGAAATGCAGAACATCGACAACATCCTTGTTACCAGCCATGGCTCCCCTTGTGGCAAAGACAACCGTCAAGACTGTAGCCGTCATCACCAGAATAAAGATGACAACCCCTGCAAGAACCGTGGTTCGTGCCATGGTCGTCAGCCGGTCAACCCAAGAGCGATGATCATCCAGCGATGCGCCGGGAACTTCGCTGCTTAAACGCTCAGCCATCGCCCGGTAATCCAGCGTTTCTTCCTGATCAACCGTCACCGTCAACAAGGCGGGAATAGGTAATTCCTCCAACTGAAGCCCAGAACCTAAAAACGGCTCCAGCAGTCGTGCCGTCGCCGCATCATCCAGCAAGGTCACTTTTTCAACGCCAGAATAGGACAAAAGCAGTTGCGTTGCCTCACCAATTGATTTTTCCAGATCTATATTTTCATAAGGACGAATCTGTACGGTAACTTCGCGTGAAATATCATTTTGCCAGCCTTGGGCGGTTTCACGAACCAGAAAAACACCGCCAAGCGTCAGGCAGGCCAAAAAAGCCATGATCGCAATCACTGTAAGAAGCGCCTGTCCAGCAACCCCTTCCCGCGGCACGATATTGCGGCCACTGTTTAGAGAAGGCGTTCGGGTCCGGCGCTGCGGGACAGTGTCTTGTTCAACAATCGGCCGAACAACATCGTTTGATGAGGCCGGGCCTTCGTGGGGGCCGGGTAAATTAGGATCAATCATAAATCTGCAACCTGCCTTCATTCAGCACCAGACGGCGCGCATCATATTGATCCATCAGCCCCATATCATGGGTCGCAATAATCACCGATGTTCCCGAGCGATGCAGCTCGATAAACAACCGCAACAAACGGCGCGCCATTGGCGGATCCACATTGCCGGTCGGTTCATCTGCCAACAAAACCTTGGGCTGGTCGATCAATGCTCTGGCAATCGCCGCACGCTGTTTTTCCCCGCCAGACAAAACCGGAGGCAATGCGTGCATTCTTTCGCCAAGACCAACCCATTTCAACAGATCAGTCACATCCGAGCGATAGCTTGCTTCATCCTTGCCGAGAACCTTCAAGGGCAGCGCCACATTCTCATAGGTCGTCAAATGGTTCAAAAGCCGGAAGTCCTGAAACACAACGCCAACTTTCCGGCGAATTTCCGGCATGGTCTGCCGTGGAATTTTCGCTGCCTCCTGGCCAAACACCCGCACAACACCTCTGGTCGGCTTCAAAGACATCAGCATCAGCCGCAAAAGACTGGTCTTTCCCGCTCCCGAGGGACCGGTCAAAAATTGAAAAGAATTGGCGGGAATGTCAAAGCTGAGATCGCTCAGGATCTCCGGTCCCAAGCCATAGCGCAAGCCAACATTTTCAAACTGAATCACTGAATTCGTCCTTGTAAAATCAGAGTCACCTTGCGTTAATCATGGTTAACAATGCGTTAAGGATTCCAAGCTATAGGATAAATCAGGTCAGGCTTTGTCGAAAAGCGAATCTAAAAACTTCGACATGGCCATCATCAAGACTGCAATTTGGGACAAACGGGTATGCGCAAAGACTCCATCATCACCATTGATCATGAACCGGAACCATCTCAAGCCAAACCCTTTGGCAAAAGAAGAAAAGTTTCTGCAGACGCATCTGTAACAAAGGATTTCTTCTCGAAAGAACCCGTTCGCCCTAGTAGCGAGCCTTTGCGAAGAACCACGTTTGCCCAGCAGTCCAACAGCTCTTTTCTTGATTTTTTGCTTACCTCTGGCCTGCCCTTGAAATCAATAGCTGCGGTATTCGCCATTGCGCTGGTCTTGCCGACGACCTTTATCGCCATCAGTGAGCGCGATACCGACAACGGGATCGACTTGATCACAACCGCCTCCATCCGCAAGATACCTGGCTTTGAGATCAGCGATGTGTCCATGACACGATTGATCAAGAATAACGAAACCGTTGTGTCTGTCTTCGGCCGTCTTGCAAATAACTCTTCTTCAGAAAAATCAATGATGCCTCTTTGGGTAACGCTCTACGATGACAATGGAAAAATCGTCCAAAGCTGGCAACATAGGATCAAGAAGAACAAAATTGATAAGGATCAGAATTTCCGATTTATGACTTCAGCGATTGACTATAGCGGCAAAGCGCGAAACGCTACAGTTACAACCAGTCCACAAAAATAGAGTTGATTCATGCCCATCGTCAGAGACAAAAAGATCGAAGTTCTGTTCAGCGCAGAAGAAATTGCAAAACGTACCGGTGAACTTGCCGAAGAAATCGCCTTGAGTGATCTTCGCGATATTCTGGTGATATCCGTGCTCAAGGGCTCCTTTGTCTTTGCGGCGGACTTGATCCGGGCATTCCATCGGGCAGGCATTGCTCCGGAAGTCGAATTCATTTCCATCTCCAGCTATGGCGCCGGGACTGAGAGCGGTGAAATCAAAATGCTTCAGGATATCAAAACGGAAGTTGCCGGACGCGATGTGATCCTGATCGACGATATTCTGGAATCTGGAAACACCATGCAATATACCCGCAATCTAATGCTGGAGCGCGGCGCCAACAAAGTTGCCATTATCACGTTGCTCGACAAGTCTGTTCGTCGCAAAGCGAAAATTGAAGCGGACTATGTCGGCTTTGAATGTCCGGACAAATTTGTCGTTGGTTACGGAATGGATGTGGGACACGCCTTCAGGGAACTGCCTTTTGTTGGCATTGTGACAGGGGACGCATAATGGCGCGAATATTATTGGTTGAAGACGATGATTCGGTGCGGTCTTTTGTTTCGCGGGCTTTGCAAATGGACAGCCACAGGGTTGTTGAAGCTGAAGATGGCGAGATCGGATTGGAAACTTTTGTCGCCGATCCAGATGGTTTTGATCTGGTGCTGACCGATATTCAAATGCCCCAAATGGACGGCATTGAAATGAGCCAGGCTTTGGCAAAAACGGTGCCGGGACAAAAAATCCTGATGATGACAGGCTATGCCAATCAGCGTGAAAGAGCCTCAAGCACTAAGGCCATTGTGATCGATGTTGTGCAAAAGCCCTTCACACTAACGGAAATACGAAAACAGGTTTCCTCGGCCCTTGCGGGATAAGGTCAAAAATCAATCGCAATGCCTTTTTTCTCCCAGTCGCCATAGCGGGCCGGGTCAAGACCACCTCTGCCATCAATTTCCTTTGCTGTTTTAGGCCGTGCTTCTTCGAGGGCCTTACGGCGTTCTTCCGCCTCAGCCAAAGCACGCTTGGCTGCTTCGGGGATTTGCTCTTCATCTGCCATCAAGCTCTCCATCTAGAGTCAGGGCTCTTTAGTTCTTCTGTTTGTTCATGCAACTCGAATATATCCCTTACCCGGAAATTGGGTTATGGACATAGAAAATTCTATAGCACATCCAGGACATTGGCCATAAATGAAGCAGTTTGACGCAAGAAACAACCAGCGCAGACCGGCAGGTAAATCCATGCCGGGACTGAAAGCCCGTTTGGCAGCAGCCAATATGCTGACATTGATTGTAGATCAAAAGGCCTCTATCGAAACACTTTGGGACCCGGTTCGCGGCCAGCCTGATTTTACCGCTTTGGATAGCCGCGACCAGAGCCTTGCAAAAGCGATTTTGTTGACAACGCTTCGCAACAAGACCCGCATCGAGGCCATGTTGAAAAAATGCTGGAATAGAAAACCGCCCCAAAAAGCACGCTTTCTCATTCACTTTCTTGAAATTTCCGCAGCCCAAATCCTGTTCATGGATGTGCCGGAAAGCGCCGCCGTAAACATTGCCGTGACCGCCATCAGAAATGATAGCCGCACGACACGTTTTGCCAGTTTTGCCAATGCAGTGCTACGCACGCTGATCCGGGAAAAAGAAAAACTGCTTGCGGCGACAGCCTCCATATCGATCTTTCCCGATTGGATGCGCAAAACCCTTGCAACTGATTTTGGCAGGGAAAAAACTGCTGCGATCAGTAGCGCCATTTTGCTTGAACCAAATGTCGATATTCAAGTCAAAAGTGGATTTGATGACCTCGACAATCAGACATTAACCCTTCCCGGCGGTGCCAAGCGGTTGTTAACCAACACCCCTGTGAGCGAACTTCCAGGCTTTGATTCAGGTGATTGGTGGGTGCAGGATATTGCAGCAGCCCAACCGGTTCGTTTATTGGGAAAGGTTGAGGGATTGGAGATTGCTGATCTTTGTGCCGCACCCGGCGGAAAGACGATGCAATTGGCCGCGATGGGCGCGAAAGTAACCGCCGTTGATATCTCAGGACGGCGATTGAAACGCCTACAGGAAAATCTGGACCGCACAGGGCTCAATGCCGAGATCGTGCAGGCAGATATTCTGGATTGGCAACCATCAAAATTGTTTGATGCCGTGCTGCTGGACGCCCCGTGCTCTGCCACGGGCACGCTTCGCAGGCACCCGGATATATTGTGGAACACGGATCAAACAGACATTGCAAAGCTTGTCGCCTTGCAAAAATCATTGATCGAAAAATCAGCCACTTTCCTGAAACCCGGCGGTATTCTAATTTATGCCAATTGTTCAATTTTCAAGGATGAGGGTGAAAACCTGATTCCCAAACTCAATATTGAGGGGATGCGCTTTGACCCGATCAAGCCGGAAGAAATTGCCGGTCTTCAAGAGTGTGTAACGGGTCAGAATATTTTCCGTTCTTTGCCCCATTACTTGCCGCAACAGCCACAGGAAAAGTCTGGCATGGACGGATTTTTCGTTGCCCGTTTTATTCGGGACGTTGCCGCTTGAGTTAAGGCAAGCAAGTGTTGCTTGCTCTTTGTCGATAAGGATATAAAAGCCGCTAACAAGGTTCTGTAGTGATCGGCAAATCAGTAGACGTGAAGATTGGTAACGGGCCGGAAAGGCTGAAATGGCGCTTGGTGAAAACCTGAAAATACTTTTGCTGGCGGCCCGCGAAAAAGCGCGGCGCATGGCCATTCGCATGCGCAGAAATTCGCCATCCGTGATCCTGTCTTCAAGTTATTCTGCTGATCACCTGATCCTTGCTCCTCAGGATTTGCACACCCCGGATTCGGCCGCTGCCATGGAAATATATTCCGGCAGGTTCTTTCTCGGCGGGAAAATGATTGATTGTTACGGAACTGATCCGTTTCTACGGACTGATACTCCTCAAATCTGGCAAACTGAATTACACTCTTTTGGCTGGCTCCGCCATTTGGAAGCCGAAGGCAGCGCTTTGACAAAATCAAATGCCCAGATTTTGATCAATGACTGGATGACCAACCATTCCAAGCCGAAAAACTCCATAGCCTGGCGCGGTGATATTCCTGCCAAACGGCTGATCTCCTGGATATGTCATTCGGTTCCTGTGGTTCAAGCTGCTACCCCGAGATTTTATCAGCAATGGCTCAAATCCATTGTCACCCACATCAATTTTCTGAAATATCGTGCCAATGAACTCGGCGATGGAACGCCGCTTTTATTTGTTCGAATAGCATTGGCCTATGCAGCGATTTGCGTTTCTGACCAGCAAAAAACCTTGCGCCATGCCCAGCGTCTTCTCGATCAGGAACTCCAACTCCAAATCACCCAGGACGGAACCCATATCTCGCGAAACCCTGCCGTAACAGCAGATATTCTGGCCTTGCTCCTGCCGCTTCGCCAGTCTTATGCGCGCCTTGGAATTGCCCCTTCCCAGACACTGGTTTCATCCATTGACCGTCTGATGGCTGCCTTGAAATTCTATCAGCTTGGCGACGGTAATCTTGCTCGTTTTAATGGGGTAAGCCTGCCGCGCCCGGATCTTGTCTCGACCATTTTGTTTTACGATGACTCGATGGGAATCGCGTCAGAAAACGCTCCTTATTCAGGTTATCAACGCATGGCCATGGGCGATACCGTGTTGCTGGCCGATACAGGCAAGCCGCCCCAAGGCGGCAATTCTCGAATGGCCCATGCGGGAACCTTGAGTTTTGAGCTTTCAAGCGGGGTCAACCTGCTAATGGTCAATTGCGGTCGGCCGAGTGACCCAAACAGCAATCTGGCGACAATCGCCCGCTCCACTGCGGCCCATAATACGGCTACCTTGAACGACACTTCGTCTTCACGATTCTATCTCGGTCAGAAATTTATAAATCTGCTGAAAAACAGGATCATTGCAGCGCCTAAACAAGTTGATTGCAAACGCCAGGACGGTGAAGGCTTCAAACAGTTTACCGCAAGCCACAACGGCTATCGCAAAACCTTCGGCGCTATCCATCAGCGCACTCTCAAAATGACTGATAACGGCATGCGGGTGGAGGGCCAGGACAGCTTTACCGGAATTGGCGGAACACAAATCAGATCGAAAAGGGAAGTTGAATTTGCAATCCGCTTTCATCTCCATCCGTCCGTCAGTGCAGGAAAAACCGATGATGGACGGTCGATCCTGATGATGTGCGGCAACGGCCTGATCTGGAAATTGACCTGTATTGATTGCCCGCCAGAGATCGAGGAAAGCATTTTCCTGTCATCAACCAGCGGCCCCAAACGGACCAAGCAAATCGTATTGACAGGCAATGCCAAAGAACTATCGGAAATCCGTTGGCTTTTGACAAAAGAAAAGAATGTCCGTTAGGCGTCATTATTTTCATTTAATTCGGGATAAGCACAACTTAGGCGAATTACCAACTTACCTCTATCCCCTGTCTGTGATATCCGGCGGTCATCCCTGTGGTGAAAGCCATTCGCATTCACATTTCTAAGCCTCAATGGAAGAAACATGGCCGTAAAATCAAAAAATATTCCAGCTCCCGAATGGGTCAAACCCAAACGCGCATTGCTCTCTGTATCGGACAAGACCGATATATTGCAATTGGCCAAAGCTCTCGAGGCGCAAAATATCGAACTGGTCTCCACAGGTGGTACGGCAAAGACACTTAGCGAGGCTGGGCTCAAGGTAAAAGATATCAGTGAAGTGACAGGGTTTCCTGAAATCATGGATGGCCGGGTCAAGACCTTGCACCCATCCGTCCATGGCGGCCTGCTTTCCATCCGCGATGATACGGACCATCAAAGCGCTATGAGCGAGCACAACATAACGCCAATCGATATTGTAGTGGTGAACCTTTACCCGTTTGAAAACACCGTTGCCTCCGGCGCTGATTACGCCAATTGCGTGGAGAATATCGATATCGGTGGCCCGGCCATGATCAGGGCTTCGGCAAAGAACCATGCCTATGTGACCATTCTGACCGATCCGGCAGATTATCCGGCATTACTTGAAACCCTGTCTGAAAATAAGGGCAACATACCGCTCGCCTTCCGCAAGCAGATGGCCGCAAAGGCCTATGCCTTGACAGCAGGCTATGACAGCGCGATTTCAAACTGGTTTGCCGGACAATTGGGGCAAGACCTGCCTGCAAAATTCTCGATAGCCGGAAATCGCGCTGAGATTTTGCGCTATGGCGAAAACCCGCACCAGAAGGCAGCGTTTTATACCAGCGGCGACAAACGCCCGGGCGTTGCGACGGCCAAACAGCTTCAGGGCAAGCAATTGTCTTACAACAATATCAATGACACCGATGCCGCCTTTGAACTGGTGAGTGAATTTGACCCGGCTAATGGCCCAGCAATTGCGATCATCAAACATGCCAATCCCTGCGGCGTGGCCACGGGCCCAACGCTGAAAACCGCCTACGAAAAAGCATTTGCCTGCGACACGGTTTCTGCCTTTGGCGGTATTGTGGCCATGAACCAGGAGCTGGATGGCGAAGCAGCAAGCGAGATCGTAAAGATCTTTACGGAAGTCATCATCGCTCCATCAGCGTCCAGGCAAGCCATTGAGATCATCGCCGCAAAACCCAATTTGCGCCTGTTGGTGACAGGCGGTCTGGCTGATCCCAAAACGGCGGGAATGACCGTCAAGACCGTCTCTGGCGGCATGTTGGTGCAATCACGGGACAATGCCAATGTCGACGACGTGAAACTGAAAACCGTCACCAAGCGCCAACCAACGGAAACGGAATTGGCCGATATGAAGCTTGCCTTCAAGATCGCCAAACACGTCAAGTCCAATGCCATCATCTATGTGAAAGACGGAGCCACTGTGGGAATTGGTGCGGGGCAAATGAGCCGTGTGGATTCCTCCCGCATTGCAGCGCGCAAGGCGCTGGATGCCGCTGAGACCCTCGGCATCAATGAACCGGCAACCATCGGCAGTGTCGTCGCCTCAGACGCCTTCTTCCCGTTCGCCGATGGTCTTTTGTCTGCCGTTCAGGCAGGCGCTACAGCGGTCATTCAGCCTGGCGGTTCCATGCGCGATGATGAAGTGATCAAAGCCGCTGACGAAGCGGGCATTGCCATGGTCTTTACCGGGATGCGCCATTTCCGGCACTAAAGACCAGATATTTATTCAGGCTCATTGGCCGGATAAGGCGTGGTTGCTGCCAGATAGAGACCGACCAGGAAGAAAACGATCAAAACGGCCATGCCTGTTCGGGCAGATAGTGTCATCGCTGTGATCGTTGCCACCAGAAATGGTGCAACAAAACTCGTCGCACGGCCTGAAAGTGCGTACAGCCCAAAATAACGACCCGCATCTTCGATCGAAACACTGCGCGCAAGCCAGGATCTGGAAGATGCCTGAACCGGGCCAAAGGCAAGGCCGACCAGTAGACCATACATCACATAGGCTTTTTCCGCTGCGGTTCCAAACATGCCGCCACTGTCTTCTGTTGGCAGCTGGATCAGGCCAAACAAGGTATAGCCGGGTCCCGTGGATACGATGGCAACCGTCGCAAGTGTCAGGCACATGATTGAAACAATCACCACCCATTTCGAACCCAGTCTCGTGTCAAGATATGCCGCCACCATGCAGCCAAATATTGCCACCACATTCAAGATGATGCCATAGACCCCGATTTCAGCCGTAAGCCAACCAAACATCCCAGCAGCAAAAGCACCGCCCAGGCCCAGTAGGGCTGCCACTGCATCCTGATAAATCATACGGCTTACCAGAAACCGAAAAACACCCGGCCTTTGCCGCGCTTCCTTGATGGTTGATTTAAGTTCGGACAACCCGGCTACAACAGCCTTTTTGATTGCCATGCCCTTTGCCATATCGGGGGTAAAGAGAAACATTGGTAATATGAAAATCAGATACCAGATCGCTGCCAGTGGCCCGGTTGCCCGGTCGCCTTCAGCATTGGCTGGATCAAGTCCGAAGATCGGATCAAAACCCAAAAGCGTCTTTCCCGTTTCAGCGCTGCCAGCCATGAAAGCCACGACAAAAATCAAGGTGATCATACCGCCAAGATATCCAAGACCCCAGGCAATATTGGAGACTTTGCCTATTCCCTCCTTTGAAACAAGACGCGGTAACATCGAATCGTTGAAGACGATGGAAAATTCAGCGGCAATTGTCGCCAGCACAAAATATAGCGCAATCAGATAAATATTGCTGCCGGGAGCTGCCGTCCACAACATGGCCATGCAAAAAATCTGGATAACCGCAAAAAATGCAATCCATGGTTTTCGCGGTCCGGTCTGATCCGAAATCGAGCCCAGAATGGGGGACAAAATTGCGATCACAACGCCAGCGGCAGCTATCGCATAAGCCCAAACGGCTTGGCCCACTGCAGGGTCATCCGCCAGGCGGGAAACGAAATAGGGACCAAAGATGAAAGTTGTTACAACGGTGAAAAAAGGTTGCGCCGCCCAATCAAATGACATCCAGCCAAAAATACCAAGCTTGCTGATTTTCGGCTTGGGCATCACATCCGGTTGTTCCATTCAGTCCTCCCCTCAAGAAAACCAATGTTATTGATTCTCTTTGGTTTTCGCGACTATGTCAGTTCAAGAACAGGTTTTCCAGTATCCAGTGTTTGCGGAAACTCAAAGTACAACCAAACGGTCTTCAAGCTCGTTTACGATCTCTTTGCCCGGCGGAAAGTCCACGCTCAATCTTTTACTTATGGAGTTGATTGCCTTCACATAACCGTAGCTGATATCCCCTTTGTGACAATCGGCAGTCAGTTCACGAATTTTGCCAAGAAAAAACTCCCGGCCAATCTGTTTTTCAATAGCGCTATCTACCAAAATTTCCGCAAAACGTTCGTCCATCGATATGAATATCAGGACGCCGGTGCGACCCTTGGTTTGGTGAATGCCATGGGCGAGAAATTGTTTTACAGCATTGCTATGGGCCCGTTCGTGGGTAATTCGGCGTGGAGCCAACATCACACAGAGCCGGGGGGAAAGTCGAAGCGTGATCACGCCCGCAACAAAAGCAAGCAATTGACAGGAAGTCCAAAGGGATAAGGATAAATACGTGCTTGCTAATTTAACTTGTGTATTGGTGCCCCAATCTCCATTGACCAATTGAGAACCGTGCCAATTGATCCAAAACGCTAGCAAAAGCGAAGCAATGAAAATCCAGAAAGCAAGAAAAGCATAACCGATAAACCGATAGTCATCGCTTCGTTCAGTAAATACGGCGAAGAACTCCGCCGAGGTTTTTTTCTCGGCATTTTTGATAGCGTCAACAATGGTTTTCTCATCCAGCTCAGTTGGATATGTTGTCATTTCATCATGTCCCTACCAGCCACCGGAAGCGCCACCGCCACCAGAGGAGCCGCCACTACCAGAAAATCCACCGCCAGACGAGCCGCCTGACCAACCACCTGAGGACCCTCCCGACCAACCCGACGAAGAAGACCGCCGCCTGCGTCTTGGCATCACATCAACCTCCACGCCAAGCCAGCGATACTTATACTTGCTCAATTTCTCTCCAAAAATTGGCGCTAGAATTGCAAATCCTAAGGGGCCGAAAAACATTACACCCCAAATGAAGAGAAATATCCAAACGCCCCATTCAACCGCTTTATCGGTTGTCGAAGGATTTCTCTTTTTTCGCGCTTCCAGTTCCGCCGTATCACCGGAAAGAACTCGCAAAATCATCTCGGCGCCCTTTGTAATTCCCTCACCAAAATCACCAGCTTTGAAGCGTGGAACAATGACCTGATTGATGATGACGCTGGAAAACGCATCGGTCAGCGTCCCCTCAAGACCATAACCGACTTCGATACGGATCTTGCGTTCATTTCTGGCTATCAATAGCAGCACGCCATTATTCTCTTTGGCTTGTCCAAGCTGCCAATGCCGGAAAAGGCTATTGGCATAGTCCTCCAGATTTTGCCCTTCAAGACTTGCAATCGTTGCAACCACAATCTGGTCCGAAGACTTTTGTTCAAATTCTTTCAGGCTTGCCTCCAGGCTGGTGCGCTGGCTTGTTGACAACATGCCTGCATTGTCGACCACCCTTCCCGAAAGCCTTGGAAATCTGTCTTTGGTAATTCCAGAAACCTGGGCGTTATTAAACTGAGATGAACCGACATTGATCTGGCTGGCGCTATGAGATTCAGCCCCATAAAATTGAGTTTGTGAAACGCGCCATGCAATCTGGGTCGCGAAGACTGCCGCGACCAGAAGGCAAAAAACGATCAGGAATATTCGGCGCAAATTGTTTAGCCTTTATGCCCTTGGATAAAAATCCACTTTGGTGATGCCATCAGAATTTCACTTGAGGATTGGCAAGCTGCTCGTCTTCAATGGTGAAATTCACCATGGGCTGATTTTCCGGGTAAACCCAATTTCGCCACCAGCGCCCGGGGATTGTTTTCAATTCAGTATTATACAATCGAACCGCCTCGATATAATCCTTGCGTGCAACTGCAATGCGGTTTTCCGTGCCTTCCAGCTGAGACTGGAGGGCGAGAAAATTCTGATTGGATTTCAATTCAGGATAGCGTTCCACCACAACCAGCAGCCGGGACAAGGCCCCGGACAAACCGCTTTGGCTCTCCTGAAACTGTTTGAATGCCTCTGGATTTGTCAAAACATCCTTGGGAAGTTGGGTTGAGGTCGCCTTTGAGCGCGCCTCGACCACTGATGTCAGTACATCTTTTTCCTGCGCTGCAAATCCTTTCACGGTTTCAATCAGATTGGGGATAAGATCAGATCGCCTTTGATACTGGCTCAACACAGCGCTCCACTGAGCCCGTGCATTTTCCTCATAAGTTGGAATATTGTTGACCCCGCAGCTGGACAAAAATCCCGCAAACACCACCACCACAATGCTTTTCATCAATCTGTTCATATCGCATACCCCGAAATTGCTGAGTGAAAATTCTCTTATCACCCTTTGATTATCCTCTTACAGGGCGTAAAAACCATAAGCTAAGAGTTCCGTTATGTATAAATAGCGAACTTCGATCCAAAACAAAAGCTGTCTGGCCAATTGATGTTTCGATCACTCAGGTCTGCCAGTAAACAATGGAAAGCCTATCGAATGACCCAATCCAAAAAACCAATGACCCCGGAAGAAAGTCAGGCCGAAGCAAAACGCATTCTGGACCGGGTCAGTCGCGAGTCCGAGACGGTTGGTACATCGTCAGTGGCGCGAACCACCGAGCAGTTCAAAAAACATGTTGGCGGAATGGACGGAACTTCCGAGGACAACGACCCGATCGAAGTGCTGGGCAAAAAAATCGGGCGAACCCTTGGCTGGATCGCTGTTATCGTTCTGATCGTCTATCTCCTCGCCACCTATGTCCTGTAAGCCTTACCCGCCATTATCGCATTTCTTCGGATTTTCCCTTTCATGAACAAGCCCATCATTGTCATATCAAGCCATGTTGCCCGGGGCTCCGTTGGCAACAGGGCTGCCGTCTTTGCCCTTGAGGTTCTGGGCCATCCTGTCTGGGCCGTGCCGACCATTATCTTGCCCTTTCATCCCGGCCACGGGATCGCCACGAGGATCATTCCGCCAGCAGACCAATTTGACGGTCTGTTGAATGACCTTTTGAACTCACGCTGGATCACCGAAATTGGCGCGGTCCTGACAGGCTATCTGGCCAATGCGGATCAGGTAAAAGCCGTTGCAAAATTTATAACCGCCATCAAGCAGCGCTCGCCAGAAGTTATTCATGCCTGCGATCCGGTAATGGGAGACAGGCCAAAAGACGGCAATGGCAGGCTGTATATTGCAAATGAAACCGCGAGCGCTATCAAGGAGCATCTGGTTCCTGTAGCAGACATTTTGACCCCCAACCGGTTTGAGCTTTCCTGGCTGACCGGAAAAACCATTGATACGCCCCAACAGGCCGTGGACGCTACTGCCGAGTTTAAAGAAAAGAAAATATTGGTCACCTCCATGCCCGGTTATATGCGCGGCAATATCGGCAATCTTCTGGTTGAAGGCGAAACAAGCATCTTCGCCGAACACAAGGAGCTCGCCAATCCGCCCAATGGTCCGGGCGATCTGACCGCCGCTCTCTTTCTATCTCATATTTCCAATGGCGTTGAGCCGGCTAAAGCCCTGCAAAAAACCACATCCTCGGTTTTCGAAATCGTGGCTGGAGCCGCCAAGCGCGGAGCCGATGAATTGATGCTGGAGACCGATGCGATCAGCATTTCAAAACCAATGACGATGGTGCAAATGCGAAATCTCGCCCAATCTCGTTTCAGCGGCTCTGGCAAAACAGCTGTGGTCAAACCAACCAGTCTCTAGGTGTGAATTCTTCGTAGGTTTTTCATCAGACTGCGTGACCAAAGCTTGGGAAGAACTGAAATTTTCCATTTGCGCAATCTAGGTTTTTCGATAAATACCTTTCATGCATAGATTTCCGAAAAAACTGCTCAATGGCTACAGAGACTTCATGTCAGGGCGCTACTCTGACGAACGTGAGCGCTATAGCCAGCTCGCGGAAACAGGCCAGAAACCAGAAATATTGGTGATTGCCTGCTGCGATTCGCGCGCGGCGCCTGAAACTGTCTTCAATTGCGGCCCCGGTGAACTGTTTGTCGTCCGCAATGTGGCCAATCTCGTGCCGCCCTATGCGCCTGACGGTACGTTTCACGCCACCTCAGCTGCCCTGGAATTTGCCGTACAGGCTCTGCGGGTCAAACATATTGTGGTTATGGGCCACGGACGCTGCGGTGGTATTCAGGCAGCGCTCGATCCGGGCAATGAGCCACTTTCCCCCGGTGACTTTATTGGCAAATGGATGAGCATGCTCACGCCTCTGGCCAATCAGATTTTGGCTTCCACTGCTTTAACCGCATCCGAGCGCCAAACCGCCCTTGAACGGGTATCGGTACGAAATTCCATCGACAACCTGATGACCTTTCCCTGTGTCAGCATTCTGGAAGGTCGCGGCAAGGTCCAGTTGCATGGAGCCTGGTTTGATATTTCAACCGGCGAGCTATGGGTGATGGACAAGAAAACCGGCGATTTCGGCCGTCCGTCGCGCGATGGCGCCATTTGAGGTCACGGTTTTGGCGTAAAAATGACTCAAAAAGTGATGTTATGATCGAATTGATTCCTTATGATGCACTTGACCTAAGGTAAAACAATCAGCTAATTAATCGATATTGACCTGCGTAAAGCAATCGAATCACTAGTATTCCAGATCAACACCGTTTCATGGGGCGAATTATGAAACTGTTTGAACAACCTACCTATATGGGTATTTTAGCTCTACCGCTGATAGCGGCGTCAGCTTTTGCTCTACCGGAAAGATCAGTTTCACAGGAAGCAACTCCAAGCGAAATCACCGCCTGGTATGAAGCCTTGAAGGTCAATGACGCCGATACCTTGCAGGTATTGCTGGCTGATGATGCGACGATTGAATTGACCGATCTTGGCATCACCCAGACAAAGACCGAATTCATCGCATCGCTGGATCAATGGGCCGAGGCAAATGCGGGCGCAGAGCTGAAGACCCGGCTGGTTGGGGCACAGGAGGCCGACTTTGAGATGGAAGTCTGCTATCGGTTCGCCTCAAATGAGGTCCTCAATCTTGAAACCTATAGTCTTGACAGTGGCAAGATCAGGAAGTCCGTACAGGAACGCCTGTCAGACAGCTGTGAAGATTTTTAAAACTGAAAGCTGAACGCGGGTGCAGGCCGCAAGACCTCTCCTCTTTGGGGCGTTAAGAGGATTAATCAGCGACCTGCTTCCCGCGAGGGAAGTCGGTGTTCAGGCGTCTCGCCGTTTGATGGTTCAAATCAATCGGTAAGGGTTTACCTTCACAATCTAGGTTGAGCGTTTCGGGCTCGTATTCTTCACAGGGCGTTTTGTTTCGACTGGAGATCGGTTCAAGCTGCTCTGTTGATTTCAATCTAACAGGTTCCAGAAACATGGGTGTGCATTATGTCACACTCCAACACGCTCCAGCGCATTTTTCGCTTTTTCCAGTTTTGCCGCCATTTAACGCAAAACCCCCAAGCCTCTTTCAAGAAACAAATCCTGTGTTAAGTTGGTGCTTGCCTGGGTTGAGGCAATGCCGGGTTTTGAGTGCCAGGGTTTTGAGTGAGGGAATTAAAAAATGAGTGGGCTGGATGAGGAACAGTGGGAAGATGAAACAGGCTCCGGTGAGCAATCTCCCGATACTTCGATAGCAAAACCGCCCGTCTCCCGCGGCTCCAAGCTCGAAAGCTTTACCCGCAATGGCGGCTTGCGCCCGGCCGAAGAAAAACTGCGTGAAGCCTGTATGCGCGGTGAAACCTGTCTGATCGGTGATGGTACACGACCCAACTTTGCCACGAAGGAAAACACGGTCCGGGCGTCTTTCCTGAGATATCTGATTCTGGGCGGCTGTGAGGAAACGCCGATCCATCAGAGGGGTGTGTTTATTGAAGGCGCGTTCATAGCTTGTCGGAACACCAGCGAATTTGGACCTTGCCTCGATCTTCAAGCCGTCACCATTCTGCAAGATGTAGCGATTTTCAATTGTAAGATTGACGGCTCTATCATCCTGTTGGGAGCAAAAGCAAAATCACTTTATTTCGATGGATCATCTATTCAACAACTTCTAGGTGATCGTCTTCAAACAGATGGTGGGCTATATCTGCGCAGCGGATTTGATGCAGCGGGCGAAGTTCGGCTGTTGGGTGCAAAAATCGGCGGCACTTTGGATTGCGATAACGGCACATTCAACGCCAGCGGTAATTCACTTTCATGCGATGGTATGGAAACAAAAGGTGGTGTTTTTCTAAGCAATGGATTTGAAGCAGCGGGTGCAGTTCGCATGCTTGGTGCAAAAATCGGCGGCACTTTGGATTGCGATAACGGCAAATTCAACGGCAATGAAGATGCGCTTTCATGCGATGGTATGGAAACAAAGGGCAGTGTTTTCCTACGCGGCGGCTTTGAAGCGACAAGTACTGTTCGTCTACATGGTTCAAAAATCGGCGGCGATCTGGAATGCAGCAATGGCAAATTCAACGCGAGCGGCAATTCACTTCTTTGCGATAGAATGGAAACAAAAGGTGGTGTTTTTCTAAGCAATGGATTTGAAGCGACAGGTACTGTTCGGCTGTTGGGTTCAAAAATCGGCGGCGATCTCGCCTGCAGAGATGGTAAATTCCAAAACGACATTTCTGCACATAATGCCAACATCGGTGGCAATGTCTTTCTCGACGAGGGCTTCCAAATTCACGGAACCGTCCTCCTTCCCAACGCCACCATTGGCGGCAATGTCTATTGCGATGGCGGAACCTTTCACAACAAGGAACAGGCCATTCAAGCCAATAAGGCAGTGATTGAGGGCAATGTGATCCTGGGCGATATGAACGCAGCAGGAAAACTTGCCTTTCAATCCACCACCATCAAAGGGGATTTCTCCGCCAATGGGGCAACCCTTTCCGGCAAGCCAAGCGTGGAATTGCGCAATGCCAAAATCGAAGGAACCTTCCATTGGCGCGATGTTACACACGCCCTCGGCCGCCTCGACCTTGGCGGCGCATCGGCCAAAACCCTCAACATGGATGCCGCCAGTTGGGACAAGCCTGAATCCATCAAGCTGAATAATTTTTCCTATCTCGGTTTTGAAAGTCTGGAAACAGGCGCAAGCTCATCTTACTGGAAGGATTTTTTGCGCAAACAGCCGGAAAAAGATCTTACAGAAAAATTCCGTCCCAAACCCTGGGAACATCTGGCGAGCGTTCTCGACACTATGGGCTATGAGGAAGAGGCAAGGTCGCTTCGAATAGAGCGCCAGAAACTGCGTACACAATTCATGGCGAATTTCGATCCGGACAGATTTGAGGCATCACAAAACGGAAACGACAATCAAAACCGCAAAACCCTGCATGCGATGACCGTCTTTTGGCGAAAATTATTCAGCGGCCCTCTCGTGGATTATGGCTATCGCCCCGGCAAGGCGGTCATCTATTTGCTGCTGCTCATTCTCATTGGTACGGGCGTTTACTGGAAGGCCGCCTTCAATGGCATCATGGCCCCAACCCATCCGCTGATTTTCAAAGAGGCTGCCAATGGTTTTATTCCAACGAAATGCGCGGATAACTGGGTTTATTTTCCAACGCTGACCGCTGATGATCTTTCAGAATTGGAATCAAATTCTTCCAAAAAAACCAAATGCGAAGAATTTGTCCCTTCTGAATATTCAGAATTTCAATCTTTCATTTATGCGGCGGATATCGCCCTTCCGATTGTCAATTTGCGCATGGAAAGCGATTGGTCTCCCCGCGTGGTCAACACAGACGGATCGCGCAACTGGTGGGGCTATTCGGTTCGGGCTTTTGAATGGTTCCTGATCATTGCTGGATGGGTGCTGTCCCTGCTCTTTGCCTCTGCCGTTGGCGGCATCATAAGAAGATAGTTATCCCCGCGCCAAAAATATCCCTTAGGCTTCAGCCACTGTCTCCCGCGCAAACGTCGGATTGATCAATCGTCGCCAATACGAAGGAGAGGTAGCAGCAGAGCGTCTGTGACCATGTTCAATCGGGCAACCGACCCGAATGTGGGCAGGCTGGATGGAGTGTCGGACATTGTGCTGAAGAGCCGATGCTTACAAAAAATCTCTGCACGGGGTCTGGGGGCCCGCACAATATGGGCCATAGGAACTGACGACCAGATCCCGTGTTTGCTCTTTAAAATCAACGAATGGCAAGCCGCTGGCAGAAAGGTGTCGAGTGAACGATCTAACACGTCAGGCTCCAGCCGAAGATGCTTTTCGGCATTTTCAAAAATTGCGCTTTACGGCTCACTTCAATGGCAATTGGGAAATCTGCTTGCACGCGAAGTGCAAAAAGCGAAAGCGCTGCACCGGAGGCCCGAGAGGCAGCTTCAAATATTCAGGCAAGCCCGCTTGTATGCAGCATGAAGCTCAAGAGCATTCACACGAAGATGACTCTTCATAAAAAAAGCGGACATTGCTGCCCGCCTTCTTGAATCATATTCGTTTAACCTCAAGCAATTGCCGCTTGAGCCTTCGGTTTGATCAACCCGCGATTGACCAGCAATTCGGCAATCTGAACCGTGTTAAGCGCCGCGCCTTTGCGAAGATTGTCCGAGACGACCCAGATATTGAGGCCATTATCGACGGTCGAATCTTCCCGGATGCGGGAGATATAGGTCGCGTCTTCGCCGGCACATTCATGCGGGGTCATATAGCCACCGTCTTCGCGCTTGTCGACGACAAGACAGCCGGGCGCTTCACGCAAAATCGCCCGGGCTTCATCAGCGGAAATCTCGTTTTCAAACTCGATATTGATCGCTTCCGAATGACCGATAAACACAGGAACCCGAACCGCAGTGCAGGTAACTTTGATATTCTTGTCGAGCATTTTCTTGGTTTCAGCGACAACCTTCCACTCTTCTTTTGTGGAGCCGTCATCCATGAAAACATCGATATGCGGGATCACATTGAAGGCGATGCGCTTGGTGAATTTTTTCGGCTCAACCGGATCATTCACATAGATCGCTTTGGTCTGGTTGAACAATTCATCCATAGCGTCTTTGCCGCCGCCGGAAACCGACTGATAGGTGGAGACAACAACACGCTTGATTTTGGCATGGTCATGCAGAGGCTTCAAAGCAACAACGAGTTGAGCAGTCGAGCAGTTGGGATTGGCGATGATGTTCTTTTTTGTAAAGCCGACAATGGCATCAGCATTCACTTCCGGCACGATCAAAGGAACGTCCATATCATAGCGAAAGGCAGAAGAATTATCGATCACAACACAACCCTGCTTGCCGATTTTTGGCGAGTATTCCTTGGAGATATCACCGCCGGCAGACATCAAGGCGATATCCGTATCGGAAAAATCATAGCCTTCCAAAGTCTGGCATTTCAGCGTTTTATCACCGAAGGAAACTTCCGTGCCGAGGCTGCGCCGGGAGGCGAGCGCTACAACGGTATCTGCCGGAAAGCCGCGTTCGGCAAGAATATCCAGCATTTCCCGGCCAACATTTCCGGTCGCCCCGATGATTGCAATTTTATAACCCATGATTTTACCCTTTTCAGGCTCCTGATAATTCAGTTTTGTAAACTGCCTTTTCCACTCAATCACGGCAACTGTAAGCGCCGCTTCTTTCCCCCTGATTGCGCGGGGAAAAGGGAACACGCAAACAGGAAGGTCAGACCGTTTTCTTGGTGGTCTTGGTTTTTGCTGTTTCGGTGGTTTTTGAAGAGAAAATTTCACGCAATGCTACGCCAACCGGCGCAAAACCGGTCTCGACCTGAAAGCAATTTTGATAGGCGAACTGGGCCACGAGAAATTTCCTGTTTGTTCACGCGTTTCTTAGCGTTTTTTGTCAAAGAGTCAATTACAGCTTTTGGAGTATGGATGCAGCTTATACAAAAAAATCCGCCCCGATTTTTACCAAGGCGGATTTATGATGAAATATTAGGTTTGAATTACGCGGAAAGATGCAATGCAGAGATTTTTGCTTGGATATCACAAATGGCTTTTGAAAGCTCAGTGCCGGTAACAGCATGATAATAGCTACGCCAATCGACAACTTCACCGAAACAGCAAAAAGCGCCAAAGGAACACGATCAAATCAAGTTGTTATTAACCGACTATTACTTTGCCCGGCACAATCGCCGGACAAATTCACGCTAAAAACTTAGGCGCTAAGTGTTTGAATTTCAGCTAGAATTGCAGCGCCCATTTCAGTTGTGCCAATTTTGGAGCAGCCTTCACTCATGATATCACCGGTGCGCAATCCACGATCAAGCACATTGGCAATCGCTGTTTCAATCATGGCTGCTTCATCGACCATGTTGAACGAATATCGAAGGCACATGGCAAAAGATGCAATCATGGCAATCGGATTGGCAGCCCCGGTGCCTGCAATATCAGGAGCCGACCCGTGAACTGGTTCATAAAGCGCCTTACGTTTGCCCGTCACGCCATCTGGTGCACCCAAAGAGGCAGAAGGCAGCATTCCAAGGGAGCCGGTCAACATGGCTGCGACATCAGACAGCATGTCGCCAAACAAATTATCTGTAACGATAACATCAAACTGCTTTGGCCAGCGAACCAACTGCATCCCGCCAGCATCGGCCAGCATGTGCGAAAGTTCCACATCTGCATAATTGGCCTTGTGAGTCGCTGTAACAACCTCGTTCCACAAAACGCCGGATTTCATCACATTGCGCTTTTCCATGGAACAGACTTTGTTATTGCGGGTCCGCGCCAGTTCAAAGGCAACACCGGAAATTCGCTCGATCTCGTAAGTGTCATAAACCTGCGTATCAATGGCACGCTTTTGGCCGTTTCCAAGGTCTGTGATGGTTTTTGGTTCGCCAAAATAGACGCCGCCAGTCAATTCACGAACGATCAGAATATCAAGGCCTTCAACCACTTCAGGTTTAAGAGATGATGATTGAGCTAGAGCCGGATAACAGATTGCCGGGCGCAAATTGGCAAATAATTGCATGTCTTTTCGAAGACGCAATAAGCCCGCTTCAGGGCGTTGCTCATATGGCACATCGTCCCATTTCGGGCCGCCGACAGCGCCAAACAACACTGCATCTGCCGCCATTGCTTTTTCCATATCGGCATCGGAAATCGATGCGCCATGAGCATCATAAGCTGAGCCGCCGACAAGACCTTCATCAGTCTCAAAACCGCTATCAAGCGTTTTATTCATCCAGGTTATGATCTTGCGCACTTCAGCCATTGCCTCAGGACCAATTCCATCGCCTGGAAGAAGAAATAATTTGCGAGCGGTCATTTTCGATTTCCTTTTGCGCCTTGCCATTCAATTGGCATTTTGGTGTTTTATCTTTGGCAATAGATTGCTTATCTATCGTCAATCAATTCAGATGGTTCCATAAACTTGGGTAGCCGATTTTACAATAGCTTCAAGGAAGAGACATGTTTTCAACTGTTTTGGTAGGCCGCAAAAATTTGCATCGCAGTAGGATTGCAATAACATTATTGGCTTGGGCGCTGTTGTCAGTTTCGACCAAGGCCGCTCCGCTAGAGTTGGTAATGCCAGTTGACTGCCAATTGGGCGTAGACTGCTTTTTGCAGCAAATGCCGGATATGGATTTGAGCGATAAAGTCGTCGACCCCCTGTGCGGAAGTGCCAGCTATGACAGGCATAAAGGCACAGATATCCGTCTGCTGTCTTTGGCCGATATCGAAAAAAATATCTCTGTTCTTGCCACGGCCGATGGCATGGTAAAAGCCGTGCGGGATGGTGAGCCCGATAAACTGGTCAACACTTCTGCCGATAGGGAGGCGGTTAAAGATCGTGAATGTGGCAATGGTGTTGTTATTGATCACGGCAAAGGAATCGAGACTCAGTATTGCCATATGAAGAAAGATAGTATCGTCGTTCAAAAAGGCGATAAACTGAAAACTGGCGATGTGTTGGGGGCGGTTGGGGCTTCCGGCCTGGCACAATTTCCTCATCTGCATCTTACATTACGGATGAATGGCGAAACTATTGACCCCTTTACGGGAAAAAATCTTGGTGATGATTGCGGCCGCGACATTTCAAATTCCTGGTGGAATGATAAGGCCCTATCTCAAAGTGATGGCGATGCGTTGATTTTGCGGTCTGGACTGGCCGGCACTGTGGTCAATCATAATGAATTGGTCGTAGCAGGCGGTCCAAAGCCTGCATCGACGAAAGATGCCGCCACCGTGGGTTGGGCCTGGTTTGCAAATTTGAAAAAAGGCGATCAGATCAAAATGACCTTGACCGGGCCAAATGGGCTTAGCACTGAAAATACAACTGAGCCCCTGGATCGCAATAAAGCCAGTTGGTCCGGCTATATCGGTAAAAAGCGGCAACCCGTCTCAGGCAGTTATAACTTCGAAGTCCAGGTTTTGCGGGACCAAAAAAGCATCAGATTCCAAAAAACCAGTTTTACAGTTGATTAGAATTCAGACCTGAAATGAAACCAAATCTTATTTGACGGTGAGCGATTCAACAAACCGCCGCACTGCCGGCGCAACAAACACAACAGTTGGAAAGGCAATCACCCAGGTTACTGCCCATGACTGCATCCAGTTTATCATGAAGCTCGGGTCAGAAATTCCCAGCGCAATAACATTGGAAATGCCTGAAATGATAAATGTCATGATCGTGGCAAGTAAGAAACCGAAAGCGATTGGTGTCAGCTTTTTAGGAAGAAATGGTTGCATGTTATTTACTAGATCCAGGGACGTGTGCCGGAAATTTTTGCTTCATAGGTATCGATATCCGGCGCTTTTTGAAGGGTTTCGCCAATATCATCAATTCCGTTCAGCAAACGATGTCTTCTGTCTGGATCAATGTCAAAATTGATCACGCCGCCATCCGGACCAGAAATTGTTTGAGCTTCAAGATCAATACTTAGCGTCGCATTTGCGCCGCGCTTTGCATCATCCATCAGTTTTTCCAACTCATCTTCGGAAACACGAATTGGCAAAACACCGTTCTTAAAGCAGTTATTGTAGAAGATATCCGCAAAGCTTGTAGAGATGATACACTTGATTCCAAAATCAAGCAGAGCCCAAGGCGCATGCTCTCGAGAAGAGCCGCAACCAAAATTATCTCCGGCAACCAGAATTTCCGCATTGCGATAGGATGGATTGTTCAGAACAAAATCAGGGTTTTCTGACCCATCTTCATTGAAGCGCATTTCAGCAAACAAACCGGTACCAAGACCTGTTCTTTTGATTGTCTTCAAATAATCCTTTGGAATAATCATATCGGTATCGATATTGATGATCGGCAAGGGAGCTGCAACGCTGGTTAGTTTGTTGAATTTTTGCATAGATGTTCTGCGTCCGGTAATTTTGAATTTGAGGTGACCTTGCTGGGCGGTTTACAACATGAAATTACATTCGTCGAGTACTTCTAAGGCTGCATTGGTTTCACAATGATACTCTATTGGCTGACTTGCTCAAAAGTGATTTTACGGACAAGGTTTGTGAATGGTTTTTATTCCTGAAAATACTCAAGACTATCGCTTGTGCCGTTCGGCACTTTTCATGCCTGCTTCCAATGCGCGAGCTTTGGAAAAAGCAAAAACGCTTGATTGCGATTGTTTGATTTTCGATCTTGAAGATGCTGTCGCTGATGGCGGACGAGGCGATGCGCTGAACAATCTCAAGGTGTTTGTGAAAGGCGCTGATTTTGGCCGCAGACAGACCGTAATCCGTATAAATGCTTTTGACAGTGATCAGTTTATCGCTGATCTCGCTATTGCAGCAGACTGTGGTGTGGATGCAATTTTATTGCCGAAAGTGGAATCCGCAAAAGCACTTGAGGCGACCGAAATCCATTTAAGAACTGCTGGTTGCAATTCATCGCTTTGGGCCATGATTGAAACTCCAATAGGTTTGATCAATCTGCGTGATATTGCTTCTGCCTCCAATCGTTTGAGATGCCTTGTCGTCGGACCGAATGATCTTGCCAGAACGATTGGCGTGAAAGCCGCCAAGGGGCGTCCTGATCTGCACCCCTTGCTGATGATGATCATTGCAACAGCGAGAGCAAATAATCTGAGTGTGCTGGATGGCGTGTATAACAATTTCAGGGACACTGAAGGCTTTGGCGAAGAATGCCTGCAAGGTTCGAATATGGGGTTTGATGGCAAGACACTCATTCATCCCGCCCAGATAGACGCAGCGAATGAAGCTTTTTCACCTTCAAAGAGTGAGTTGGCCGAAGCGCGGAAAATCGTGAAGGCATTTGGCGCAAAAGAAAATGCGGATAAAGGTGTCATCCAGATCGATGGTAAAATGGTTGAGCGCCTTCATTTTGATAGCGCTCAAATGCTTTTGACATTTTTCGATTGAACCATGGCACTGTAACTGATTTCGAAGCCGAATCAAATTGGAGAAAATAATGACCACCCGTCTTTATCGGTTTTTGACAGGCGAAGATGATTCTGCCTTTTGCCATAAAGTTACAAAAGCCTTGTCCGAAGGTTGGCATCTCTATGGTGATCCGCAATATGCAGCCGACCCCGGCTCCGGTGGCATGCGCTGTGGTCAGGCGGTTTTCAAGGATGTCGAAGTTGAATATGATCCTGACAAGAAACTTGGATCATATTGAGCAGATTTTCACTCTTTCCTGAAATAGGAAAAAATTCTTCTCATTCCGCTTGACTCTTTTTTAACTTTACGGAATCTATAAAAGAACAAAACAAGAACTTAAAATTACAGAATTCATCCGCGCTTCGGAAGAGAGTTGGAAAGAGTGTCCAAAAGACCGTTCCAGCTACTCGCTGAATATTGCCTGACAGCTTACCCCCTCAAGCTTTCAAGGCAACGCGAAACACCCTTTGCTGCGCCGACTGGATTTCCCCAAATCAGCAGGCGATTCTCAGACGAGGCGTGGATGAAACCAATTGTCATTGCAGTTTAACTGGAAACCTTAAAATGCCAGCACATGCCGCCATTCCTGTTCCTGATTTTTTCCGTCGCTCGCAAAGCGCACAAAACGTAATGGCAAAATCAGACGCAGACAAGATCAGAGCATATCTAAATCGCTCGATCGCCGGAATAGAAAAAAGGACGGTCACGCTCCAAGACATTCAAACTCAAATTCGTGTTCCTATCGGAATCGCTGAAATCGACAGCATCCTGTCATCCTCGCGGCAAACCACTGCCGCCCAAGGCATCATCGCCAATGCGCTCCATGAAATACGTGTCGAGCGAGGCCTTGAGGCTGCAAATGGCGCGGGGTTTGCGCTTTGCATGGGACTTACAATTGCCCGGGCATTATTAAGAAAACAAACCGGTAAAACTGCCCATCTCGGCATAAAACCTCTTGCGCCTGTTTTCTGGATTGCCGATGATTTTACCCGCAGCGAATATGGTGATTTTTATGGCCCGGGCCTCAAGGCATACGGCATTGCGCCGGAAAACCTGATTCGGATTCACCCCAAAAATCGTGAAGAAACCCTGTGGGTAGCTGGCGAAATTGCCGCCACAAGAGGAGCCGCCAGCTTCTGCCTGATCGAGATTCGGGGACATCCAAAAGAGTTTGACCTGACTACCACGCGCCGTTTGATGTTGCGGGCTCAGGCATCCGGAACGCCGATAATTTTGTTACGCCAAAGCGGCCAGGAGGAGGCAAGCGCCGCAGCGACAAGATGGCATGTCAGTCCTGCCTCCTCCTGCAATACTGGCCGCAACGCTCGCAACAAGATCGGCAAACATCAAACACATCCTTTGATGCACCAATTTATCGGCCCGCCAGCTTTCACCGTTCACCTTGAAAAATGCCGTGGCGCAAATGCCAATCAGATGACCCCTTGGAAAATCGAATGGAACCCACATGACCAATGCTTTGCCCTTCTTGCCAAACCTTCCAGATCACCCTCAAGGCACAACGGGTCCGACCATCAAGCGCGAGCAAAAACCCATGCCTGACGCGGAACTTGAGTTGGTTTCGGCCCCACCCGCCAAGGCTGAATCAGCTACGTCAAAAGAAACAAGGCGGTATCTTGCCATCCACTTGCCAACCCTGCCCACCGACAGAATCAGCAGATTACAGGGCAATGCTTGCTGGCGCCTGAATGCAAAACAAGCCGATCAGGAAAGGCCCCGTATTGTGGTTGCCAAAATCAAAAATGCCATCAGACTTGTTCATCTCAATGAGCAGGCCACCCAACTGAGCTTGAGTGCTGGCATGAGCCTGACCGATGCAAAGGCCGCCTATCCGGATATCGATGTTTTGCAACAAGACCGCGAGGCAGATCAACTACTGCTCAATGCTATCGCAGACTGGTGCGATCGATACACGCCGCTGGTTGCCATCGATCATGCAATGCAAGACCATTACGGATTGATGCTGGATATAACCGGCTGCGCCCACTTGTTTGGCGGTGAAGCCGCTTTGGCAAAAGATCTGCTGGCGCGCCTGTTTCATCAGGGTTTTGCTGCCACTGGCGCCCTTGCTCCAACGCCCGGAGCCGCATGGGCATTATCACGATTCAAGAATAAAAATTCAGATTATAACGGATGCGTAAAGATCAAAACCGTCAAAGACATTGAACCTGCATTGTCATCCCTGCCTTTGGCTGCCTTGCGCCTGACCACTGATTCAGTCAGCGCCTTGGCAAGACTTGGACTGCGTAGCATCGGCCAATTATCACTCCAGCCCCGCGCACCTTTGGCCCGGCGTTTCGGGCGGGAGATATTGTACAAATTGGACCAGGCCATGGGCGCAATTGAGGAGGCAATATCGCCGCGCAGGCCCGTTGCTGAATTAATGGCTGAACGCCGCCTAGCTGAACCGATCTCCCTTGAAACCGATATCGAGCAGGTTACACAGCGCCTTGCTAGACATCTATCCGAAGCGATGGAAAGGAAAGGCATCGGTGCCCGCCAATTCCAGCTTTGCCTGTTTCGCGTGGATGGTCGTACTTTCTATCTGGAGGCCGGCACTTCCCGGGCTGAGCGGGACTCTCAAATCATCACCCGGTTGTTCCGTGAACGGTTTGCTTCCCTTCAAGATGACTTTGATGCTGGATATGGTTTTGAAACCATCCGCCTTTGTGTGCTTTCAAGCGAACGGCTGGAATTGAATGAAACCTCTTTTCTGGGGTCAGCGAAAGACGATGAGGCAAGCCAGCTGATGGATCGGCTTGCTGCACGGATCGGCGTAGAAAATATAACCCGCGGCAGTCTGGAAAACACCCATTTACCAGAATCTGCCGAACGCAAAATCCCCGCAAACCAATATATTGAACGGCCAGATCAGGCTGATGATCATATGGATGACATTACCCTGACACGCCCTTTGCGATTATTTGCCCTGCCCGAAGCAATTGATGCAATTGCCAGTGTACCCGATGGTCCGCCCATTCGGTTTCGCTGGCGAAAAATACTCCACACCGTCACCAAAGTTGAAGGCCCCGAACGCATTTCTGATCAATGGTGGGCTAAACCATTCCCACGTCAGACACGGGATTATTTTCGGATCGAAGATGATCAGGGGTGCCGTTATTGGCTCTTTCGCGAAGGCCTTTATGAACGCGGGACAGACAGGCCAAAATGGTTTTTGCACGGGCTGTTTGCCTAGCGCCCTAGCCCTTAAGGCTTGAAACAATATGTTTTATGAACTGGCCATTACCAGTAACTTCTCTTTTCTGCAGGGCGCGTCCCATCCTGAAGAACTTGTAGTAACAGCACAAAAACTGGGTCTGTCAGGCATTGCCCTTTGTGACCGTAATACACTTGCTGGTGTGGTGCGTGCTCATATGGCCGCTAAGGAGGCTGGGCTTCGTTATCAGCCTGGTTGCCGCCTTTCCTTTCTGGATGGGGTACCTGACATTTTTGTCTGGCCAAAAAACATCAAGGGTTGGAATAATTTGTGCCGTCTGCTGACGACAGGCAATCGCCGCGCACCAAAAGGCGAATGCTGGTTGAAGCTGGATGATCTGCTGGAATGGGGCGATGCATTGGCAATGGCTGTGCATCTGCAAACCGGAGATCTTCAGGAAGTAAATACAAAACTACTCAATTGTCTTGAAAAACTGAAAACCGTTTTTGGCAGTGCACTGCGAATGCTTTTGGTGCCGGATCACTCAGCCACAGCCGAGCGAAAAACACATCATTTAGCAGGCTTGAGTCAACGATTTTCAATCCCGCTTCTGGCCAGCAATTACGTTCTTTATCATCGCCCAAAACGCCACCGCCTTCAGGATGTTCTTACCTGTATCAAGGAACATGTGACCCTTGCCGATGCTGGAACGCTTTTGCAGCCCAATGCCGAGAGGCATTTAAAAACTGCTCAAGAAATGGCGCGCCTCTTTCGGCATTTTCCTGAAGCGATTGAAGAAACCGGCAAACTGTTTTCTGAACTTCATTTTTCCCTTGATGAATTGAAATATCAATATCCCGATGAAATACCTGCCAGCGGGTTGAACCAAAAAGCCGAACTTCGCCGTCTTGCCTTTACCGGAGCCAATGAACGCTATCACAATAATCCGCCCCAAAAGGTTTTGCACCAGATTGAGCATGAGCTTGCCCTTATCGGAGAGCTGAAATACGAACCTTACTTTCTGACTGTCTATGACATCGTGCGCTTTGCAAGGTCGCAAAATATACTGTGCCAAGGCCGCGGGTCCGCAGCCAATTCCACGGTTTGTTACTGTATCGGCATTACCGATGTCGATCCGTCTCTGACAGACCTTTTATTTGAACGCTTCATTTCCCCTGAACGCCGGGAACCTCCTGATATAGATGTCGATTTTGAGCATGAGCGCCGCGAAGAGGTAATTCAATATATTTATCATAAATACGGCCGTGAACATTCCGCCCTAGCCGCCACAGTCATCACCTATCGGGCAAGGTCGGCGGCTCGGGAAGTGGGAAAGGTTTTCGGTCTGTCTGAAGATGCCATTGGCGGTTTGTCCGGCGCTGTTTGGGGCCATCAGGGGAGCGGCGGCCTTGGCCAGCGCGAGGCAAATCAGGGCGGGTTGAACACGCAAGATATAACCGTGGCACAAGTGCTGGAATTTGCGGGTGAAATCAATGGTTTTCCGCGCCACCTTTCCCAGCATGTGGGCGGTTTTGTGATTACAAGAGATCGCCTCGACAACATCATTCCTATGATGAATACGGCAATGGAGGGACGCACCCAGATTGAATGGGACAAGGATGATCTTGAATCTCTGGGTATTTTGAAGATCGACATTCTGGCTCTTGGAATGCTCACCTGCCTTCGCAAGGCCTTCGAACTTCTGGAGAGCCACTATAACCGGCCGCTCAGCCTTGCAACCATGGAAAAGGAGGACAACCGAACCTATGCGATGATCCAACGTGCCGACACTATTGGTGTTTTCCAGATAGAAAGCCGGGCCCAGATGTCGATGTTGCCAAGGCTGAAACCAAAGACGTTTTATGATTTGGTTATAGAGGTCGCCATTGTGCGCCCCGGCCCGATCCAGGGGGATATGGTGCACCCTTATTTACGGCGCAGGCAAGGTAAGGAAAAAGTCAGCTATCCATCAAAAGAGTTAGAGGAAGTTTTGGGCCGCACACTCGGCGTTCCCCTGTTTCAGGAACAGGCGATGAAAATCGCTATTGTGGCCGCTGGGTTCTCCCCCGGTGAGGCCGATAAATTACGCCGGGCCATGGCAACTTTCAGGCGGGTTGGCACAATTCATACCTTTCAGGAAAAAATGGTTCGCGGCATGACCGCCAAAGGCTATGACCCTGAATTTGCTGCCCGTTGTTTCAAGCAAATTGAAGGCTTTGGCGAATACGGATTTCCTGAAAGCCATGCGGCAAGTTTCGCTCTGTTGGTTTACGCATCCTGTTGGCTCAAATGTCATTATCCTGATGCCTTTGCAGCTGCGATTATAAATTCCCAGCCCATGGGATTTTACTCACCGGCACAATTGGTTCGTGATGCCCGTGAACACGGGGTACAGATCAAGCCGCCTGATATCAATTTTGCTGATTATAACTGCACATTGGAACCGCAGATTTTTAATTCAAAACACTTGCACCGCAAACATTTCGAAATGGCTACGGATATTAAAAGCACCCATGCCGTCCGTCTCGGTTTTCGCCAGATCAAAGGCTTGGGTAAAGGCGATGCTGAATTGATCATGCAATATCGCTTTGAGAACGGGGCAAAGGGCTACCACTCGGTTCGCCAGCTATGGCTGAAAACCGGACTATCTCGCGCCGCGATGGAGAAACTCGCAGAAGCTGACGCGTTCCGCTCAATCGGCCTTGACCGCCGGAACGCTCTCTGGCAGGTGCGCGCCCTCGACAAATCAACCGTTAAAGACCGAATGCCGCTTTTCGACTTCGGTAATGGCAATAAAGATGACTTGCAGATTGAACCCGAAACTCTGCTGCCAGTAATGCCTGAAAGCGAGCATGTTATTCAGGATTACCGCACCTTATCCCTTTCCCTGAAGGGTCATCCTGTATCATTTTTGCGCGGGGAATTATCCGTTCAGAAAGTGGTGCCCAATTTCATGATTGAAGACTTGCCCAGTGGCCGATTTATAGAATTGGCGGGGCTTGTGATTGTGCGTCAAAGACCGGGCTCTGCCAAGGGCGTTGTCTTCATGACCATTGAAGACGAAACTGGGATTGCAAATGTGATTGTCTGGCCAAAGGTTTTCGAGCAATTCAGGCCCGTCGTTATGAGTGCGCGTTTAGTCCGGATCAAAGGCAAGATACAAAAAGCCGATGGGATCACTCACATTATTGCCTTTTCGCTTGAAGACGCCACACCAATGCTCGCAGGGATTACCGAGCAAGGTCTGTTTGCGGCCAATCAGCAAACCATAGAGCAAGAACCTTTGATATTTGATAGTCTAGCCAATGCAGACGAAGTGCGTCGGCCCATTGAAGACACAAGACAGGTACAAAATCCAAAGACCAAGATACGGGCATTACTCAAGGAGCAATCAACCCAGACATCTGAGAACAAAATCAACCATTTGGGCACCAAGCCCTTGGGACGCTCAGGAATGGAAGAACAACGCGCCATGAAGATCAAAAAAACCAGTCAGAAAGAAACTTGGTCGAGGGAATTGAAAGAGGCCGCAAGAGTTCTCCCTCGCGGCCGTAATTTTCATTAAGCAAAATCACGCAGATTTTTTGATAAAGGAACCGTTGTTCAACTCATGAATCGCAGTGCGCAACTCAGCCTGTGTATTCATCACAATGGGGCCATGCCAGGCGACCGGCTCTTGTATGGGTGCGCCAGAAACCAGCAAAAACCGAATACCTTGCTCACCAGCCTGAACCACTATCTCATCGCCTGTGCCGAACATAACGAGATGGCGATCACCAGCCCGCTCACGAATATGAATTTCTTCCCCATTCACTTCCTTTTCAAGCAACACGCCCATTGGGTCTGATGCATCGCTGAAAAAGCCGGAACCTTCAAATACATAGGCAAAGGTCTTTTGCCAGGTATCGGCAGGCAACACTTTTCGAACTCCCGCCGGAACAAAGACATCAAGATAGCGCGGCTGGGCAGCGATGCCATCAACAGGACCAGACTTGCCCCAAAAATCACCACAAATGACTTTTACCCTTGTGCCATCATCTTCTATCATAACCGGAATATCTTTCGATTTCACATCCTGATAGCGCGGATCCGTCATTTTCAGATTGGAGGGCAAATTCGCCCAAAGTTGAAACCCATGCATTCTGCCAAACGCATCTCCCTTCGGCATCTCTTGATGCAAAATGCCGGAACCGGCGGTCATCCATTGTATGTCACCGGCACCAAGCTCTCCCTGATTGCCCAGTGAATCGCCATGATCGATAGTGCCATTGAGAACATAAGTAATCGTTTCAATCCCGCGATGTGGATGCCACGGAAAACCCTTTAGAAAGTCCTCAGGGCGATCATTCCTGAAATCATCAAAAAGCAAAAATGGGTCTGCCATGGACGGATCATCAAATCCAAATGCCCGGTGAAGTTTGACGCCGGCCCCTTCCATAGTCGGTCGAGCGGATGATATCTGGGTAACGGGTCTGATTGACATAGCGATGCTCCAATTAGAATGATGGTGTCAATTTAGGACATCAGCCTTATCGTTCAAGCACAGCTTGATCTACACTCTGTTCACTTTTTGAAGCAGGTATCTATTCAGGTAATACGGTCATAAATATCATCAAGGCGAATGATATCATCTTCACCAAGATAGTCACCAATCTGAATTTCAATGAGGACCAATGGAACCGGTCGATTATTCGCAATCCGGTGGACGGCTCCAACGGGTATATGGATGTGCTCATCTTTTCCATAGGTGAAGACATTCTCTTCCAATGTAATCTCCGCTGAACCCTCGACGATGATCCAATGCTCCGAGCGATAACGATGGGTTTGAAGCGACAAGACTTGTCCGGGCGCAACTTCAAGACGCTTCACTTGATAACTTTGGCCTCTTCCCAAACTATCAAATCCTCCCCAGGGCTTTTTTACAGATACAGGTCCTGTTTCGTTAAACCCTGCCATGGGTTCAGCAACTGACTCTACAGGTCTCAATGAAGGATCACCATTGTCGAGGTCATCATAAAGATATTTGGATAACGAACGCCAACTGCCTATGTCTCTCCACTTATATCGAACCGTGGCCACTGCAGCCTTGTCAGTTAATTGAAACACTTGATCGTCAACAGACACATTAGGTAAAGTCTCGAACTGGCAGGCGTCAAAAATCCGACCATCTTTCATCTGCCTACTGGAAGAAAAGACTTTTGAAAGACTGGCAAACAACTCAGGATTCCATCGCCTCAACTCGTCCAGAAATAGGTTGGCCTTGAATAGAAAATTTCCGCTGTTCCATAGATAGCCCTCATCAACAAATATTTTGGCCCGTTCAACGGATGGTTTTTCAAGAAAATGAATGACCTTGTAGCAATTTTTTGACCTTAAAGGATCAATCAGCCGATTGCAGGAAATATAGCCGTAGCCCGTCTCACAATGCGTTGCCTCTATGCCAAATGTGACAAGATAATCGTCGATAAAAGGTAGGGCGCTTTGGATAGATTCGATAAACTCATCACCGGACTCAATGACATGGTCAGATGCCTGTACTAACAAAACCGGATCATCAAACCGTGCAAGGGCATGAAAACAGGCCAAGGCAATAGCAGGGCAGGAGTTTCGCGCAGCAGGTTCCCACAATAGATCCGCAGTCATGCCAAGATCAACAAGTTGTTCGCTGACAATTGTTCTGTTACGTGCATTGGCAGCTATAATAGGCGAAGCATGAAAAAGCTCAGTCCGACAGCGCAACAAGGTCTGCTGAAACAATGAAGGTCTGGAGTCGATTTTAAGGAAAGGTTTTGGTTTTTCCGGCGTCGATAAGGGCCAAAGACGCTTACCCGCTCCACCGCATAAAATGACTGGAATAATAACCATAGATCCACCCGTTGGTTTTCCATTTTCGAGTGGGTCTGGCAACAACCTAGAGCAATTTATTTAAGGTGTACAGCTAAAAAGGGTGGCACCTATTCTTTGGGGCAATCCGGACCATCATCATCCAATACACGAACAGCAGCGCCATCAAGATCATCAAACTGTCCACTGTTAAGACTCCACAGGAAAGCGACAAGGCCCAATATCCCCAGGCCAAGGGCAATTGGAATAAGGTAAATCAGTACATTCATAGCGCTTCTCCCAAATGCCCCAACCGTTGTGACTTGCTCGATACCAGGGCTTTTTTACTTTCTCCGAATGTTAGTCGCATACTGTTCAAAACAACCACAATTGAGGATGCAGACATCGCGATGGCTGCAAATAACGGTGTTACATTTCCGGTGACTGCCAAAGGAACCGCGATGCAATTATACATGATAGCCAATGCAAAATTCGTCCGGATTAAATCACGCGCCTTCGATGCTGTCTTTACCGCGAAAGGGATTGCCTCGAGATTGTTGCGGGTAAAGACAAAATCTGCCGCTTGTCGCCCGATATCAGACGCTGACGCAGGAGCCATGGAAGCGTGACCGGCAGCCAGAGAGGGTGTGTCATTCAACCCGTCTCCCACCATCAACACTTGATGGCCTTCGTCTCGCAATTTGTAAATTCGATCAATTTTATCCGCAGGAGTCTGTTTCGATTTGAAATTGGCAATTCCCAGTTCAAATGCAACTTGGGAAACGCTACTCTCCTGATCCCCTGACAAAATTTCAATTTCAAAATGTCTATCTTGAAGCAGTTTGATGGTTTGAATAGCACCATCGCGAAATTCCTCGTTTAGATAAAACTGCGACAGTTTTTGATTTTCAACAGCAAAAGAAATGCATTTATCATCACAGTGCTCAATGCTTTTTGCTGCAATTTCACTTACCCATTCGCGATTACCAAGGCGAAGAATCTTTCCGTTCATTTCACCCTCAACACCCTTACCGGCAATTTCCTTGATATTGGAGATCGATGCCAGGGTATTGTTTCCAAAATGACGAGCAATGGCTTTTGAAATTGGATGCAAGGAATGCCCCGCAAGGGTGGCGGCCAGAAGTCCATCTTCTTTTCTTGCTAGGTCCAGACCAGCCAATACCGGTTTGGGCTGGGTAAGCGTTCCAGTCTTGTCGAAAACGATATAATCAACTTCCGCCAGACGTTCCAGCGCCGAACCATCTTTCATCAATATTCCATGCTCAAACAATTTGCCTGCGCCAATTACATGAACCACCGGGACAGCTAACCCGAGGGCGCAAGGGCAAGTGATGATCAATACCGCAATGGCGATATAAAGCGATTGATGCCAATCGCCTCCTGTGCTGAACATCCAGCCAATAAAGGCAAATAGAGCCAACAAATGAACAGCAGGCGCATATAATTTTGCCATACGGTCGGCAATGCGCACATA
>JBAUHS010000030.1:0-13356 GCA_049680405.1 Salaquimonas sp. | reverse complement strand
CTTACCCATAACGGATGGGCGCTTCGCGTCAGCAAAAAGACAGGACTGGAATAAAGATATGTCAATTCTAATCAACAAAGATACCAAAGTTCTTGTGCAAGGCCTTACCGGTAAAACAGGTACATTTCACACGGAGCAGGCGCTGGCCTATCATGGCACGAGAATGGTTGGTGGTATTCATCCGAAAAAGGGTGGCTCGGTCTGGACCGCTGAAAACGGTGATGCAAAAGGCACAGAGCTTCCAATCTTTGCGACGGTAAAAGAAGGCAAGGCAGCAACCGGCGCCGATGCTTCAGTTGTCTATGTGCCACCAGCAGGCGCTGGCGCTGCCATCATCGAAGCAATTGACGCAGAAATTCCGCTGATCATCTGCATCACTGAAGGTATTCCGGTGATGGATATGGTCGACGTAAAGGCCCGTTTGCTGAAATCCAACTCGCGCTTGGTCGGTCCGAACTGCCCAGGCATCTTGACACCGAATGAATGCAAAATTGGCATCATGCCGGGTAACATTTTCAAAAAGGGCTCAGTTGGCGTGGTGTCCCGTTCCGGTACATTGACCTATGAAGCAGTTTTCCAGACAACGAATGCTGGCCTTGGCCAGACAACAGCGGTCGGCATCGGTGGTGATCCGGTGAAAGGCACTGAGTTCATCGATGTGCTTGATCTATTCCTCGATGATCCTGAAACCGAATCCATCATCATGATTGGTGAGATCGGCGGGTCAGCCGAGGAAGAAGCTGCGGAATGGTTGATAGCACAAGCGAAAAAAGGTCGCAAAAAGCCGATGGCCGGCTTTATTGCAGGCCGCACAGCCCCTCCAGGACGCACCATGGGCCATGCAGGCGCGGTGATTTCCGGCGGCAAAGGCGGCGCGGAAGACAAAATCGCTGCGATGGAAAAGGCTGGTATTGTTGTTTCGCCTTCACCAGCAAAACTCGGAGAAACGCTTCTTAAAGCCATCGGCTGAGTGTATCATTCAAGAATTATTCAAAGGCACGGACCGGAAACGATCTGTGCCTTTTTCTTGACTTATTGAATGCTGCCATTGGCTTTTCAGATGAAGTGTTCTAATCGATTAAATGAGATTTAACCTAGTGGATTTCTAGAAATCATGAAAACTGGCAGTTACACGAAAATAGTTGCAACCATCGGCCCCTCAAGCTCTGATTACAAAACCATCAAAGCGCTTTTCAAGGCAGGAGTAGATGTGTTCCGATTGAATTTCAGCCATGGAACCCATGAAGATCACGCCGAGCGCCATGCGATAATTCGCAAGATTGAAGAAGAAATAGGTCGCCCTGTCGGTATTCTTGCCGACATGCAAGGGCCAAAACTTAGAATCGGCACCTTTGCTTCCGGCAGCGAAAATCTGAAACGTGGACAGACCATTGAACTTCATTTGGAAAAGTTTGTTGGCGACGTGACCAAGGTGAGTCTGCCGCATCCTGAAATTTTTGCCGCTGTGAAATCTGGCGATGAATTACTGATTAATGATGGTCGCCTGCGCCTGAAAATTGAATCCAATAATGGCAAAGTCATGCGGGCAAAGGCTATGAATGCCGGAGTGATTTCTGATCGTAAGGGCGTCAATGTTCCAGGTACTATTTTGCCGATCAATATCCTGACCAAGAAGGATCGCGCTGATCTTGAATTTGCAATCTCGCTTGGTGTTGAATGGATCGCCCTTTCTTTTGTTCAAAAACCCGATGACATCCATAAAGCGCGCCATCTGATAAAAGGGCGCGCACGGATTATGGCAAAACTGGAAAAGCCGTCTGCGATTGAAAACCTCAATGGGATTATCGGGCTGGCCGATGCTATCATGGTTGCCCGCGGCGATCTGGGCGTGGAGATGCCGGCGGAGGTCGTTCCGCAAATTCAAAAGAGAATAATTGCCGCTTGCCGCCGTGAAGGTAAGCCGGTGATTGTGGCCACTCAAATGCTTGAATCCATGATACAGGAGCCTGTTTCAACAAGGGCCGAAGCATCAGATGTTGCGACCGCCGTTTATGCCGGCGCTGATGCGGTAATGCTGTCTGGGGAGACTGCCGCAGGAAAATACCCTGTTGAGGCGGTCAAGACCATGGAGCGGATTATTGCTGCAACCGAAGCTGATCCTGATTTTGACAATGTCCTGCACGCAATTGCCTTGCCGATTGAAGCAGATGACAGCGATTCGATTGCCTCTGCCGCCTGTAATGTTGCGCGAACAAGGGGCTGTGCAGCCATATCTACCTTCACTAAAACCGGCTCAACAGTTCGGCGCGTATCGCGTTTGCGGACACTTGTGCCAATTCTTGGTTTGACTCCGGATATAACAGTCGCCCGTCAGCTTTGCCTCGCCTGGGGATGCCACAGTGTATTGACCCGCGATGACGTTGAAGGTTTTGCAGATATGGTGGGTAAATCAACCCGTATTGCCCGCCGCGAAAAACTGGCTAAGAACGGCGATCGTGTGGTGATTACCGCTGGCGTTCCTTTTGGAACTGCCGGAACGACCAACATCCTGCGCATCGCCATTGTCGGCGAGCACGAATATTCAAACGAATCGATGCGTTGAAAAATCGCTTAAAAAGCCAGAAATAGCGCGATAAGAATTCCAATTGTAGAAAATACCCAATGGATATTGCTGCTCGGTGATAAAATTTCGCGAATCATGATGTTCCCCCAAAAGCTCTCAGATATGAGTCGGTTTGGAGCATTATGGTTAACAAAAGGTTAACATTATCTTCTATCAGTTATGCCTAGCCTGATTTCAAGAAGTCCTGTTTCGCTCTATCGAGAGATGAGGGAAATCTTGCTCATAGCTTTTAGCAAGGTCCCCGGTGACCATGTCATGCCAACGATGACCTATGATCGCCCCTTCGCTGGCGCCGGAAATTGTGTTGTCAGCGATATGGGTTTGTCCGGCACCCTCGACTACACTCACATAAACGCCAACTTTGGACCCACGGATAACATTTGATGTTGCCACAACATCTCGCAGATAAGGCCCCCAGCCAAGCATCAAACCGTAGTTTTGAGCATTTTCAATCACATTCCCTGTGACAACCGTATCTGCTTCGGCAGATATGCCCTCAAACCACAGATGGTCTTTATCCGTGTAAGGCGGCGGCGTGTTGATATTCCTGATAAGATTGCCCGACACTACAGCAAGGCGGCCACCTTGGAGGAAATTGGCAAGGGATATACCCCGTGCACCACCATCAATGATGTTTGAGGAGATGATAGCGCCATTGAACTCAAACTCTGAATAGATTGCTGTTTCACCAGAGCGCAAGCAGGTATTGCCGGTAATTTGAACGTCATTGCCCGCATTGGACCGGATAGCGGAAAAAGCGCAATCAGAAACCTGATTATTGGCGACAATTACATTGCCAGCGCGAAATATGTTGATGCCGTTGCCCCATTGGCCAGTCCCACCGTTTTCTGCTCCGATGCGCGAAACCCGGTTGCCACTGACAACTGAGCCATCTTCTCCCATTTCCCATCGATGAACCAGAATACCGCCATTCACACAGTCGGTCACTTCGTTGTTGATGATGGAAAAGCCGCGATTTTCGATGCTGTAAATACCGCAATCTCCGCCAGCGCCGCTAATGCGTGAGCGTTCAATTCTGCCTTTGGAGCGGTCAACCTGAATACCTTTTTCAAGACTCCCCATAATCTGGCAATTATCAATGACCAGATGGTCAATATTGTTCATCCGCACGGCAGCTTCCGCATAGGAGTGCAGCCCCCGATTTGCGCCATCAATTACCAAGCCGTTCAACTCGATATGTGCACCGTTTTCAGCCATCAGGAAGTGCCCGTTGCCTGAATAGATCAGGCGCGATGCGCCCGGAACGCCCATAAGACGGGTTCTGGCAGGCAAAAGAATATTAGAAACGAAGTAATTACCGGGAGGCAAAAACACTGGTTTATCTTCGATAAATGCTTGATCCAGAATTGATTGAAGAAGCTTGCTTTGATCATCAATTGTGCCCGGGCGAAGACCAAGGGCATTCGCATTTGCCGTTCCCCGCAGATCAGCAAGAGAAAAGGGGATGTCCTTGCCTTTGCTTTGCGCTGAAGCCGCCACCGCTGATCCGACAACTGGAAGCGCCGCCAAACCTGATAAAACCTGTCTCCGATTGAAACCCATATGTCCTCATCCTTATGTTTGAGGAGGTATTTGCAGGAAACATGCCAGTATTTTCCGAGGTATCGTGCCGAATTGGCACATAATATGTAAGCGCCATAGCTATTGTTTGCAGCATGGTCCGCCATGTTTTATAGGCTGAAGGAATGTATTCAAGAATCGCAGCCGGATCGCTGCCTGGAGGGTTATATGCTGGAAGATGGTCGAATTTACCTTGGAACAAGTCGGCATCCGGATGATACAAAGAACAAGGGTGAATATCTTGATCTGAAACTTGCCAATCGCCACGGGCTGATAACCGGTGCGACAGGTACAGGTAAAACCGTATCGCTGCAGATTTTGACCGAGGGATTTTCAAATGCCGGAGTCCCGGTTTTTTGCGCGGATGTGAAAGGTGATCTTTCAGGTCTTGGTGCAATCGGTGAAGCAAAAGAATTTCTGGCAAAACGAGCAGACACCATCGGCCTGACTGATTATCAATTTCAGGAATTTCCGGTCATATTTTGGGACTTGTTTGGCAAACAGGGCCATCAGGTTCGCGCGACGATTTCCGACATGGGGCCGCTCATTTTATCGCGCTTGATGGATCTCAATGAGACCCAGGAAGGCGTCTTGAACATTGCATTCAAACTGGCCGATGACGAGGGCATGCTGCTGCTCGACATGAAAGACCTGCGATCCCTGTTGAACGATGTGGCAGAGCGCTCCAAGGAATTGACGACCAAATATGGATATATGTCCTCGCAGTCCATTGGCGCAATTCAGCGCCAATTGCTGGTTATCGAGCAGCAAGGCGGCGAGGGCTTCTTTGGTGAACCTGCCCTTGATATCAAGGATTTGATGCGCACGACGAGAGACGGCCGTGGCTCGGTCAACATTCTGGCCGCCGACAAGCTGATGAGCTCGCCGCGTCTTTATGCAACATTCCTGCTTTGGCTTTTGTCTGAACTGTTTGAAGAATTGCCGGAGATCGGCGATCCGGACCGTCCACGTCTGGTGTTCTTTTTTGATGAAGCGCATTTATTGTTCGATGAAGCGCCAAAAGCATTGATCGAAAAAGTTGAGCAGGTTGTAAAATTGATCCGCTCCAAAGGGGTAGGGGTATACTTCGTCACGCAAAACCCGCTGGATATTCCTGATGCTGTTTTGGCCCAATTGGGTAATCGAATTCAACATGCTTTGCGGGCTTATACACCAAGAGAGCAAAAAGCTGTAAAGGCTGCGGCTTCGACATTCCGGCCCAACCCTGAATTCGATGCCGAAGATGTCATCATGCAACTCGGTGTTGGTGAAGCTCTGGTTTCAACGCTTGAGCCAAAAGGCGTGCCGAGTGTGGTTCAACGCACACTCATTCGCCCGCCATCGTCCCGCCTTGGACCAATGACTGAAGCCGAACGGGAAAAATTGATTGGTGTCAGTCCGGTCGGCCATTTGTACGAAAAAACAATCGACCGTGAATCGGCCTATGAAATTCTCAGCAAAAAGGCTGAAAAGGCAGCCGAGGCTGAGGAAAAACGCCTGGCAGAAGAAGCTGAGGCGAAAGAGCGCGAAAAGGCAGCGAAAGCCGCCAAGCGCGGTTCTTCCGGCGGGAGCAGGCGTCAGTCAACAACAGAAGCGGCTGTGAAATCCATTACCCGGTCCATCGCAAGCTCTTTGGGCAGGGCGCTGGTGCGCGGAATATTGGGTAGCTTGAAGCGATAGATTTGGAGCAGGCAACTTTGTGCCGCCTAACTGCTTTGAAAGCAGTTTTTAGACCGCAATCAATCCGTTCAAATCTTTCAAAACCCGCGTTGGCGCCAGGTCGGTGTATTCATCCGGCTGGCCTGTGCGGTTGATCCAGGCACAATCAAAGCCGAAGGCTGTTGCGCCCGCGATGTCCCAACGGTTTGAAGATTGAAAGCTGACTGTACCAGGCTCGATTTTCCACTCATTTACGACCATCTGATAGGTCCTTGGCGAAGTCTTGAAAACTTCAAGGGGATGGATGGAAAATGAGTGATCCAGCACATCAGCAAGCCCAGCGGATTGTACCGCACTATTGAGCATATCAGGTGATCCGTTGGAAAGGATGGCGGTTCGTGCGCCGCGCTGTTTGAGCTCGGTTAGAACAGGCTTAACTTCACTATAGCAATCCAGCGACAGATAAGCATCAAGAAGGTCTTGCCGCGTAGACACATTGGCAGAAGGAATACTCGCGAAAGCAAAATCCAGGGCTTCCTGGGTCAATTGCCAAAAATCCTTGTAGCGATCCATACCGGATCGGGTCCAGGTATATTCAAGCTGCTTGTTGCGCCAGATTTCCGATACACGTGCCGCATCGGGCCCTACGTGTTCGCTAAACCGGGACACAGCCGAATGCACATCAAACAAAGTGCCATAGGCATCGAAAACATAACAGGTATGGGTCATCACTTACTCCAAATTTTTGTAAAGATTGCCATGGGTTAAGTTTAATTGGAACCGATAATTGTAATGAGGCAAAGAACAGGATTTTTGAAATAAAATAGAGTAAAAAAACGCTTTGACATTGTTTCTGTTTGAAGATGCATTAAGTTAAGATCAATGCCTACTACCGGGAGTTAAACCCTTTGGGCCGAGGATAATAACAGATAATTTTTAAAGGAGCGCCGCCATGGCTTTCGAATTGCCAGATCTTCCCTACGCATATGATGAACTTGGACCGTATATGTCTGCCGAAACATTGGAGTTTCATCACGACAAACACCATATGGCCTATGTAACAAACGGCAATAAACTCCTTGAAGGTTCAGGCCTTGAAGGCAAGTCCCTGGAAGAGGTTGTTGTTGGCAGCTATGGCAAAAATGCTGGATTGTTCAACAATGCTGGCCAGCACTACAACCATATTCATTTTTGGCACTGGATGACGAAAGATGGCGGCGGCAATAAAATGCCGGGCAATCTCGAAAAAGCCATTGCTTCAGATCTTGGCGGTTTCGACAAGATGCGCGAAGACTTCATGAATGCAGGCGCTACCCAATTTGGTTCAGGCTGGTGCTGGCTTGCGGTCAAAGACGGAAAAATCGAAGTAATGAAAACACCAAATGGCGAAAACCCGCTGGTTCACGGTGCCAAGCCAATTTTGGGTTGTGATGTTTGGGAGCACTCTTATTACATCGATTATCGCAACGCGCGTCCGAAATATCTGGAAGCCTTTGTTGATAATATGGTGAACTGGGAATATGTCGCTAAAATGTATGAAGAAGCCACAGCGTAATAGGTAAAATTGCGCTATGATTTTGAAAGCCCGGTCAGTGATCGGGCTTTTTTATTGGTTCGATTTCAGTTGACACAGAGTTGAACAAACAAATTCCTGAACCATGTTATTGTTAGTCATAATTCGATCACGACGAACAGGTACCAAACTGAACCAAGTCCACTAAAGGGAGTAGAGCATGAAGAAAATTATTATCGGCGCGGCCATTGCGGCAGTGATTTCAACCGGTTTTGCCTTCGCTGCAGGTCATGAAGCCGCAGTTGAAAACCGCAAAGCAGCAATGAAAGAAGTTGGCGGAGCCATGGGTGCTATGGGGAAAATGGCAAAAGGCGAAATGCCGTTTGATGCAGCTGTCGTATTGGCTTCCTTGCAAAAAATGAATGAAGTTTCAAAAACATTTGGCGACCATTTTCCTGCGGGTTCTGAAACTGGAATGGGTTCAGATGGCAAAGAAACAACTTCCGCACCTAAAATTTGGGAAGATATGGACGGTTTCAAAACTGCAATTGCAAAATTTGATGCCGACACGACAGCAGCTATAGCAATCGCGCCGCAATCAGTTGAAGAGCTTGGGCCCGTGCTTGGTTCAGTTGGCGGCAACTGCAAGGCCTGCCATGAAACCTATCGCGTCAAGAGCTAAGCATATATACCCTTCGGTAGAGATGCCGAATTGGAGCTTAGTAAAATGATCAAGAAACTCGCCGCCATCGCATTTATATTAGCCTTGGCGGCGTTTGCCGTTTTTTGGGTTCTCTCTACTCCAGCGAATCTTTCAGAAGATCAGTTGGCAGGCCTCGGGAAAGGAGATCCTGAGATGGGAGAATTTGTATTCTGGGCAGGTGGCTGCGGCTCATGTCATGCGGTCAAAGGGGCCAAGGGTGAAGACAAGAAAATACTCGGTGGCGGACATGTGTTGGATACCCCGGCAGGAAAATTCATAACGCCAAACATTTCACCTGATCCTGAGACCGGAATTGGAAATTGGAGTGAGGCAGAGTTTGCAAATGCAATGCTCAATGGCGTGTCGCCAAATGGCTCTCATTATTATCCGTCATTTCCCTACACATCTTATGCCAAAATGAAGCCTGAAGATGTTTCGCATCTCTGGGCTTACATGAATACCCTCCCTATCATTGAAAGGGCGAATGAGCCTCATCAACTGTCAATCTTTTTTCAATTGAGAAGGGGTATAGGCCTTTGGAAGCTGGTATTTCTTTCAAGTGATCCTGTTATAAAGAACTTACCTGATGATCCGCAGATCAAATTTGGACAATATCTGGTTGAAGGGGCTGGGCATTGCGGTGAATGCCACACACCTCGAGTGGCATTTGGTTTCGGTGGTTATGACAAGTCCAGATGGTTGGCCGGCGGACCTGCGCCTGAAGGTGATGGCAAAATCCCCAATATTACCGCTCACGAAAAAGCCTTGGGTGGATGGAGTGCTGGCGACATCGCTTACTATCTCGAAAGTGGCTTTACGCCGGATTTCGATAGTGTTGGGGGGGCGATGGTGAGTGTTCAAGAGAATATGACAAAGTTGCCCGCCGCAGATCGTGAGGCGATAGCAGCCTATTTGAAAGCCATCCCAAAAATCGACTAGACGCTTGGTTCCAGTTCTGCTTTCCCAACCACTTTCAGAGCAAAAGCTTGTGAGCGGGCCGCATCTTCCAGAGCTGCAAATCTGCCTGACTTCCCAAAATGCCCGGAACTCATATTGGTACGCAGCATCAAGATATTATCGTCGGTTTTGGTTGCCCGCAGCTTAGCTACCCATTTGGCTGGCTCCCAATAGGTCACCCGAGGGTCCGAAACTCCGGCAGTTACCAGCATCGGGGGATAGAGCTTTGCCTCCACATTGTCATAGGGTGAGTAGGCTGCGATATCATGAAATGACTGCTCGCTTTCAATCGGATTGCCCCATTGGGACCATTCGCCTGGGGTTAGTGGCAACGTGTCGTCGAGTATGGTGTTGAGCACATCAACGAAAGGCACATCTGCAATAACACCGCCAAACAGGTCAGGTGCCATGTTCACTGAAGCGCCGACAAGCAAACCGCCAGCCGAGCCCCCTTGAATGATGATCTTTCCTTTCGCGGTAAAACCCTCAGAAACCAGTTTTTCACCTGCCGCGATAAAGTCATGAAAGGTATTGTTCTTCTTTCCAAATTTTGAGTTTTCATACCAGGCCCGGCCTTTTTCCTGACCTCCCCGGATATGCGCAATGGCGTAAACGAAACTCCGGTCTACCAGTGAAAGACGATTGGTCGAGAAGCTTGCAGGCATTGAATGGCCATAAGATCCATATCCATAAAGCAGGCAGGGAGCAGTGCCATCGATTTTGGTATCCACATGATATAACAGCGTTACCGGAACCTCTTCGCCATCATGCGATGTCGCCGATATACGTTTGGTGACATAGTCAGCGGAGTTGTGGCCGGAAGGTACTTCCTGTTCTTTCAGTAGCTTTCTTTCCCCAGTGTTCAGATCATAGTCATAGGTCTGTGATGGTGTGGTGGGTGAGGAATAGGTGAAACGGAACATGCTCGTATCAAACTCCGGACTAGGGCTCACGCCTAAAGAATAGGCTTCCTCGGCAAATTCAATATTTCTGATCTCTCCATTGGGGCCAGAAAAACAAATCCGTGGCAAGGCGTTTTCACGCTCCATCCAGATCAGCCAGTCCTTGTAGGCATCAATTGAAATGACCATGCGTCCGGCGCGGTGCGCTACAACATCGATCCAATTCTCAATGCCCGGATTTGAAATAGGCGCTTCAACAATCTTGAAATCTTCGGCGCCATTTGCATTGGTCAGGATAACAAAGCGGCCGCCCTGATGCTCGACGCTATATTCAAGCCCTTCGGTTCGAGGGGTCACGAGTGTTGGTTCAGCATTCGGATCGGCAGTCGGGATAAAGCGCATTTCATCCTGATCATTCATACCTGCAGAAATAAAAACATAATCGCCGGAACGGCTACGCCCGACACCACAAAAAAAGCGGTGGTCCTTTTCTTCATAGACCAGCACATCTTCTTTCGGATCAGTTTTCAGGGTGTGGCGATATACTTTACTTGGTCGATGGTTCTCATCCACTCTTGTATAGAAAAGTGTTGTCTCATTTGCCCATGCTACAGAGCCTACATCAGCGATGACTGAACCAGTATCTTCGTCGCTTCCGGCAACTCGAAAGGTCAGTTGATAAAATTCCGATCCACTGGTGTCTTTACTCCAGGCTAAAATTTTGTGATCCGGAGAGACGCTTGCCGTTCCAAGTTCGAAATAGTCTTTGCCTTCGGCTTCCTTGTTGACATCAAGCAATACTTCTTCGCTGCCGCCATCTCTTGGTGCGCGGACCTGAATAGGGTGCTCTGCGCCCTCAACATATTTCCAGCGATAAGCATAGGGACCGTCTTTGACCGGAAGTGATTGATCATCTTCCTTTATGCGCCCACGCATTTCTGCAATCAGTTTTTCTTGCAGCAATTGTGTGTCCGCCATCGCCTTTTCAAAATAGGCATTTTCCTGATTGAGATATTCTTTGATCGGATCAGGCAGTTTTTCCGGCTCACGCAAGGCTTCTTGCCAATTTTCCGCCCGCAACCAGTTGTAATTGTCGGTCAGGGTTTTTCCGTGAACACTATTCGTGACGGTCTCAATCTTGGCGACAGGTTCGCCGCCAATGGCTTTAAATGTATAGGGCATTGGATTCCAGAAAGTTGAATGAATTAATGTGGCTAAAGAAGTCTTATTCGTCTGCTTCAAATGTCAGAGCATGACCGTTCATGCAATAGCGCAAACCGGTCGGCTTTGGCCCATCAGGAAAAACATGACCTAGATGGGCGTCACAATCAGCGCAACGAACCTCTGTACGGGTCATGAAAAATGAGCGATCCTTGTGCTCGGATAAAGCATCACCATCAGTCGGCCCAAAAAAGCTCGGCCAACCGGTCCCGGAGTCAAATTTGGTGTTGGTTTCAAACAAGTCATTGCCGCAGCATACACATCTGAACATACCATCGCGCTTTTCGTCCTGGTGGGGACCTGAAAATGCTCTCTCCGTCCCATGCTTTCGCGTCACATGAAATTGTTCAGGCGTAAGCTGGGCTTGCCATTCTGATTCGGATTTTTCAATTTTTGGCATGGGTTCCTCACAATTTGCAATCGTAACGCATAAATAGGTTGCCCCGAAGGATTTCTCAATAGAAGGCGTATTGTCTCATGCCTGTTGGCAACTTTCGGTTCTGCTTGATGAAAGATGATTCATTATCTAAAACATAAGCCATCACTTCCCAGACTATCGTTTATTCAAAAGGCTTTATTACCGTTTTGAACAATACCATTCTCTTCTTGTTGCTGCCATTCTTTGCCGCTTTGCTCTCGCCTCTTTTGGTCAGATTCATGGGCGAGAAAGCTGCCTGGGTTTTGGCCCTGTTTCCAGCAGCCATTTTTGTTCATCTTTGGGGTTATCTTGATCAGATATCCAGCGGTGAAGTGGTCACGATGGGCTATTCCTGGGTTCCGTCGCTCGGTGCAAATCTTTCCTACTACATCGATGGGCTTAGCCTGACATTTGGTCTGTTGATTTCTGGTATTGGCACGCTGATTATTTTATATGCAGGCGGCTATTTGAAAGGCCATCCGCAGCTTGGCCGGTTTGTCGGCTTTTTGTTCTTGTTCATGGGGTCCATGATCGGCTTGGTGATGGCGGATAACCTCATTGCTTTGTTTGTTTATTGGGAACTGACATCAATCACCTCCTTTCTGTTGATTGGCTTTGACCACAATCGAATGGCATCTCGCCGCGCAGCCATTCAGGCTCTAGTGGTCACCGGCGGTGGCGGTTTGGCATTGCTGGCTGGCGTAGTAGTTCTTAACCTGATCACAGGCACAACCGAACTCTCTCTTCTTCTCAATACTGGCGACGTCATTCGTGAAAGCCCTTATTATTTACTAGCTTTCTGGTTGATTATCGCCGCAGCCTTTACCAAATCAGCCCAGTTTCCGTTTCACTTTTGGCTTCCCAACGCGATGGAGGCCCCAACACCTGTATCTGCCTTTTTGCATTCGGCAACCATGGTGAAAGCCGGGGTCTACCTTTTGATGCGTATGAACCCGGTCTTGGGTGAAACACTGATCTGGGAAACCGTGCTTCCGATCTTTGGAACGCTAACGCTTGTCATCGGAACGCTTTTGGCCATTCGCCAAACAGATCTGAAATTGATGCTTGCTTACACAACGGTTGCTTCATTGGGCTTGCTTGTCATGTTGACCGGGTTTGGCAGCGAAAAAGCAATAGAGGCAGCAGTTTACTATCTGGTTGCCCACGCCATGTTCAAAGGCGCCTTGTTCATGGTGGCAGGCTTGATTGACCATGAAGCGGGAACTCGGGACGTTCGAAAACTTGGCGGGTTGCGAAAAGCAATGCCGATCACTTTTTTTGCCGCCGCCCTGGCCGCTTTGTCAATGGCTGGGCTTCCGCCATTTTTTGGCTTCATTGCAAAAGAAGAAATCTACTACGCAATTGCCAAGTCTGATGTCTGGTCTGTTTCGATCACTGTATTGGCGATTTTCGGCAATGCGCTGATGTTGGTGATCGGCGCTGCTGTAGCCATCATCCCGTTTTTTGGAAAGAAAATTGAGACGCCCAAACATGCCCATGAAGGTCCGGTGCTGCTTTGGCTTGGGCCTTTGGCGCTCTCCGTCGCCGGATTGTTGATAGCGCTTTTTGCAGCTTACACCAATCATTGGTTCATCTCACCGATGGTCAGCGCCATTACCGGGACGCAGGTAACGTCGACTGCAGTTGTCGCGTTGCATATCGGCGTTCCGCTGACACTCTCGATAATAACCATCGCCTTGGGATGTCTGATTTTTTGGAAATTGGACAAAGCGCGTTTTGCGATGGCAGCGATCTTGCACAAAATTGGTTGGGGGCCAGACCATGGTTTCGACCAATTTATTGATGGAACGGTTAAGT
>JBAUHS010000029.1:0-3862 GCA_049680405.1 Salaquimonas sp. | reverse complement strand
CAAGGGTTGCCGCTTGCAATAGGGATTGGCCTGCAAAATGCGCCTGAAGGCCTAGCCGTAGCCGTGGCACTCATGGGAGAAGGCTATTCAAAACAACGAGCATTTGTTGTGGCCTCTCTGACCGGATTGGTTGAACCTATAGGAGGGCTGATTGGTGCCGGCGCTGTATCTTTCTCTGAACCTCTACTTCCTTGGGGACTCGTTTTTGCAGCAGGTGCGATGTTATACGTAATCAGCCACGAAATAATCCCAGAGACCCATCGGCGCGGATTTCAAAATCAAGCCACAAGCGGCTTAATGATTGGATTGGTGTTGATGCTATTTCTGGATGTATGGTTGGGATGAAGGCGCATTTCTTGACACAGATGTGGCAGAAAGAAGTTTTGGTGCTACCAATCGCATCTAATTCGATATTCATTCAATGAGGTAAATTATGTTTCCAATCGGCAAACTTAGTCAGGCTTCGGAAGTTAAGGTTCCAACCATCCGATACTATGAGGAAATTGGAATATTACCTGAACCTGAACGAAGTGCTGGCAATCAACGGTTGTACACTCAAGAGACATTGGAACGGTTATCGTTTATTCGCCATGCAAGAGAACTTGGTTTCACGTTGGAGGCCATTCGCGAATTGTTGAGCCTTTCGGATAATCCCAATCAATCCTGTGAAGCTGCAGATGCCATTGCAAGAAAACAGCTGAAAGCGGTCAAACAAAGAGTAAGTATGCTTCAAGACCTGCAAAAGGAATTAGAAAGCATGGTCAATCAGTGCGCAAACGGAAAAGTCTCAGACTGTCGTGTTATCGGCGTGTTGGGAAACCACTCGCTTTGTTTACACGAAAGTCATTGACCCCAATTACACAATTTTTTCATTCAACCCGAGATGCTCGCATTGCATTTGCAAACCATCTTCGACGAAGCCAGTTGGTAAATGGTAAATCGAAAAGATAATGAACCAGATATCCGACCGCCAATGACACGATTATCACTGCCAATGAATATTTGAACAATAAATTTAATGGTGAGAGCTCGTCAATCAATTGAAATCGCGAGAATAAAATGGATGTCGCGCCAATAATGAATGGGTGAGTTAAATAGATCGCATAAGAAGACTCGCCAATTTCCAACGCAAAACGAGGAACTCTAACTTCATCATAGCCCTTGGTAAGCACGGCAGAAAAAACCATAAACGTCGCCGGAATTCCATAGTGGACGGCTCTCATTTGGTCGATGCTCTCGTTGAAATTGGGAACTATCAACAATAAAAGAAGCCCAACGCTTCCAAAACCTAAACCGATACTACGCGTGAAACGAAGTCCTTTCATATAGATATACCCAAGCAACACTCCTGCCAAGAATTCTAGACTGATTGTATGGCTTAAAAATCTTATTATTGCGGAGCCTTCTGTAGTGCTTTCTCCAAATATTCTCGCAAGAAAACTAGCTGCAACAATCGTGGCCGCAATGAAAATCAGCCCTTTTGTTCTAGAAAAGCAAAGTCCAATAGCAAAAATAATGTAAAACAACACTTCATATTGAAGTGACCAACCTAGTCCAAAAACTGGACGGATTAATCCATCCGTTTCTCTGGCATAAGGCCAAAAAAGAAATGATGATAACCATTGCTGCCAATCAGAGGTCGCCGACTTAACATTACCTGGGAACAATACTACCACTGCAATCATCAAACATGTCGCAACCCAATACAAGGGTACAATGCGAATAAGGCGTCGAGCCATGAAGTTACTGGTCGCTCGTGGCTTTCCAAAAATGTCCCAACAAGTGTAAGTCATAAGGAAACCCGAAATAACGAAAAACAGATCCACTCCGAAGTCTCCGGGAAAAAGCTTGGAATTAAAGCTATCAACTCTATCCGCCAAGAGAGCCGCCAGTTCATGCGCGATATGACTGATTACAACGCATAAAACCGCTGCGGCACGAAGAACCTGAATGGTCTCCATTTTGGATGTTGATGTGGTCATGGCTCTTCCCGTAAAAATTGCTTACGACAAGTTTAGGACAACTTGATTAAAAAACTCTCATATTATTGGGATAGAGTCGTTCAGTGGCGCATTTCGCATCATTAATTCTCCACTTACTGGATAACCAGCTTACTAGCCAAATCGCGTGACTGGATTATTATTGGAAATTTTTTTGACTAAAATGGCAATGCTGAGGATTAGTTTCTCGAGTCTTCAAACCGTTTTTGTAATATTAGGCTCTGATTTCCCTGCCCATTCAAATGTCCAGGTTGCGCCTTGTCTAACATTCTGCACGAGGTTTGGGCGAAACGCCGCAAGACAATTTCCATTTTGTTTTCGGACTGATGGATAGAGGATGCCATTAGCGCCCCCTGCCCTCAGATTGGCGCCAAGCGCTTGTCCTGACGGATAACCAATTGCCGGATCGGGGTGGAATACTGACTCATCGTTTAGTTCTCTCAAATCGTGCATTTTGGAGGCAAATGAAGCTATAAGCTCACGGTAGGTGGTGATGTTATCAAAGACGCCAACAGCCTCAAGTTCCCGGGTCAAATGCCAGCTGACTTCGGCTTTTGCTGTTTCGACAGCCCCCTCCCCCCAAGTCGCATACCATGCACCACGGTTAGGCCCGTTGAAACGATTGCCAGTTGATCGTGTATAACAAAAGGCTGCATTAATATAAGACCAACCATAGCCATGATGCTCGGTCAGGAGTTCGTCGGGATGGACGTCCGCTGGCAGAACAATGCTGCTTTGTCTTGCGGATGTTAGTCTTTCCAGTTCTTCAAGAAAAGCCAGTTCATCCTTGTCGTCCGTCAAGGGAGCCATAGCCGACTCATCGATATAAGCCGTGGAGATAAGGCGGATCGTGTCTGTTTGATTGAAAGATATGACCGGGATCGTATCGATGTCGATCACGACCTAAAGGCCACCCCTGAGGGCATCAATATGCTGGCGCACGGACATTATGGCTGGAATGCCACCCGCAATCATATAGTCGACCGGGCTTCTTGCCATGAACTGAGGACCTTTGTTCGCAAGCTTCGGCCACCCATAGGTTAGCGGTCCATTGAACAACAGTCTCAGCCCCTTGAAGATACCTATCATTAGACTAGCACGAGTGACCTTGTCCTGATCAAGGGCGCCGCGATAGGAGCCGGCCTTCATGCGGCTCCAGGTGGCAAGGGGTACATCGAACAAAGCTGCCGCTTCGGCATTGGTCAGTTTCCATGCATCAGCCGTGCGAACAATGGCCTTGACGATGGTCAAGACACGCTTGTGTTCATTGACGGGAACAAGGGCATTTGCTGGTTCTGTTTGTTGGGCTGCGAGTAACATGATAACCTCATTTGAATTGCTTTTGTTTATCATATGATAAGGCGCAATGTCAAGTTCAAGTAATCTAAGGATTTCCTTATTCTCTTTTTCCTATCATCTCAATGTAGATTTTGTGCTGGGGTAAGTTCAAAGCCTGCTGTTGAGATGTAAACGGTAGTCAGCTGTAGCGTCAGTGAAATAGGTTCAAATTCAGTTTTCCGAGCGATCGGCTTCCTAACGTCGAAGGTCCGAGTTCTTCACATCAATGAAGTTGATCAACGTTATTCAAAAGCGTTCTCCTTTAGTGGGCTTTTGCTACTTGAATGTTGGTCGCAGGTGTCGTCCCGCACCTAAAGGTTGCCCCTTCGCTTTTTCCCCTGCCCTGCAAGAAAGATTGCAAGCATTCCTCGCGAGACAAAAAGCTCCGTCCCTGCCCCTCTCCGCTTCGCTGCGCCTGCGTTTCACTTCGGTAGGCGCTGTCCTGGTCCCCCTGCCCTATGACCATCATTCGCAACGCCAACAAGGAGAACGGCTATGAATACCAACGTAATCAAATTTCAGAA